>CAZNZS010000076.1:0-11514 GCA_964577585.1 uncultured Acutalibacter sp.
AGTCATGCTGACGCATGACAGCTTCCCCTCAAGGGGAAGCTTCTCTGGCAAGTGCCAAACTACAATTTCACTTTCCGCTGCAGGCATTCACGAAAGCCGCGAAGATCTTTCTGCTGTTTTCATCGCTCTCATAGGAAAACTCCGGGTGCCACTGGACCCCCAGCGCGAAACGGTGACCGGGCAGATACAGAGCCTCCACGATCCCGTCTGACGCGGCGGCGGCAATTTCCAGCCCCTTTCCCAGCGTCTTTACGCCCTGGTGATGGTAGCTGTTGACCCACATCTCTTCCTGTTCCACCGCCGCATACAGCGGAGAATCCTTTTCGATCCTGATCAGATGGGCAGGCTTATCGTAGGGCGGCGTTTCGTGGTGGTTTACCTCACTTTCGTGCTGAGCGGGCAGATCCTGATACAGCGTACCTCCCAAAAGAGCATTGATAAGCTGCACCCCGCGGCAGATGCCCAAGAAAGGCTTTCCCGTTTCCAGCACCATGGGAAAAAACAGGCGCTCCATATTGTCCCGTTCCGGGCAGACCGTGCCGCAAAGCTCGCTTTTTTGCTCTCCGTACAGTTCCGGGGCAAGATCGTGGCCGCCGGGGAACAGGAATCCGTCGCACAGGGCAGCATATTTGGAAAGGGCTTCCTTACCTTCTGTCAAGGGCAGTATCACAACGGCTGCTCCCGCCGCTTCCAGACCGCGAACATATCCAGGAAGCATCCAGAGGCTTTCCTTAAACTCGTCATACAGCGAAACGATGCCGATCAATGGCTTCATATTCCTTCCTCCTTATCTTTTAACAGGATACCACAAGCTCATTCGCGTCACAAGTTTTTTTATGGCAAAGACGCCCTGTGAAATCATGAAGCCTGCTTGCTTTTTTTCTCCGTTTCCGATATACTGAAAAAAACAGTTCTTAGGAGGGATTTTTATGGCACTTTTGCAATGCAACTTCTTTTCCAAGTCCTTGATGCGCACCGTTCCCATTCAGGTGGTATTGCCGACAGATAAGGTGCTCTTTCCCGGGCAGCCTCAGCCCGAGGAAAAGCCCTTTAAGACACTTTATCTGCTCCACGGCATTTTCGGAAACTACACCGATTGGGTTTCCGGCACCAGAGTGCAGTCATGGGCCCAGGAACGAAATCTCGCAGTGGTTATGCCCTCCGGCGACAACGCCTTTTATGTAAATCACAAAAAATCAAGCGCCATGTACGGGTCTTTCATTTCAGAGGATCTGGTGGAGTTTACCCGGAAGAGTTTCCCTCTTTCCCGCAAGCGGGAAGACACCTTCATCGGCGGCCTTTCCATGGGCGGTTTTGGCTCCATCGTAAATGCCCTGCAGCACCCGGAGACCTTCGGCGCCGTTTGCGTGCTGTCTTCAGCCCTCATTCTGGACAGTCTGCCCGAGAACAAGGAATACACCGATTTCTTAATGACCAATCGGGGCTATTATGAATCGGTTTTCGGCGACCTTGACAAGGTAAAGGGCGGAGAAAATGACTACGATCATCTGGCGGAGCAGGTCGCAAAGCTTGCGGAAAAGCCAAAATTCTATATGGCCTGCGGTACAGAGGATCACCTGATCCATCCAAATCACGCATTCCGGGATCATCTGATTTCTTTGGGTTTTGACGTCACCTGGGAGGAAGGCCCCGGCGGCCACGAATGGCAGTTCTGGGACACTTATATCCTGAAAGCCATGGAATGGCTCCCGCTGGATCACGCCGTGGAAGGCGTAAGCTCCGGGCACGTTACGGAATAAGACAGGATAGATTGGAGCGATCCCTATGACAAGAAAAAAAGAAAAGAAAGCTCCTGCTCCTGTGGGCTTCTGGCCGTCGGTGATCCTGTTTCTCGTCCTTCTTTTCCTGGTGGTGTCCATGACGGCAGGGCTTGGAACGGCGCCGCATATTCCGCTGCTGATCGCCGCCATACTGGCTGCCACGGTCGGCTTTTTCCATCACTTCACCTGGCAGGAAATGCTCAACGGCATTACCGCGGCCATTTCCCAGGCGCTTCCCGCCCTGCTCATCATCATGTCCATCGGGATCCTGATCTCCACCTGGATGGCCGGCGGAGTGATACCCACCATGGTTTTTTACGGGCTTCAGATCATTTCGCCTAAGCTTTTCCTGGTGACGGCGCTGCTGCTCTGCTCCCTGGTTTCCCTCGCCATCGGCAGTTCTCTTTCCACCATCGGAACCGTGGGCGTCGCGCTGTTTGGCATCGGCCACGCGCTGGGCATTCCGGATGCCATCACGGTGGGTGCCATCGTTTCGGGTGCCTATTTCGGAGATAAAATGTCTCCCCTGTCCGATACCACAAATCTTGCGCCCTCCGTGTCGGGAGCAAATCTGTTTGACCATATCCGCCATATGACGGTCACCACCACACCCACTTACATCATCTGCATACTCCTTTACGGCATTTTGGGCTTTGTTTACAGCAAGGGCTCCGCGGATACGGCGCAGATCTCTCAAACACTGGAAACGCTGCAATCGCAGTTCGTGATCCACCCCCTGCTGCTTCTTCCGCCTTTGCTGGTGCTTATCATGGTGATCTGTCGCATTCCCGCTCTTCCCGGTCTGATCGGCGCGTCGGCTCTGGGCTTTATCGCAGCAGTCTTCCTGCAGGGCGTACCGGTACCCCAGCTTTTCCAGGCCATGATGAGCGGCTTTGCGGCCTCGACGGGCGTTGACACGGTGGACACTCTTCTAAATCGCGGCGGGATCCTGAGCATGATGCGCACAGTGGCTCTTATGGTGATCGCCCTCAGCTTTGCCGGCATTTTTGAACGCACCGGCATGGCTTCTTCCATACTGAAGAAGATCGTAAGCCATGTAAAGAGCGATCGCGGCCTGATCATCGCAACCGTGCTCACCGCGTGGGGGATCCTTCTCGGTACAGGTCAGCAGTATGTGGCAATTATCATGGCCGGTCGGCTGTTCCGCCCGCTTTATGAGGAACGGGAGCTGAAGCCCCAAAATCTCAGCCGGGCTCTGGAAGACGCCGGAACTGTTTTCGGCGGCATCGTTCCCTATAGCACGGGAGCCGGATTTACCGAAGGAATGCTCGGCGTTTCCGCCTGGCAATACGGTCCCTTTACCTTCTTCGGCTGGATCAATCCTCTGGTTTCCATCCTGATCGCGGCCCTCGGAAAGAGCATGCCCCATCGGGAAAAGCCCCGAGAAAATGAAAAGGATGCCTGATCCCACAAGAAGATCACTGCATATTTCCGCGGTGAAACAAAACAAAATGAAAGGACGAATACTATGGCACGAGGATATTACGCACTGACAAGGGTCACAGATTACGGACCTTACATTACAAAACTGATCCTGCCCCTCCCCGAAAAGGTGCGGGAGGTTTCTCCGGACAGCTTTTCCGTGTATGTGGAGCGGCTGAACGACAAGGGAGAGGTGATGCTGCTTCCCAAAAGCTGGATGGCAACGGACGACAGAGAGCCCAGCCGGGGCTACCTTTCTATTTGCGGCGCCTATCCCTCCGACCGTACAGGGAACAGGCAGGACGAAGGCGACTATCTGACGTTGGAGTTGGAATACGGTCCGTCAACGCCTCTGTCCGCACTGGTCTCCGCGCCTGACGGCTTGAATGTGTTTATTCATCCCCGGCATTTTGTAACCCAGACAAAGCCTATTCAGGGGAAGGAAACCGTTCTCACCGGGCTTTCTTATGATTTTCTGCTGGAAAACCGTATGCCGGAGATCTCTGTGTTCCGCAACGCTTCCTCTTCTTTCCGGGAGTCCCTTAACTACGGATATTTTGTCCCCCAGGAAATAAGTGCCGCTCCCAGGCCCCTGCTTGTTTGGCTGCACGGTGCGGGAGAAGGAGGCACGGACCCCACCGTGGCATACGCGGCAAACAAGGTGACGAATCTGGCATCCCCGAAGATCCAGAAAATTTTTGGAGGCGCCTATGTGCTTGCTCCCCAGACAAAGACCTTCTGGATGAACGACGGCACCGGCGAATACGGGCGTACAGGCAAAAGCATCTATGGGGAAGCCCTGAAAGCCCTGATCGACGAGTTCGTGGAAAGGAACCCGGGCGTTGACCGGAGCAGGATCTACATCGGCGGGGATTCCAACGGCGGCTTTATGACCATGAGAATGATCCTGGACTATCCCGATATCTTTGCGGCGGCGTTCCCTGTGTGCGAGGCGCTGTACGACGAGACCATTACGGAGGAACAGCTTCTGGGCATTCGGGATCTTCCCATCTGGTTCACCCATGCGAAAAACGATCCGGTGGTAAAGCCGGAGGACAGCGTGCTTCCCACCTACCACCGCCTGATTGCCGCCGGGGCGAAAAACGTCCACTTCACTTTCTGGGACTGCATTCGGGATATTCACGAAGGCTTCCGGGATGAAAAGGGAGAGCCTTTCGAGTATCTGGGGCATTTTGCCTGGATTCCCCTGCTCAACAACGACTGCCGCACGGACTTTGACGGCAAGCCCGTTATCCTGAACGGAAAGGAAGTTTCCCTGCTGGAATGGCTTGCCCGCCAGAGAAAAGGATGATCGGGTCCTGAGGCAGCATAAAAAGTTCAAAACATAAAAACGTGGAAGGTCTTTTCCGGGCCTTCCACGCTTTTCTTTGCTATTCTAATTCTGTCAAACTCCGGAATAAGCGGAAAATCCGCCGTCCACAGGCAAAACGACGCCGGTGATAAAGCCCGCCGCTTTCTCATTCAGCAAAAACAAAAGGCTTCCTTCCAGTTCTTCGGCCTCCCCGAAGCGCCCCATGGGCGTAGCCGCCAGAATTTTTCCGGTCCTGGCTGTCGGCGTGCCGTCCGGGTTCCACAAAAGCTGGGCGTTCTGCTTTGTGGAAAAGAAACCGGGAGCAATGGCGTTTACCCGGATCCCCACCTTTGAGAAATGGACCGCAAGCCATTGAGTAAAGTTAGAAATCGCGGCCTTTGCCCCGGAATAGGCGGGGATCTTTGTCAGGGGCGTAAAGGCGTTCATGGAGGAAATATTCAAAATGCTGCAGCCCATCCTCCCGATCATCTGCCTTGCAAAGGCCTGGGTGGGGAGCAGCGTGCCGAGGAAGTTCAGATTAAAAACGAAGCTCACGCCTTCCGGCTCCAAATCAAAAAAGCTCTTTGTTTCATCGTCCAGATCGCCGGGCTCATAATATTCCTTGTCTGTGGTGGCTCTGGGGTTGTTTCCTCCGGCGCCGTTTACCAGAATATCGCAGGGGCCGAGCTCTTTTGAAACTCTTTCCGCGGCGGCAAGGCAGGAGCTTTTTTCCAGGACGTTGCACTCATACGCTGCCGCGCTGCCGCCTTCCCCACGGATCTCCTCCGCCACCGCCTCGGCGGCTTTCACGTTCAGGTCGAGCAAAGCCACCTTTGCGCCGGCTCTGGCCAGGGCTTTGGAAAAGCTGCTGCAGAGCACGCCGCCCGCACCTGTGACCACCGCCACCTTTCCGCTGAGATCGGTATTCAACACATTTTGCTTCATTGCTTTCTCCCTTTTTCACAGGCTTCAAACAAGCCGTTGAGATAACAGGCGCCCAGGGCCCGGTCATAAAGGCCGTATCCCGGCTTGCCCGTTTCGTTCCATATCATTCTGCCGTGGTCAGGGCGAACATAGCCCTGATAGCCGGCGTCGGCCAACGCCTTTACGATCTCGTACAGATCAAGGCTTCCGCAGGAAGAAAGATGGGCCCTTTCCTCAAAAGAGCCATCCTCCATCAGCTGCACATTCCTGATATGCATGAAGGCGATCCGGTCCATGGCGGCATACTTTCGCACCATGGCCGTCACATTGTTTGTCTTTGCGCAGCCAAGACTTCCCGTGCACAGGCAAAGGCTGTTGGCAGGGCTGTCCACAACGGACAGCAGCCTGTCGAGATTTTCTTCGCAGGTGACGATGCGGGGCAGGCCGAAAATGGGGTACGGCGGGTCATCCGGATGAATCGCAAGACGCACGCCCGCTTCTTCCGCTGCCGGGACCACTTCCCGCAAAAAGCATTCCAGATTTTTCCAAAGTCCCTGCTCCCCAAGCTCGCCGTAAGCCGCAATAAGCTCGCGCACCTCCTGCTGAGTGTAGCTGGAATCCCAGCCGGGCAGCTTGATATCGTCCTTGAGCGGATCCAGACCCTTGAGCTGATCCCAGTACATCACAAGGCTTGTGGAGCCGTCCGGAGCCCTTTTATCCAGCTGTGTGCGGGTCCAGTCAAACACAGGCATAAAATTGTAGGTCACGCATTTTATTCCATGCCTGCCGCAGCGCCGGATGTTTTCCCTGTAGTTTTCCAGAAGCTGCCCGACATTTCCTCTGCCGAGCTTGATATCCTCATGGACCGGAATGGATTCCACCACATCGAAAATAAGCCCTTTTTCCTGACAGGCCTTGCTGATGGAGGAAATGCTTTCCTCCGGCCAGACCTCACCGGGCTTTACATCGTACACGGCGGACACGATGGAGCGCATGCCCGGTATCTGCGCGATCGATTCCAGAGATACGGGATCGTCCTTTCCGTACCACCTGAAGGACATCTTCATCTTCACAGTTTTCCCTCCAATCCAAAATAGCGAACGGCATTGTTATAGCAGATGTCCTGTATCACTTTTCCAAGCTCCTCCACGCTGCCAAAGCATTCTCCGGTTTCCGCCCAGCCGCCCACTAGATCGCACAGAATCCTGCGGAAATACTCATGGCGGGCATAGCTTAAAAAGCTGCGGGAATCGGTGAGCATGCCGATAAAATTCCCCAGCAGCCCGGTTTCCGCCAGAGAGGTGAGCTGGGAAACCATCCCGGCCTTTGTATCGTTGAACCACCAGGCGCTGCCGTGCTGCAGCTTTCCGGGATAAGAGCCGTCCTGGAAGGAGCCTGCAAGCGTATCAAGGAAACGGTTGTCGCCGCCGTCCAAACTGTAAAGTACAAGCTTCGGCAAAGCTTCTTTCTCTTCCAGGGCGTTCAAAAGCCTTCCCAAGGCGGCGCTGCCGTTATCCGGGCCAATGCAGTCAAAACCGGTATCGGGGCCGAGCTGCCTGAATTTTCCGGAATTCGGATTGCGCATGCAGTTGTAGTGGATCTGCATCACCCAGCCCCGCTTCTTGTATTCTTCGGCACAGAACAGGAGCAGCGCCGTCTTCACGCTGTCGCTTTCCTCTATAGAGACAGCTTCTCCCGCCAGACAGCGCTTCATCACCCGATCCGCTTCATCGCGCTGTGTCAGTACACAGACTGCCCTGTCAAGGCCATGGTCACTGGCCCGGCAGCCCATGGCTTCAAACCGGTCCATTCGCCGCCTGAGCGCCTCCTCCATGGAATCGAGGTCTGTAATGTCTACACCCGCAACCCTGGAAAGCAGGGAAACATACTCTCCCCAGCCTTCCTTTTCCAGGTTCAGCGCCTTGTCGGGACGGAAGGTGGGAGCCACAACGGTTTCAAAGGAAGGGTCATTCTTCAGCTTTTCGTGATATTCCAACGTGTCGGCGGGGTCATCGGTCGTGCCGATAAATTTGACATGACTCTTTCGGATCAGGCCGCGGACGCTGCTGTCCTTCTCTTTGAGCTTTTCTTCACAGACGCGCCAGATCTCCCCGGCCATATCGCCGTTCAGGATCCCGTCATACCCGAAATAGTTCTTGAGCTCCATTCTGCACCAGTGTACCATAGGGTTCCCCACAGCCCGAGGAAGCAGCTCGGCAAACTTCTGGAATTTCTCCCTGTCGGGAGCGTCTCCCGTGATATATCGCTCATCCACGCCGTTTGCCCGCATCAGCCTCCATTTGTAATGATCTCCGGAAAGCCAAAGCTGCGCGATGTTTTCAAACCGCTTGTCCTCCCAAATCTCCCTGGGGCTCACATGACAGTGGTAATCCACGATGGGCATGGACGCCGCGTATTCATGATAAAGCTTCCTGGCTGTCTCCGTAGACAAGAGGAAATTTTCGTCAAACCGGTCTGTCATTTTTTCGCTTCCTTTCAATTTGATCTGCTTTCTTTTCTGTATTGGCTGGGCGAACGTCCTGTTCTGCCCCGAAACACCTTGGCAAAATACGCAGGGCTTGCAAAGCCGCTTTTTTCAGCCGCCTCCGTTACCGTGCATCCGGCCTTTAGCAGCTCTATCCCCTGCTCTATCCGATATTCCAGCAGATAGTCAAAAAGGGACACCCCCATCTGCCGTTTGAAAAACCGGCAGCATTCGCTGGTGCAGAGATTCACCTGCCGCGCCGCGTCGGAAAGTGTGATCTTCTCCCTGTAATGGCTGTGAAGAAAGGTAAGCAGGGTACGAAGCCTTCTGATTTTTTCCGGATCCTCTGCCGGGGCCTTTTCCACAGCGTCCACATGGTGGGAATAGAGTTCCGCCCAGGCCTCCAGAAAAAGCTGCTGAATGCGCAGCTCATACAGCTCCGGTTTTTTAAGAAGCAGCTTGTATATGGAAAGCAGATTTTCCATGATCGCCTGCTGCCACTCCACTTCCTTACTGAGCTTCAGGGAAGAAAGCGCCGGGCTCTTTACAATGCTGTCCACATATTTGCTTCTGATCGCGCTGCCCTCATAACCTGATATAAAGCGCGGATGTACGGTGACGGAAAGATAGTCGCAGTCACCGCCCTCATGCATGGCGCCCGTGTGCATCGCATCGGCGTTGCAGAAAAGCCCATCTCCCCCGCAAAGCAGATAACTGCTGTCGTTTACCCTGTATTCTATCTTTCCGGAAAACACATAGGTAAATTCCAATTCGTTGTGCCAGTGCCACGGGAAAGAGCCCGTTTCATAGGAAGAAAGCTTTTTTCTGTCCCCGTATACCGGGAACCCATAGGTCCCGTGGAATTTTAATTCCCGGCCCTGTTCGTTTATCTTTAATTCCATAAACGTTCCTCTGCGGTTTCTCAAGCTCTTGCGGCATTTGTTTTCATTATAGGGAAATCCGAAAGAAAAATCAAGGCGGCTCCCGGCAAAATCCCGGAAAGCGAAAAATGCAGCGGACACGAAAAACTGCGGCGAACTGTAAGCCCGCCGCAGCAATATTCTTTCGAAAGCCTCAGGGGCGCTGGCCCATGCCGCCTTCCAGGGTGATGGTCTCACCGGTCATATACTTGAAGTCAGGAGAAGCAAGCTGCACACAGACCCGGCCGATCTCCTGCTCGGAGTCGCCGTAATGGCCCATGGGGGGCATCTTGACGTTCTGCTTGAAGGCATCGGGATAGGCGTTTTGGAACTGCTCAAGCTGAGCCGTCCAGGCCAGGGGGCAGACGATGTTCACGTTGATGCCATCTTTGCCCCATTCGGTAGCAGCCACACGGGTAAGGCCGCGGATGCCTTCCTTGGCGGCGGCATAGGCGCACTGGCCGTAATTGCCGAACAGGCCCGCGCCGGAGGCAAAGTTAATCACCGAGCCCTTGGACTTTGCCAGATAAGGATAGCAGGCCTTCATGTAATGGAAGGTGGCATACAGACCGGAATAAAGAGCCAGATCAAACTGCTCTACTGTATGGTCGGCCAGTGTAACGCCGGAAGCGGAAGCCTGGGCGTTGTTGATGAGCACATCGATGCCGCCGAAGGTATCGACCGTCTGTTTTACCACATTGTTTACAACGGTTTCGTTGTCAGCACCGGCATTGACATCGGCCTGAACGGTAAGCACCTTGATGCCGTAGAGGCGCTCCAGCTCTTCCTTGGCGTCCTCAAGCTTCTTTACATTCCGCCCTGTGATAACAAGGTTCGCACCCTCTTTTGCGTAAGCGGTGGCAATGCCGTAGCCGATAGAACCGCATCTGCCGTCGCTGAGCACCGCCCGGCCGGCGCCGGTGATGATCGCAGTCTTTCCAGTTAAAAAGCCCATGAAGATCTCTCCTTTTGCTTTTGTCTCCCGGTAGATTTATTGTTTTGTAAAAGCCCGAGGGACTGTTTTCTCTTGCTTTGAGTATAGCTGTTTGACATATATTTGTCAAGTACGGCGGGCCACAAAAAGCACGGATATACCCGCTATTTTTCCTCTGCTTTTACGCATTGCTCCGGAAAAGAAACTGTAGTATACTGTTTTCAAAATGAAACGAGGGAGGCAAGCTTGATGCATCTTCTTTTCTCATATCTCAAGGACAGGAAAACAGCACTGCTGTGCGGGCTGGTGATGGCCCTTTCTGCCGCTTTCCTTTTTTATCTCTACGATCTTCCCGCCGACCCGCTTATTTACGTCTTTATGATCCTGTTCGTGGTCGCCCTGTGCTTTGCCATTCCGGATTTTCTTCTTTACCGCAGAAAGGTTCTGGGCTTCCGGCAGCTTCTCGAAAACCTTCCCGCTCTTTGGGAGGTACCGGATTTTTCCGGAACATATCCCGAAACGATCCTGAAGGATTCTCTTTCTCTGCTGTGCGATACCCTCAAGGAAACGGGAAACGCCTTTGCGGCTCAAAGGCAGGATATGCTGGAATACTACACCCTTTGGGTCCACCAGATCAAAACGCCTCTTGCCGCCATGCGGCTCATTTTGCAGTCTTCCTCTGAGGAAACGGGAGAAGCACTTTTACAGGAGATCTTCCAGGTGGAACGGTATGTGGAAATGGTTCTGGGGTATCTGCGGCTTTCCAGCCTCCACTCGGACCTTCAGCTCGAATCCTGCAGGGTCCACGATATCGTGAAGCAGGCCGTGAAAAAATTCGCGCCCCAGTTTATTTACAAGAAGCTTACTCTCAGCCTGGAAGACTTCGACGCTGTGACAGTCACCGATGAAAAATGGCTTCTATTCGCCATAGAGCAATTCCTTTCCAACGCCCTGAAGTATACAAACGAAGGCGGTGTGTCCATCTATGTGGAAAAACCGGAGATCCTGGTGATTGACGACACCGGCATAGGCATCTCGCCGGAGGACCTTCCCCGGGTGTTCGAGCGGGGCTTCACGGGCTTTAACGGCCGGCAGGACAAATCCGCCTCCGGTCTGGGGCTGTACCTTGCAAAAGAGATTTTGGATCAGCTGAATACCCCGGTAAAGATCAGCTCTGAAAAAGGAATGGGGACACAGGTAAGAATCTTTCTTCACAGAGAAGAACTGCGAAGGTTTTGAAGAGCGGTGCGCGGCAGAAATCGGGAAGGCAGCTTGTACTGGCATACAGCGAAAATCCTGACCGAAGGTTACATAGATAAATTGTAGTTTAGCACCCGCCTCTTGGCCTTCTCGCCTTCGGTTCGGTCGGTTCGCACATAATGCGCCAAGAAAGCTATAGCTTTCTGCGCTCGCTCACCCCTGAAAGGGGGGCTGTCATGGCGGTGAGCACGTGCCGGTGGCACGTTGACGCGAACTGGTCTTCACTTCGTTACGGTCGGTGCTGAACGTGTGCCACTGGCACACAGCACCCGAGTCGAAGACGAGACGCCATGACTGGGGGGTTCTGCAGTTGCGGCAGCAAAACCCCTCCGCCATGCTATCGCATGGCCCTCCTCCCCTTTCAGGGGTGAGCGTGTCCCAGTGGGACACAAGCTGCGAACTGACCGAGCCGAAGGCGAGAAAGGCAAGAGTTTCCGCTTTTCTGTTAGTGCTGC
>CAZNZS010000077.1:0-11390 GCA_964577585.1 uncultured Acutalibacter sp.
GCCGGTTTCTTCCAGAATGTAGTCCTGAGACTTCTTCATCAGGTCGATGACGTCGTCAACGCTATCGGCGGGGAACTCGTCATAGCCCACAGCCTTCATGACGTCGGTACGCAGAGTCATGTATGCCATGGTGTTGTCGAAGCTGTGCCAGGAGCAGGGAACTGCATAATGGTCGCCGTTGTAAACAGCGCCCAGCCATTCGTTGTCGGTGAACTTGGCAACCAGGTCCGGATACTTTTCCAGCAGGCCGTCAAGAGGAATGATGGCGTCCATGCCGGCAATGGCGGACAGGTTCTTCACGTCCTGCATGACGTGGAGCAGCTCGAAGGGCTCGCCGGTGGTGAGCATCAGGTTCAGCTTCTCGGCGTAGGAATCCCACGGAATACGCTGAACGGAAACCTCGATGTTCACACCGTCTTCCTTCAGCTTGGCGTTGACGTCCGCAATGCCCTGGTCATACTCGGTGGCCAGAGTGCCGGGCTGAACGATGCGGCAGGGATGAACGGTGCCGTCATCCTCAGGGGTGGAAGCAACATCGGAGGAAGCAGGCGTGCTTTCCGGTGTGCTGTTGCTTGCTGCGGGAGTGCTGCTGGTGGTTTCATTGTTCCCGCATGCGGCAAACAGAGTGACCATCATGGCCAGCGCCAGAAGCAGAGCAAGGATCTTCTTTGTACTCTTCATGTGTTTCGTCTCCTTCATAGAGAATAATATTGTTTTTATCAGGCTGAGCCTGTAAAAACCGAAGTAAGGTGGGAATTTGAAAAGTGCCCGCGTTGAAAACCTTTTTGCAGCGTGAGCGCTTTCGTGCTCTTACCCCGGACTGTCCGGGGTAAGAAAGCCCATGGGCTTTCTTAAATAGTATTCTATGGAACAATAGCGAAGCCTGGGTCAGCCCTTTACAGCGCCGATGACCATGCCCTTTACAAAATACTTCTGCAGGAAGGGATACAGCAGAATGATGGGGCCCATGGTGACCACAGAGGTGGCCATCTTGAAGCTTTCTCTGGGAGGATTGCTTCTGGCGGCGCCCTGTGCCACCTTGGACATGGCGGTGATCTCGGACTGGATCTTCAAAAGCATCATCTGCAGGTTGTAGTACTTCTGGTCGTTGATGAGCATGACGCAGTTAAAATAGTTGTTCCAATAGCCGATGGCATAGAACAGGGCGATGGTGGCCAGCACCGGCATACACAAGGGGAAGTAAATGGTAAAGGCAATTCTCACTTCTCCCGCGCCGTCTATTCGGGCCGACTCATTTAAGGCGTCCGGCACCTCCCGCACGAAGTTTCTGACCAGGAACATGTTGAAGGGGGAGAACATCAAAGAGGGCACGATCAACGCCCAGATGTTGTCGTAGCAGCCGATCATCTTGGAAATCATGTACCAGGGCACCATACCGGCGGAGAATACCATGGTGATGTAGAAATACAGGGACAGACCGTTGCGGTAACGGCACTGCTTATTGGCAAGGGTATAGCCCGCGCCGAAGGTGATCAGAGAGGCGATCATCGTGCCCACCACCGTGGCGATTCCCGTTACCAGATATGCTCTGGGAACAGAGGAGGAGGGAGAGAAAAGCTGCCTGTAGGCACTTGCCGACCAAGCCGAGGGGAAAAAGGAATATCCGTTGATGGTGATGGATTTCTCTTCCGTAAAAGATACGATAATAACGAGGATAAATGGGATCAGGCAGGCCACGGCAAACAGGGTGACAAAAAAGTAAATGAAAAATTGGCCGATTTTTTCACCCGTGCTTTTTTTGATCTTGTTGCTGCGCTTGGGCGAGGCGGCTGTTTTTATAACATCGGAAGCCATAAACTAAACTCCTTTTCTGAAAAAGTAAGGGATACACGCGGTACCGGACTCTGCCTCAGAACAGCGCGCCGTCAGGGAAATGTCTGCGGACGATCCAGTTGGAGGTAAATACCAGGATGAAGCCCACAATGGACTGATACAGACCTACCGCCATAGAAAGGCTGGGATCTCCGGTGTTTTTAAAGGTTCTGTACACGTATGTATCAATGACCTCCGCAATGGGCATCAAAGAACTGTTATCGCGGATGATGGCGTACATCATGCCAAAATCGCCGTAGAAGATGCGGCCGATGGACATCAGGGTCAAAATGCAGATGGTGGGCATGAGCAGAGGCAGAGTGATGTAGCGAATGCGCTTCCAGCGGGTGGCGCCGTCGATATAAGCTGCCTCGTAAAGGCCCTCGTCAATGCCGGTAATGGCGGCAAGGTAGACAATGGCGTTGTAGCCGGTGGTTTTCCAGATGTTGAGAATCAGCAGAATGGGGTACCAGTAGCTTGCCTGGGAGTAGAAGTTGACGCGTTCTCCACCCAGGGAAACAATGATATTGTTAATGAGGCCGTTGTCCGTTCCCAGAATGCCCTGAAGCATGTAGCTGACGATGACCCAAGAAATGAAATAGGGGAACAGCATGGCGGACTGGGAAACCTTCAAAAACTTTTTGGCGGCAACCTCGTTGAGGACGATGGCCAGGGCCACGGCGCACACGGTGCCGACGATCAGGAACAGAATGTTGATCACCAGGGTGTTCCTGGTGATGGTCCAGGCCCAACTCGACTTAAAGAAGTATTCGAAGTTCTTAAAGCCTACAAACTTGCTGAAAATACCCGTTTTGAAATTGAATTTCTCAAAAGCGATCGCCATATAGGGCAGCGACATATAAGAGAAAATAAAGGTGTACGCCACAGCGGGCAAAGCCAGAAAGTAAAGAAATTTGTTTCTCCACAATTCCTTAAAGGGGTTGACTCTGCGGTGCGGTACGATCGCGACCGAACGCTTACTCATGAACCTCATCATCCTTCCCGGGCCGCCGGCAAGATGCGCGACGGCACTTCATCTGCATTGCGGCTCTGTAATTCATCGTTAAAATGATTATAAACTAGCGCATTGGTTTTTGTAAACTGAACAAATTTCGCATTTCTTCAATTTTTAGCTTTTCTGAAATTTTTCTGAGTTTTTCAAAGGATGCGTGTGCTCTTCAAAAAATGCAGAAGCTTTAAAAAATGGATTTGGAAAGCTGAAATACCAAAAAATCAAGCTTTGGTTCAAATTTTTTGAAAATATCAAAAGGAAGGTTGCTTTTTTGACTCAGAAATATTAAACTGAGAAGTAGAAATCGAAGAAATGGCGGATTTTATCATGATCCTTCCAAAAATCAGCGGAAAAAGGAATGTGCTCAGCCGAAAATATCTGTGGACGGTTTTTCTGGCGGTGCTCTGTATTGCCCTGGTGTTGACCATAGCCCTGTTTTTTCTGTATGTCAGCGTTCAGGTCACGAAAACCACAGAATATACCGTGGGCCAGTTGGAGCAGGCCTGCGCCTCCACGGATATTCTCTACAATTCCATGAGGGCCGTTGTAAACCAGGCTATCGCAGATTCCGATACGGCTTCCTTTTTGCTGGCCGGGGAAACGGACCGGCTGCAGGAAGCAAAGGTGGGTATCAAGCTCAGGGCCTGGCGGATCGCCAACCCCTATATGCGGTACATTACCTTATATAACGATCTGAGCGACCGGTACGTTTCCAGCGCCAGCGCCGGAAGCGGAGGCATGCTGGATGTTGACAGGCTTTACGAATATCTGGAAAACCGGCCCTACGCTTGCTTCCTTCGCCCAATCGGCAGCAGCTATGATACACAGCCTCAAAAAAGCGCGCGGGTATATACCTTTGTATTTCCGGTGAAGCTCAAGCCTGACGGCTCTACGGACCTTGTGGTGATAGACGTGAATGACGATTATTTCTATCAGGCCTTTTTCCCCATCAGGACCTCCGAGGTGGAGCAGCGTATTATCATGCAGGACAGCATGGGAAGCACGGTGGCGGAAATGAATGCGGAAAGCGGCCAGCACGGTTTTTCTACGGTAGTAAGCGGAGAACAGGCGAAGCTTCTTTCGGTGCCCCGAAACGGGGGCGATTCCGGGTCCTTTTCCATACGGGAAAACGGAGGGCTGCGGTTTGTGTCATACGCGAGAGCCGGGCAGGCGGGGTGGACCATTTATAATGTTTTGCCGTACCGAACGGTGTTCACAGGACTGGGGACCATGGCGGCGCTGACCTTGACGTTGACTCTTGTAACGCTGCTTTTCGGGTATTTCCTTTCAAGAAGTCTTTCAGGCTCTTTGTACCGGCCTATTCGGGAGCTTTACGAAAACTTTGCAGACAGCGGCACCCACGAGGAAAAGAGTAACGAGCTGGAGCTTTTGAGCAAGGCCTTTACCGAGATGTATTCCAAAGCAGACCGATTGGAACAGGGCCTTATTGCATCGTATAATGAGTCGAGGAACATGTATGTACGCTATATCATTTCGGGGGACAAGGAAAAGGTGCGGTCTTCCGGGCAGGTGTACGAGTATCTCAACATATCACTTTCGGGTCCCTATTATGCCGTAATCCTTATGGAGTGCGTTCCTTCAGACGGAAGTGCGGAGGAAAACCAGTTTATCTGCTATTACGCTCTGGAAAACATTACCCGGGAGCTGATGGCTTCCGCCCTTGACGGAGAATTTCTGCGGCTTGGGGAAAACAGGTTCATCCTGCTTTTGAACCTGCGGGAACAGGTCCTGAGCGATCAGCTCAGAGAGGGGCTCGATACTATTGTCAGTACCATGCAGAAGGAATTCCAGATGGGAACCACCATCTGCATCGGCAATGTGGTGGACTCCTGGGAGAATGTGAACATAGCCTATGAACAGGCCAGGATAGCCATCAACGCCCAGAGCGCCCTGCAATACGGCAAGGTGTTCTATTCCTCGGAGACCAGCGAGCCTATAGGCATAGAGCAGTATTTTACAAGAATGAACCAGCGCCTCACCGAATTTTTGCGCGCCGGTGATATGGAAGCCTGCGCGGCGGAGTTCGATATGGCTCTTGCGGCGACCCAGAATGTTTCTTTCCAGTCTGCAAAAATATACTTTCGACACGTGCTGATGTCGGTCCTTGACAGATTTTCCTTTTTCTTTGAGAAGGACGCGGAAGCCTTTACCCAGCTGACAGAGGCATTGACAGAGATCGACAAGTGCCAGAACGTGAAAAGCCTGCGTAAAGCGTTCAACACTTTTCTAAGTGATCTGCACAAAAGCATGCAGCAAAAGCGCAAGGGAAGCAATCACGATGCGGCGTTGGACGCAAAAGAATACATCGACAGGAATTTTTCGGATCCGGATCTTTCTCTCCGGCTTCTGGCAGAGCGGGCCGGGCTTTCGCCGGCATATCTGGGAAAGATCTTTACGGCGGTGACCACATGGTCCTTTAACGATTATTTGAACCATGTTCGCGTAGAAGCGGCGGCGGAGCTTCTGCGCGACACAAATCTTCCTGTGAACAGTATCAGTGAACAGGTGGGCGTGACGAACTCCAATTATTTCTATTCCCTGTTTAAGAAGCACTACGGCGTTACGCCCTCGGCCTACCGAAAAAGCGCGAGGGAAAAAGGCAGTTGTTAGATATCAGTCGTTAGGCGTTAGATAAGGGCAAGGGCAAAAAGATGGTTGCTTTCCCTTCGCGCGCTTGCGCCGAAGACCGGTTTCATGTATAATATGCGGGAAGAAGACGAAATAAAGCAGGAGGCTGGAACTATGGAAAACAATAAACGTCCTGAAGAAATGAAGCGGATCGAGACTCCCGAACTGGCCCAGGCCTTTATCGACGAACAGGTAGATGCCCTTCGGGTCCGGATAGGAGAGAAAAAAGTGTTGCTGGCTCTTTCCGGCGGGGTAGATTCCTCTGTTGTGGCGGCCCTGCTGATCAAAGCCATCGGCAAGCAGCTCGTGTGTGTTCACGTGAACCACGGGTTGCTGCGCAAGGGCGAGCCGGAGCAGGTAATTAAGGTGTTCCGCGACGAGATGGACGCAAACCTTATCTATGTGGACGCTGTGGACCGCTTCCTTGATAAGCTCAGCGGCGTGGCGGAGCCGGAAAAAAAGCGGAAGATCATCGGCGGTGAATTCATTCAGGTGTTTGCCGAAGAAGCCCAGAAGCAGGAAGGCATAGAGTTCCTGGCCCAGGGCACGATCTATCCCGATATCATCGAATCCGAAAAGGGCGTAAAAGCACACCACAATGTGGGCGGTCTGCCCGAGGACCTGAATTTTGAGCTGGTGGAGCCTTTGAAGTTCC
The DNA here is from genome assembly GCA_964577585.1 of uncultured Acutalibacter sp. Taxonomy (GTDB): domain Bacteria; phylum Bacillota; class Clostridia; order Oscillospirales; family Acutalibacteraceae; genus Acutalibacter. The sequence continues at coordinate 6,150 of CAZNZS010000077.1, forward strand.
TTTATAAGGACGAGGTCCGGGTTGTGGGCAAGGCTCTTGGCCTGCCTGATACTATGGTGTACCGCCAGCCCTTCCCCGGTCCCGGCCTGGGTGTGCGCTGCCTTGGCGCCATCACCAGGGACCGATTGGAGGCAGTGCGGGAATCTGATGCTATTTTGCGGGAGGAGTTTGCCAAAAACGGCCTGGAGGGAAAGGTATGGCAATATTTTACCGCCGTGCCTGATTTCAAGTCCGTAGGCGTGAAGGACGGCCGGCGCACCTTTGAATATCCCGTGATCATCCGCGCGGTGAACACCACCGACGCCATGACCGCCACCGTGGAGGAGATCCCCTACCCGCTGCTCAAGCACATCACCGAGCGCATCACCCATGAGGTCCAGAGCGTCAACCGCGTTCTGTACGACCTGACGCCGAAGCCTTCCGGCACCATTGAGTGGGAGTGACCGTCATGGGCGCTGATGCGCCGAAAAGTCAATGCTTAAGTGGGTCTTGCGGTCACCAAAAAATTTCTGAATTATTGTTTTGGCGGTATACGCACGCCACGGGCCATTTCCTTCGCGGCAGCGTCGGAAAGGTTGGAAGGCGAAGGGTGAAAAGAAACCCTGGGGACGCTTCAAAACGGCATACAGTCACTACTCCTGGAGCATGGCGAAAGGCTGAAAATAGAAAACACGGAAGGAGTAACAGCAATGCAGTTATATCTGTCCAGCAAGAGACAGGAGATCCTGGAGAAAGCACAGGCCTATCTGGAGGAAAATCTGGATCCCGGCGCCTGGAAAAAGACAAAGGAATATGACCGAAGCAGCGTGGAATACAGCGTCAAGCTGGAGGATGAAGCGGCCAAAGCCCTGCTGGACCGGCTGTTGGCCCTTTCGTCGGACCTGGATATTTCAGGAACGCTGATCTATGACCTGGAAGATCGGGACAGATCTTTCTGGGGAAGCACCAGCTATCGGAGCGCCGTGGATCAGAACGGCAAGCGCTGTTTTGAGGTGAGCAGCAGCACAGGCTGGGCTTGAGTAACCACTGAATAAATCCCCACGCGTGTTTTGCTGTCTGATTTTCCGTTTGAGCGCGTTAAAAAGCCTTGAAATCCGCCAGGATCCCTGCGCTTTTTCGCCTTGCCAGACGAAAAACCGGACGACTTGACCTTCCCGGAGCAGGCGCGACCTTTCGGACGCCGGCCGGAGCGGCCTCATGTGAGAAAACCAGGTTAGGAGATACTTATGTACAATTTCTTTCGGATGGAAATGAACAGCGGGACGTTCCTGGGCTATTTTTTGCAGGCGGTACCGATCACCATTGCGGTAGGGATCGTATACAGTATTTTCAGAGCAGTGCTTTTAAAGCGCAGACAATGCCCTGTAAAATGGGTTTCAGAAATTGTGCGGCTGCTGTTTGTATGCTATTTGACAGGCCTGTGCAGCCTTGTGATACTGCCGGCAAATTTTTGGCTGCACGTTTATGACGGTATTTCCTTCGGCTGGTGGGAATCCATGGAACCGTTTTTTCGGCTGGGTGAGATCAACCTGGAGCCAACGCTTGTGAAATGCCTGAGCGGTGAGTTTTCGCTCGGTGGCTGGGTGAAAGACATGCTCGTGGGAAATATTGCAATGTTTCTGCCCTTTGGTTTTTTTCTTCCGTTTGTCGTTGAAAAGCTAAATCGAAGAAATGCTTTTCTGATATCTTTAGCAGCTCCGCTTGTTGTAGCGTCTCTCCAAGTATTTGTTGGCAGAAGCTTCGACATCGACGACTTGATCTGCAATTTTCTTGGGATCGTGATCGGCTTCGTGATCGCCGGTGGGGTCAAAAGGCTTGGAGAACTGTGTAACAAAGCCGGGAAAAGGAACGGCCAAAACAGCGAAGCAAAGTAATGTATCGTGTCGGTTTTATTTGAAAAAGCGCAAAAGATCTGCATGAAGAAGCCCTTGGCTGTGAGTGGAAAGCTCATGACCAGGGGCCCTTTGTTTGTGATCTCGGATTATTTGGTAAGCTTTTGGACGGCTTCCTCGAAGGAGGAAGCAAAGAACACGTCTTTTCCTTGATTACTCTCGTAAATGAAGTCCTTCAGCGGTTTGCTGGTATAGCGGGAATAATCGCCGTAAATGGCGATACGGCCGCCGTAATTGACAAACTTTTGTAAAATCTCTCCGGCCAGCCCTGTGCTGAGAATAAAGAAATCCTCTGTGACAAGCTGCTTGGAAAGGATGACATTTTTTGTTCCGATATCGTAATTTGCACTCATCAGCAGATCAAGTGCCGATTGTGGATCCGTGATCACTGTGTTTTCGGAATCCACTGTCGCACAGAGAACACCATTGCTTTCAAGTTTACATAATTTCATGTTATAACTGCCTTTGAATCAGATTGATATTTGTTTTGCCCGATTTGATTGCGGGATCTCTTTAGTCCTTGATCTCAATGCCGAGAAGCTGGGCAAGCTCCAACGCCTGCAGGGAGGAAACAATGGCTCCCGCAAGTTCCGAGCGGCTTTCCGATACCCGAATTCCGGTTAAAGCCGAGGTGCTGAAATCAAGGCCGCGGAGACTTGTACGGAAAAATTCTGTTTCCACAAATTTGGAATCGTCGATCCCGAGGCCGGAGAGCTGGCATTCGGCGAAAAAAGCCTCTGAAAAGTCAGAGCTCTTCAAGGTGCAGCAATCCTGCTCTGCGCGGTTGAAATTGGCGTAGCGGAAGGAACTGTCCAGAGCTTCCAGACCGTACCACTGGCTGCCGGTAAAATCGCTGCCTCTGAACTGGGAACCTTCCAGCCTGCATTGTCTGAACCAGCTGTTTTCCATGCTGCAGTTCAGGAAGGCGCATTTTGCAAAGAGACAATTGATAAAGCTGCATTTTTCGAAGGAGCATTTCTGAAAACGGCAGCCGGTAAAGACCACATTTTCAAAGGATTCTCCCTGAAAGGTTTTTTCCTCCAGCTCGCCGCCGGAAATCTCTGTATTTTCAATTTCACAGCCCTCTTCCTCTGCCCAGTCCATACAGGCGATAAGGTCGGGAAAGCGGTGCTCAATGGGGTGATCCGGCGCATAGGAACCGCCCCGTTTTTTCTTTGTGCTTGCCATGACGGACCTCCTTGTATCCCATTGCGGCCAGAACTGTTTTTCGCTCAACGGCAGGTAAATTAGAGTTTAGCGGTGCCCTTGTGCCTCCCCTTGCTTCAAGGGGAGGCAAGAAGTAAAAGCATGCCTTTATCCTTACTTCATTGCGCCGAAGGCGCAACCATCGTCTAGCATCTAGAATCCAGCATCTAAAGACCGAGATCCTTCACTGCGTTCAGGATGACAGCAAAGGGTTCCATCTCTAACAACTAACAGCTCATATCTAACAACTAGAACACTACATCACCTGTGCTCCCGAAACATAAGCCATCAGATAGACACCCAGAAAGACCGCTTCACTTCCCTGAAGGAAGGAGCGGAGCATAGGCCGCTTTTCCGTGATGACCGCAAGGATCAGGAAGAACACAAAGCCGCAGGACAAATACCTTCCGGCGCTTAACAGCCAGGAAAGGCAGTAATTCACCAAAAGGTAGCAGAAGGCGTAAACGAGCAGGCTTGTGGGGAGCTCCTTCTTTCTGATGGCGAGGAAAAGCAGAAGGAGGCAGGCAATAAAAATGACCAGTGTAGGAAGCCAGATCGACCAGCCGATGGAAACGGAAAAGCCATCGATCAGCCGGGGCCACACATAGCCCATGACATTCGAGACCCACAGAAAGCTTTGGCTCCAATGCTGCTGATGAACGAGAAATGCAAAGGGATCGCCGTCTATGACATAGTTCAGGATAAGGTATATCCCGGTCCCAAGCAGCGGAAGGAGGATCAGAGGAAGTCTTGCCAGGATCCGTCTGATAAGCTTCGAGGGAGCAGCGTCTTCCCCGCGGCAGCTTTCCAGAAGCTCCAGGAAAGCCACGGCGATCACGAGAATGCCTGTCATGCGGGTCAGAGCGCTGAGAATTCCCCATATCCCGAAAATAATCCACTTTCTTTTACAGGCGTAATAGCAGGCGGCGGTGACTGTCAAAAGGAACAGCCCTTCTGTCATCACCATGCCGGAAAAGAAGGAAAAAGGGAAAAAGGACAGATAAAGAACGGCTTCCTTGGCCGTGTCTTCCGTGCAAAAAAGAACCGCCAGCTTGTAGAGATAGCAGCAGCCTCCGGCAAAGCACAGGGAAGAAAGGGCCATGCCGGCGGCAATGGTGTTGGGAATTATGAGCCGCAGAAGCCTTACAAGCCACACATAGCCGGGAAAGAAAACGAGAAACAGATGTTGGTCATTTTCCGTGTAGGCCCTGTAGCCCTTGTCTATCAGGTTGATATAATGACGGGCATCCCACTGCTGAAGGCTTTGAAAGCAGTCTTCGAGGGAAAGCTTTGTATCGCTGCGGATCAGGACGATAGCAACGGCGGCCAGGAGAACGGCAGCGCGGATCCCCAGTGCCAGGAGAAATATTTTCCCCGTGGGGGAGAGCGTAAAGCGCCTGGAGCCGAACCGCTTTCCGGAAGGGGAGAACAGGGAGGAGGAAAGCTTTGGGAACAGGCCAAAACCGGCAAAAAAGCGCAAAAGCAAAGCGCCTGTCAGCAGGAAAAGAAGAATGTTCAGAAGTACGCCGCCCAAAATATCACCCCGATCGACTGTTGGCCAGTGGATTTTTCGGAAAGGAGGCTGTCGGCCCGCGCGTTAAGAGAGCTCCCGCTTTTTCTTCCGCCTTTTGTAGACGATAATGGCGATATACAGGCTCAAAAAGCCCAGGATAATGGCGATGAGCACGGCGGCGTCTCCCGGACCTCCCATCTTTACCTCTGCCCAAAGAGAATCTGCCAGCTTGCTGATATCCTCCGGCAAGTTGACAAAAGCCTCCGTGTTCTCGAGGATCTCGCTGCCCGGATAATGCACGGGGCTTTCCACTGTTTCCGGATCGATGTATTCCTTGGCGGCCGATTCCGGGGTGGAGTAGCCCACATAATCCATATTGGCTCCGGCGATCTCCGGGTCGCAGAGAAAATTGATATATTCCTCCGCCTCCCGCTTGTGGCTGGAGGTAATGGGAATGCAGGCGGCGTCCACGAAGAAGTTCGTTCCCTCCTCCGGTATGGCAAAATCAATGCTGTCGCTGTTGTCCACCAGAATGGCGGCGTCTCCGGCATAGTACGGAGCAAGCCAGGCCTCCCCGCTTTCCATTTTGTTGAAGATCTGGTCCATGTAGTAGCCCTGAAGCAGGGGCTT
>CAZNZS010000078.1:0-11062 GCA_964577585.1 uncultured Acutalibacter sp.
GGTAGATATTCCGTCTGTCTTTGCCCCAAAATCTTGCAATACACCAAGTATTCCTGCGATTTTGGGCCTTTGACATACGTAATATCTTCTCGCCGATCTGACCTGTTTGATTTAATCAGAGCTTCCTAAGAAAAAACGGAAAGAAGGAATATTTTATGTGCCGTATATTGAATTTTGGATCCTTGAACCTCGACACGGTCATCAGCATTTCCCATATTGTAAAGCCGGGCGAAACGCTCTCCGCCTCAAAGGTGGAAAGCTTTTGCGGCGGCAAGGGCTTTAACCAGTCCGTCGCCATGGCAAGGGCGGGCCTTCGGGTGTTCCACGCCGGAAAGCTGGGAAATGACGGAGGGCTCCTGAAAACAGCGCTGCTGGAAACAGGAGTGGACTGCCGGTATCTTCTTTCCTCTCCCGGCAAAACGGGCAGCGCTCTGATTCAGCGGGCCCAGTCAGGGGAAAACTGCATTATCATTGATGGCGGCGCGAACCGGGAAATATCGCAGGAAGAAATAAGGTCCATTTTAAAGGAGTTTTCTCCGGGGGATATCCTCGTCTGTCAGAATGAGATCTCCCATTTGCCGGCACTGCTGGAGGCCGCAGGGGAAAATCAACTCCGGGTGGCCTTCAACCCCTCTCCCATAGATGATGCCCTTCTTTCCTATGACCTTTCCCCGGTGGAATGGCTCGTCTTAAACGAGGTGGAGGGCAAAGACCTTACGGGAAAAACCGAACCGGAAGAGATCACCGCGGCTCTGATCAGAAAATATCCCGGCTGCAAGATAGTCCTCACCCTGGGGGCGGAAGGCTCCGCCTATGCCGAAGGAGATCAGTTTTTCCGATGCAAGGCCGTTCCCGCCAAGGTGGTGGACACCACCGCCGCCGGCGACACCTTCCTGGGGTATTTCCTGGCCTCTGTCCTGAACGGTGAAAGCGCCCCCGAAGCGCTGCGAAGAGCTTCCTTCGCCTCTTCCCTGGCGATCTCCGTCATCGGCGCGTACCCCTCCATTCCCACCGCGGAACAGGTAAAGAAAGCCATGCAAAACGCATGAGGGATCAAAAAGCAAAGGCCATGCAGAGGGTGCATTCTGCATGGCTTTTTTATGATCCGGTAAAAGTGGGATCCCTTGCATACAAGATGTCAGAAAGGGTAAGGCAAGGGCGCAAGGCCCTGTCTAACTACTAATTACTAAAGGCTAACAACTAAATGGCAAGCACAGAGGCGGCCATTTTCAAAGGCCCGCAGGGTGGGGCGCTCTTCCCGGCAGCGGGGTTGAGCGTGAGGGCAGCGGGTGTGGAAGGGACAGCCGGAGGGCGGGTCGGCCGGGCTGGGAAGATCTCCGGAAAGCAGAATTCTGTCCTTCGACTGCTCCACATCGGGAGAAGCGGAAAACAGCGCTTTCGTATAAGGGTGCAGCGGATTTCGGAACACCTCTGTGCTTTCCCCCAGCTCCATAAGGCTTCCCAGATACATCACGCCGATCCGGTCCGCCAAATAAGAAACCACGTGCAGGTCGTGAGAAATAAACAGATAGGTAAGCCCCAGCGCGTGGCGAAGGTCCAAAAGCAGGTTCAGCACCTGGGCCTGGATCGACACGTCAAGAGCCGAAACCGGCTCATCGCAAACCACAAAATCCGGCTCAAGGATCAACGCAAGGGCGATGGCGACTCTCTGCCGCTGGCCGCCGGAAAGCTCTTCGGGCCAACGGGTAAGGCAGTCTTCCCCAAGCCCCACGGAGCGCAGGGCATAGCGGACTACCTCCTGCCTGTCCTCTTTTCCGCCGCCGATGCCGTGGATCTTCAGCGGCTCCTCCAACAGCCAGCCCACGGTCTTTCCCGTATCGATAGAGGCATAAGGGTCCTGAAACACGATCTGCATCTGCCGGCAAAGCTCTTTTTTTCGCTTTTTTCCCGGCCTTGTGATATCTTCGCCGTTTAGCAGGATCTTCCCCTTCGTAGGCTCCTCCAAATGCACCAGCATCTGGCCCAGGGTGGATTTTCCGCAACCGGATTCTCCCACCAGCCCGAAGATCTCCCCCTTGTTGATAGTGAAGCTCATATCGTTTACCGCCAGGATCCTGTCCTTGCCCTGGCGGAATTCCTTTGTCAGTCCCTGTATTTCCAGAAAAGGCTGTTTTGCTTCCTTCATTTTCCCAAAGCCTCCTTTCCCAGAATGCAGCGCACTGTGCGCTCTCCCGCCTCGATCACCGGCGGGTCTTCCCTTTCACAGCTCTCGCGGCGCACCCCGCAGCGGTCAAAAAACGGACAGCCCGTTTCCCTTCTGCTCTGCAGCCCTGGCACCGTGCCGGGAATGGGAGAAAGCTTCTGCCCCCGCTTTGCGGGAGAAGGCGTGGAGGCCAGAAGCCCCCGGGTATAGGGATGGGAGGGCTTCAATAACACCTCTTCCACCGGGCCGCTCTCCACGATCTGCCCGGCGTACATAATGGAAACACGGCTGCACATGCTGCGCACCACTCCCAGGTCATGGGAGATCAGAAGCACCGCCGTGCCCAGCTCTTTATTCATGCGGCGGAGCAGCTCCATGATCTGGGCCTGAATGGTCACGTCCAGCGCCGTGGTGGGCTCATCCGCAATCAAAAGCGCTGGACGGTTAATCAGAGCCATGGCAATCATCACCCGCTGGCGCATTCCGCCAGAAAGCCGGTGGGGATATTCCCGGTACAGCCGTTCCACATCGGGCAGGCCCACCTGGGCCATCACGGCCAAAGCCTTTTCCTTGGCCTCCTTTTTCGACGCTCCGTGTACTCTCGCGCCCTCCGCCACCTGTTTTCCGATCTGCATCAGGGGGTTCAGCGCCGTCATGGGCTCCTGAAAGATCATGGAAATATCTTTTCCCCGGCAGTGGTTCCACTCCTCCGGAGAAAGGCGCAGAAGATCGCGGCCCTGAAAAAGCACCTTTCCCGAAGTAATTTTTGCGTTTTCACTTTGCAGGCCCATGGCGGTCAGCGCCGTAACGGTTTTTCCGCAGCCCGATTCCCCCACAAGGGCCGTCATTTCCCCAGGGTTTACTACAAGAAAGGCGTTTTTTACCGCGGGGCAAAGCTTGCCCTCCACGGGAAAACCTACGGTAAGCCCTTCTATGGAAAGCACAGGACAGCCTTTATCTGTCATGGCCGATCACCTCCTGCAAGCCGTCTCCCATCAGGTTAAAGCCCATCACCAAAAGGGTGATGGCGGCAGCGGGCACCAGCACATACCAGCCGGCCTGCAGCATATATCCCTGGGCTTCGCTGAGCATTTTTCCGAAGCTGGGCGTAGGCGGCTGAATGCCCAGGCCCAGATAGCTGAGCCCCGCCTCGCTCATGACAGCCCCCGCAAAGCTCAGAGTACAGGTCACGATAAGCTCCGGCGCCACATGGGGCAGGATGTGAAAGAAAATGATCCTCGCGTCTCCCGCGCCCCTTGCCCGCACGGCTCGCACAAATTCCGCGTCCCGCAGCTTGATAAAGCCGCTTCGCGATATCCTGGCAAACCTGGGGATGGACATGATCCCCAGGGCCAGCGCCATGTTCTGCAGTCCCGTGCCGAAAACGGCAATGAGCATCAGCGCCAGCAAAACGCCGGGAAAGGCCATCTGTACGTCCACAAGCTTCTGTATGATCTCGTCGATCTTGCCGCCGTAATAGCCGGAAACAGAGCCGATCAGTCCGCCAACGACCAGGCCAAATGCCACGGCAAGAGCGCCGATCAGAAAGGAGTATCTGGCCCCTTCCATGATACGGCTTAAAATATCCCGGCCGAACTGATCCGTCCCCAGCGGGTGAGCGGCGGAAAAGAACTGCAGGTCGTTTTCAACATCCATCGCGGCGGTATCGTAGGGCATCCAGAAAAAGCCCACCGCCATGAGGAGCAGCATGACCCCCACCATACAGGCTCCCGCCACAAACCGCTTTTTCCGCCAGCATTTCTTCCAGATCTGTGTTATCCTCATACGCACCCCCTACTTCATGCGGATCCTGGGGTCGATGGCGGAATAAAGCAGGTCTACCCCAAAATTGCAAAGCACCACGATCCCGGCCAGATACAGGGTGAGCCCCTGGATCAGCGGCAGGTCTCTTGTGGCGATGGAGGTGGAAATGAGCTTGCCGATCCCCGGCAGGGAAAACACGTTTTCAATGATGATGCTGCCCCCCAGTACATCGGCCACGATCATACCGAATATGGTGAGCACCGGGATCAGGGAATTGCGCAGCACATGGCGGCGCAGCACCATGCCCTCCGGCACGCCCTTGCTTTTTGCCGTGCGGACGTAATCCTCCTTTTCCTGCCTTGTCACGCTGGCCCTCACATACCGGATCAAAACGGCGGAGGTGCCGAAGGAAATAGCTATGGCAGGCAAAAGCAGGCTTTTAATACACCCGATGGGGCTTTGCCCCCAGGAAACATAGCCCAGGGAAGGAAGCCACTTGAGCTTTACGGAAAAAAGGCTGATCAGGCCGATGCTCACGCAGAAGGCCGGTACCGAAAGCCCCAGCTGAGACAAAAAGGATATCGGCGCGGCATAGGCTTTCTTTCCGTGGCGGGCAAGCCAGATACCCACCGGCAGGCCGATCAGCGCCGTGAAAAACAGGGAAAGCAGAGAAAGGGATAACGTGACGGAAAGGCCGTTTGAGATCAGGCCCGCCACAGGCTGGTGATACCGGTAAGAGGTGCCGAGATCTCCCCGCAGCACGCCGGCGATCCAGTTTACAAACCGCTGAGTCAGGGGCTTGTCAGCGCCCATGGCCTCTCTGAGCTGCTCCACCTGCACGGGGTCCGCGTCCACTCCCAAAATCACCGCGGCAGGGTCGCCGGGCAGGATCTGAAACACTGCAAAAGCCGCCAGCGAAACCAACAGCAGCGTCACGAGAAAACCCATGGTTTTTCTCACATAATAAGCCATGCTTCCCCTCCCTTTTCAGGTTTTTTCGCGTTCCTGCAGCGCTCTATATCTTTGATCATTCGTAATAGAGCTTGCTGAAATCGTAGAAGGTCACGGGATAGAAGGTAAAGCCCTTCAGATCGCTGCGGCAGGCCGCGATCAGGTTGGGGTCCGTCAGATACACCGCCGCCGCTTCCTCTGTCAAAATTTCCTGGCAGCGCCTGTATTCCTCCGCCCGCTTTGTGTTGTCCGTTTCCGTGCGGGCAGCGGAAATAAGCCCGTCGTATTCTTCATTGGAGAACCGGAAGAAATTGCTGGAATATCCGCTTTCGTACCGGCCTAAAATGGCGTCGGGATCCAGCTTTCCCGAAAGGCCCACAATAGTGGTCTCGTAATCTGCGCCCTGATACACCTGCTCAAGCCACGTGCCCCATTCGATGGTCTCAATTTTCGCGGTAACGCCGATGGCGGCAAGCTGCTGGGAGATCACCTGGGCGGAATCGATGTGCTTCTGATAGTTGGCAGGCACGGTAATGGTCATTTCAAACCCGTTTTCATATCCGGCCTCCGCCAAAAGAGATTTCGCCTTATCGAGATCCTTTTCGTAAGTCCCTTCGGTCTGCTCGTTATAATAGGCGCCCATCACGGGGCTGAAATTGGTGGAAAGCTCCGTGGCATATCCGCCGAACACGCCGGAAATAAGCTCTTTTTTGTCGATGGCACAGGAAAGGGCCTGCCGTACCTTCAAATCGTCAAAGGGCTTTACGGAATGGTTTAAAAACAGCGCCTGCACCATGTTCTGGGGCGAATTGTAAATGGTAAAGCCTTCCCCCTCCAGAGCCTTGGCGTCCTCCGCGTTGATCACGCAGGCAATGTCAAGCTGCCCGGAGCGCAGAGCGGACACGATGGCCGCGATATCGGACATGATATAGACCTCCACCCGATCCACCTTCGGCATTCTGCCCTCGCTGTTGTCTTTGTCGTAGAAATCCGGATTCTTTTCCAGCACCACCTTCTGGGAGGGCACGTATTCCACAAAGCGGAAGGGCCCGGTCCCCACAGGATGAGTGGCCTGCTCCTCATAGCCCTCGGGCAGCACCGCCACGATGGCAAGGGAAAGGAAGGAGGCCGAAGGCTCCTTGAGATGCGCGATAAATGTGTGGTCATCGGGGGCTTCCATGCTTTCCACCATCTGGAACTTACCGGTCAGAGGTTCTCCGCCATCGAGGCCGGTAAGGCTGTTATAGCTGTAAAGCACGTCGGCAGAGGTAAGCTTCTGCCCATTGTGAAAGGTCACATCCTGCCGGAGATGAAAGGTATAGGTTTTGCCGTCTTCGCTGATCTCCCAGCTTTCTGCCAGGCCCGGGATGATGTTCCCCTCACTGTCATACAGGCAAAGGCCCTCGAAAACATTGTGGAAAATCGCTTCTGTGTCGGAAGCGGAAGAAAGCCAGGGGTCCAGGTTATCCGGCTCTGAAGTGATGTTGATGCGCACCACCTTCTGGCCATCTGCCGTTTTGGTGGTTCCGCTGCAGCCTGCCAGAGAGAGCACGAGCACCAGGCTCAGCACCAAACTCAAAACGGAAAACAGCTTTTTCTTTGAAAGTTTCATATGATAAGGCTCCTTTCTGTTCTTTTCTGAAGCATTTTCATTGAGGGCAAATACGGCTTTTATTATAAGCGAAATCCACCAAAAAGGAAAGCGGATTTTTGTAAAATCTCCTTTCGGCAATGGAAAAGGCGGAAGCTCCGCTGAAAGAGCCCCCGCCTTTTTTCCTCTGAAAGATGCCTCAGGAACGGGCCAGACCGTCCACGCTGAGCACCACGCCGGTGATATAGCTTGCCATATCGCTTGCAAGGAACACAAAGGCGTCGGCCACCTCTTCCGGCTCGCCGATGCGGCGCAGCGGGACCTGAGCCACCATGGCGTTGATGATGTTCTCGGGAACAGCCCTCATCATATCGGTATTTGTGATGCCGGGAGCAACGGCGTTGACACGGATTCCCTTGGGGCCAAGCTCTCTTGCCAGAGAAAGGGTCATGCCGTTTACGGCAAATTTGCTGGTGGGATATGCCACACCGGCAGGCTGCCCGTAACGGCTTACCATGCTGCTGGTGTTCAGGATCACACCGCTGCCCTGCTCCGTCATGCGGTCCACAACGGCACGGGTGCAGTTGAACACGGCTTTCACATTCAGGTCCATGGTCTTCTGGAACATTTCAGGTGTGTAGCTGGAAATGGGCTCAGAAGCGGACACACCGGCGTTATTGACCAGAATATCGATCCTTCCGTACTTCTCCGCGGCTTTGTCAAAAGCGGCCTTCACAGCGTCATAATCCGTAAGGTCGGGCCAGATGCCCTCCACCTGCCATGCGGCGTTTTCGGCCTTCAACGCGGCGACGGCCTTGTCAGCGGTCTCTTCACGGGAAGCGCACAGAACGACCTTCGCTCCGTTCTCCAGATACTTCTTTACGATGGAAAAGCCGATTCCCCGGCTTCCACCGGTCACAATGGCAACCTTGTCTTTTAACAGCATTTTTCGTTCCTCCTGTTTTCGTTTGCTTTGTGAAAAGTATAACACCAAATCCTGGAATAATCCAGCTCTTTTTGCGGTCAAAAGCCTAAAACAGCCCTTCCGGCAAAAGGATATCCTCCTTCGGCACCTTTTCCCAGGAAAAGGCCGGGATCAGCTCCAAAGCGGACGCGGGCTCCGGCCTGTCGATGAGCCCGGCAAGAAAGGCGAGGCGGCCCAGGATATCCTCCGCCGAAAGGCCCCTGTCCCGCAGAGCGTCCAGGCTGTCATCCCGGTCCCGCTTGGAAAGCCTTCTCCCGTCAGGCCCCAAAAGCAGGGGCACATGGAAAAATGCCGGAGCGGGAAGCCCCAGAAGCTCATACAGCAAAAGCTGCCTTGGCGTAGAGGAAAGCAGATCCCTGCCTCTGACCACCTCGGTCACGCACATGGCGGCGTCATCCCCCACTACCGCAAGCTGATAGGCAAAAACGCCGTCGGAACGCCTCAAAATGAAATCTCCGCATTCCGTTTCAAGGTCCTGGGAATAGGGGCCATAATGGCCGTCTGTAAAGGTGATGGTCCTTTTCGGGACCTGCAGACGCAGTGCCGGGCTTCGCTCCCTGAACTTCCTTTCCCTTTCCTCCTGGGAAAGCAGCCGGCACTTTCCGGAATAGACCGGCTCCCCGTCGGAGGCGTGGGGCGCGTCGGCGGCGTGAAGCTCCGCTCTGCTGCAGAAGCAGGGGTATACGGTCCCGGCCTCTGTCAGCCGGTCCAAAAGCTCTTGATAATACCCGGCCCGATTTCCTTGGAAATATTCCGGTCCGCCCCGGCTGCCGCCCTGCTCCCAGGAAAGCCCCAGAAATTCCATGTCCCGTTCGGCCTGCAGGACATAGTCCGTTTGGCAGCGCTCCCGGTCAAGGTCCTCGATGCGCAAAAGCACCTCTCCGCCCTTTGCCTTTGCCGAAAGCCAGGCGATCAGAGAGCAGAACAGGTTCCCAAGATGCAGCCTGCCGCTGGGCGTGGGAGCAAATCTGCCCAAAACCGTCGCCTGCATCAGTTCTCCGGAATCACCGGCAGCCCGTCAAGGTAGCGGCGCACCATGTCAAGGGCCTGAGAAGCCGCGCAGTGACGGTGCCACTCTCTGCTTTTCGTCCTTCCGATAGGAGAACGCTTTGCCACCCAGGTGTTTTTTCCGTCGCTCAGGGCGATGTAGATCAGCCCCACAGGCTTTTCCGCAGTGCCGCCGTCCGGCCCGGCGATGCCGGTAATACCCACGCCGATGTCGCTGCCGGAGCGCTTTACGATCCCCTCCGCCATGGCCCTGGCGGTTTCCTCACTTACGGCTCCGTGGGCTTCCAAAATCTCATGGGGCACAAAAAGCAGTTCTTCCTTGGCACTGTTCGCATAAGTCACACAGCCCATATGGAACACGGAGGAGGAGCCGGGAATATCGGTGATCCGCTTGGCGAGGAGTCCTCCGGTGCAGGATTCCGCCGTCGCCAAAGTCTTACCGGCGCTTTGCAGCTTCTGTACCACCAATTCTTCCAGGGATTCCACGTCCACACTGTAAACATAATCTCCCAGCCTGCTTTTGATCTCCCGGATCAAAGGCTCGCACAGCCGGTCTGCCGCTTCCTCGCTTTCCGCCTTGGCGGTGACTCGCAAAAAGCACTCCCCTTCCTTGGCATAGGGCGCAAGGGTGGGATTTTCGCCGTCCATTTTGTCGTCCAGCAAAAGGGCCACCGGGGCTTCTCCTTTTCCATAAATATGGACATTGTGGGAAACGATCACGGAATTCTGGCCCTTCTTCAAAAAGGGAACCGCATAATTTTTCATCATGGGCGCAAGCTCTGAGGGCGGGCCGGGCAGCATGATCACAATGCAGCCGTTTTCGGCCTGGAACGCGCAGCCCGGGGCGGTGCCGTTGTCGTTTTGCAGCACGGTGCAGCCTTCCGGCAAATAGGCCTGCTTTGCCTGATTTTCACTGACATGGCTTTCGTTAAAATAATTCTGGATCCTCCTGAGGCTTTCCTCGTGAAGCACGAGCTTCTTTCCTGCCGCTGCGGCGGTGGTCTCCTTTGTCAGATCGTCTGTGGTGGGCCCCAGCCCTCCGGTCATGATCAGAAGATCGCTGCGGGAAATGGCCGTCTCCACCGCCTCCTTCAGGCGCTGGGGATTGTCCCCCACAACGGAGGAATGGAGCAGATCGATTCCCAAAGCGGAAAGCTCCCTTGCGACGATGGCGGCGTCGGTATTTACCACCTGGCCCAAAAGCAATTCTGTACCTACCGAAATTATTTCAGCTTTCATAACGGTTTCCTTTCTTTGCGGCAGCAGCTTTATTCTTCGGCGGAAACGACCGTTCCCGCCGTAATGGTTACTGTTTCCGTATGTTCCAGAGCTTCCCGGAGCAGAGCTTCCCCGTCTATGGCCTTTTCTGCGTCCTCCACAAAATGCAGAATCGGGCGGGTGCGAGGGTGCTTCGGGGTGAAGATGGTGCAGCAATCCTCATAGGGTTCAATGGAAATATCGTAGGTGTCAATGTCTCTGGCTATCTTGACGATCTCGGATTTATCCGCGCCGATCAAAGGCCGGAACACCGGCATGGAAGCCACGGCGTCGGTGCAGGCAATGGCCTGCAGCGTCTGGCTTGCCACCTGGCCCAGGCTCTCTCCGGTGATCAGGGCGGCGCAGCCCTCTCTGAGGGCCACTTGCTCGGCGGCGCGCAGCATAAAGCGCCTGAGGATCACCGTGCCAAGATCCTCCCGGCAATGGTCCCTTATTTCCTCCTGCAGCTTTGTGAAATTCACGGTGACGAGCTTGATCCTGCCGGCGTATTCGCTGACCTTGCAAAGCAGGCGCACCACCTTTTCATGGGCAAGCTCGCTGGTATAGGGAGGGCTCGCGAAATGAATTGCCGTCAGCTCCACCCCGCGCTTTGCCATCTGCCAGGCCGCTACAGGACTGTCAAGGCCGCCGCTTATGAGAACAGCCGCCTTCCCGCCGGTGCCCACAGGGATCCCTCCCGCGCCGGGCTTGGGGTCGGTGTGAACATAGGCGCAGCTTTCCCGCACCTCCACCCGAACGGTAACGTCTGGCTCGTGTACGTCCACCCGCAGGTGAGGGAAGCGGTCCAGAAGATAACCGCCCACCTCGGCGGAGATCTCCGGTGACTTATAGGGAAATTTCTTATCGCTGCGCTTGCACTCCACCTTAAATGTGGAGGCGGCCTCCAGCTCGTCCTTCAGATATTCCGCCGCTTTTTCGCAGATCTTCAAAAGCTCCTTTTCCGCCGCTCCGGCCCTTGCGTACCCTACTATGCCGAACACCTTGGCGCAGCGTTCCTCCGCCAGGTCCAGATCGGCCTTTTCGTTCTTCGGTTCCACATACACGGTGGATTGCAGTGCGGTAACATTGAAGTCTCCGGCGCTTTTCAGCCTGCGGCGGATATTCTTCAGCATCGTGTCCTCAAAGGACCTTCGATTCAGTCCCTTCAGGGCAATTTCGCCCTGCTTCAGTAAAATAACTTCCTTTTCCATAGAAACAGCTATACTCCTTTTTCTGAAGAATTTCAATTCTCCCGCATTCGTATCCAATTATTACTGCTTTGTGCTTATTGCAAAGCAAAAGGGAACCGCTGTGCGGTTCAGGGAATCTCCTAATAATCGCT
>CAZNZS010000079.1:0-11012 GCA_964577585.1 uncultured Acutalibacter sp.
GAAAGGCGCAGGCGGCCGTTTCCCTTGATCTCCTGGATCACAGCGCCCAGGGTGTCCACATGGGCCATCAGCAGCAATCCGTCCTTTTCCTCAGGGTTTCCGCCGCCCAGACAGACCACCACGCCGCCCTTCCTTGTTTTCTCCGGGGCATAGCCCAGACCGGTCAGCTCGCCTATCAAATAGTCCGCCGCCCCTTCGGTAAACCCGGAAGGGCTGTCAATGGCGCAGAGGTTTTTCAGCTGCTCCATGCAGTACTCCGATCTCTCCATATCACATTCTCCTTTTCCATAATAAAGCGAAGATCATTTCGTGAAAAAATCCGCCAGCTCCCGAAGCCGTTCCCGAATCCCGGGCTCGCTCAGAGCCGGAGCGTTATTGGTATTGTGGCAGATGACCGGAGAAAGCACTTCCCGGCAGCCCATCTGGCGCAAGAGGGTCTCGCCTGTTTCCGCCGCCCTGCGGGGGCTGCCGTCTCCGCCGCCCACCAGAATAAGGCCCCCGCGCTTCGGCGGAAAGGGAAGCTTTTCTCCCCGAAAAGCCCTGGCGCAGTAATACTGCTGCAAACGGCTCAGCACGGAAAGCAGCGGCCCGCTGAGCTCCGAAAAATAGATGGGGGAAGCGATCACTACGCTGTCACAGCTTCTCAAGGCTTCGTCTGCCTCTATCCAGCCGTCTTTTATGCAGCAGCCAGAGTTTTCCCAGCAATAGCGGCAATCCACGCACGGGCCGACATCCCCGGAATACGCCCTCAGCTCCATGACCTCTCCCGGCAGGAATTCCCGAAAAGCCTTCAGCAGGGACGCGGTATCGCCGTTTTCTCTGGGAGAACCGTTCCAGATCAGAGTTTTCATGGCATTTCCCCCGCGCAAAAAAATAGATCGGCCCGCTCCCAATGGGACGGACTGATCCGTGGTACCACCCAAATTGCCAAAAGGAAACACAAGGTTTCTTTTTGACCGCTTTTTCCCGCTAACGCCGGGGTACGCCGCTGTTCTTCACAGCAGGTGCGCAATGCTGCCGCCGCAAAGACGCGGCGGCGGGAGCGGCCTGCTTTTCCGCCCAAACGGCTTGCACCGCCGCCGTTTCTCTGGAATGGGTTTGAAAAAAGCATCTTCTCCGCGCGATTCTCCATATTTGCCCCCATTATATTCTTTTTGCTTCTTTCTGTCAATCATTTTTCAGGCCGGAGGCCTCCCATATCCTGTCATTACCCTTTATGGCGCAAAGCTCCCCGCCAATACGGCAAAAATATCCTGAAAAAAGCTGAATATCCGGTTGACAAAGGAAGTGCGCCGCAACTATACTAACAGGGTATCGTCACTTATTTTGGAGGGCAGTTATGGACGAGAGCAGATCCGAAAAACAGATTTTTTATTCCCAGATCAGGAGGCTTGCGATCCCCATTGTTCTGCAGAACCTGTTGAGTGCCGCCGTCAGCTCCGCGGATGTGGTGATGCTGAACTTTGTGGGCCAGTCTCACATTTCCGCCGTATCTCTGGCCGCCCAGTACACCAGCATTCTGTTCATGGTGTTCTACGGCCTCGGCACCGGCGCTACCATGCTCTGCGCCCAGTATTACGGCAGCAAAAACCAGAGGGCCATCAATGTGGTGGAGGGCATTGCCCTTCGTTTTTCCATGATCTTTGCCATCCTGTTCGCCGCGGCGTCCCTCACCATACCGGAACTGATGATGCGGGTCTTCACCCCGGAGCAGGAGCTTATCACCATTGGCGCTTCCTATCTCCGCATTTTGAGCGTGGCATATCTGTGCTGGGGCCTGACGGAGGTTTATCTTTCCGTTCTCAGAAGCGTTGGGCGCGTGGCGGTCAGCACAGCTCTGAACACCTTTGCCTTTGTCTCCAATATCCTTTTGAACGCCGTGTTCATTTTCGGACTGTTCGGCGCTCCGAAGATGGGCGCTGCCGGCGTGGCGCTGGCCACCTCCATTTCCAGAGTTCTGGAATTGATTCTGTGCCTGGTGGTCTCCTTCCGAAGCAAGGATGTCAAGCTGCGCATCTCCTACATATTCCTGAGAAGCAAGGAGCTGCTTTCCGACTTTATGAGAATGGCTCTGCCGGCTCTCGCGAACGATGTGGTGTGGGGCCTTGCCTTTTCCATGTACTCCGTGATTATCGGCCAGTATCTCGGCACAGACGCGGTGGCGGCAAATTCCTTTGCCGTGGTCGTGCGCAATTTCGGCACCACCATCTGCTTCGGCATGGCCAGCGCCGGCAGCATCCTGCTGGGACAGGAGATCGGTGAAAACAAGCTGGAAACAGCGGAGCGGGACGGCAGCCGCATTTTGAAGCTGACCGTTATCACGGGCCTGATCGGCGGTCTGATCGTGCTGGGCTCCATGCCCCTGGTGCTGAGCTTTGCGGAGCTTTCGGAAACCGGAATGCACTACCTGAAGATCATGCTGCTGATAAACTCTTACTACGTTTTGGGCGCGGCGGTAAACACCACCCTGATCGCCGGCGTGTTCCGGGCAGGCGGCGACAGCCGCTTCGGTCTGATCTGCGACGCCATCACCATGTGGGTCTACGCGGTGCCCCTGGGCTTCTTTGCCGCGGCGGTGCTGAAACTTCCGGCAATGTGGGTATATTTCCTGCTCTGCACGGATGAGTTCGTAAAATGGCCGGTGGTCATTCATCATTACCGCAAAAAGAAATGGCTCAAAAATATCACGAGAAACGATCTGTTTGAAAACAAAGCGGCTTCTTCGGAAACAACCGATTGATGCCGCGCAGAAGGACCGCGGGCGGAGAAAACTCCGCCCGCGGTCCTTCTTTCAGGAACAAAACCAAGCTGAATCTATTTTAATCGGAGGAACCGTCATTTGCGGGAAGGGTAAGCTCCAGCTCTACGTTCTGCTTGCCGGTAAGGCTCCGGTCCACAGAAAGCTTCACCGTGTCTCCGGGCTTTTTCCCGGCAATATAGGAAGAAAGGGTAGCGGAGGAGGTCACCTGGGTGTCGTCGATGGAAAGGATCCTGTCGCCCCGGCGCAGTCCGGCTGTCTGAGCTTCCTCGGTGTTCACCTGAGTGACATAGAACCCGGCGCTCATGCCGTAAAAGCCGGCGGTGAGGTAATCGTAATATTCGCCGGAGAAGCCGGGCATGGCGCGGTCCTTCACATAGCCGTATTCGATCAGGTCGGAAACGATGGGCTGCACCGTGTCGGCGGGAATGGCAAATCCCAGGCCTTCATAAGCCGTAGCGGCGATCTTGGAGGAATTGATGCCCACCACCCGGCCGTTGCCGTCCACCAGAGCGCCGCCGGAGTTACCGGGGTTGATGGCCGCATCGGTCTGAATGCAGTTGACGGTATATCCGGTGTCGCTGTTCGTCACAGGACGGTTCAGTGCTGAAACATGGCCAAAGGTCACGCTGGAATTAAGCTGCAGGCCGCCGGGGTTGCCGATGGCCATCACCTCATCCGCCACCTGAAGATCCTCAGAGGATCCAAATTCCGCGGGAGTAAGCTCATCCTCGGTGTCCACCTTGATCACTGCCAGGTCTGTCTGGGTGTCTTCGCCCACAAGAGTGGCCTCATAGGTAAGGCCGTCGGAGGTGACCACCTTCAGGCTGGTGGCGCCGTCGATCACATGCTGGTTCGTCACGATATATCCGTCTTTCGAGATGATGATGCCGGAGCCCTCGCCTGCCGGAGAAAGATCCCCGTCCTCCTGGGTATCGTCGTCCCCGTACTCAAAGAAATAGCTGAAGGGGAAGCTGCCGCCCTGCTGCTGCACCACCTGGTAGTTCTGCACGCATACCACGGAGGGGATCAGTTTCTGGGCGATTTCCTGCTGGCTCATGGTCCCGGTCGTCACGGTAGGCGTCGTCTTGTTTTCCTCAGCCTGCTTGTAGATCGTAAAGGCGGCTGTTTTTCCGCTGTCTCCGGTGCTTTCGATCCGCACGGTGCCGTTTTGTATCATCAGGACAAAAACGCCCACGGAGCCGAAGGACACTACCGCGCAGGCAAGCACGGCACAGAGAAGCCTTGCCCAGAATTTTCCGCCCTTCTTTTCACGCTTGGGCTTTTGGGGCCGGACCGGGGCATAATAGGGCGCCGCCGGCTGGGGGTTCCAGGTATAGGAGGTCTTTACAGACTGGGGGGCCTGCTGGCCCGGCACATAGGGCGTTCCCACAGGCACGCCCTGCTGGGGTGCGGGGGCTCCTTCGTTCCGGCCGGTATAGCTCGTATAGTAATTGGACTGTCCCTGGTTCCCGTATCCGGGAGCCGCGGTCCGCCACGTTTCCGTATTTTGTCCGGCAGCGCCGCTCTGCGCCGGTTCCTGGGTCGTATTGGTATCCTGCTTGTTCACGTTGAATTCATTTTGGTCAGACATAAACCATCGCTCCTTTCACAAAGTGAGCAGAACGGCCGCGCAATTTTCTCTTTTTGTATCTTTGCCGTTCGCTATGGTCTTATTATCTCCCCGCTTTGTGAAAAAGGTGTGACGGTTTGAAAATACTTCGATGAAAAATCCGGAAAAATTTTGGATGCCGATTTCACATGGTTTGGGAAAACAGGTTATCTGTTTTCCTTGCCTGAAAATACCAGAATCACGGAAATAAGGGACTGCATCAGCCCCACGGCAGAGGCGTAATCAAACCAGAATTGCTGCAGGCCAACAGAAAGCACATAGGAATTGATGATCTCAGAATAATTCTTCCTGAATTCATTTTGGCCGCTCATAGACCACCGCTCCTCTTCTATCATTTCCAGAAACATTTATCTTGCAAGCAGAATACAAATGTAGTACAATGGGGACAACAAAACCGTCCAGATTTTAAGAAAGCCTGTTACTTCATAGGCTTCCGGGTGGCGAATCAAACGCCAAGCAGTAAAAGCAGGAACCGGGAAAGGAGGTAGCCTATATGGCAGAACCGAAATTTAAGGTCGCACCGAAAAAATACGGAGGAGAATCCGTTGTGATCTCTATGCGCCTGCCCAAAAGCATGCTGCAGATCATAGACGAGGCAGCTGAGGCTACCGGACGCACCCGCAATGAAATTTTATCCATGAGCCTGGAGTTCGCTCTGGATCACATGGAGCTGCTGAGGGAAGCGGACAACGGCTGAAAGCCGCCGACAGGGCAGTTGTATCAAGGGAAAGGGGTTAGAGAATGGCGATCATCAAATGCAAAATGTGCGGCGGGGATATGGAGCTTTCCGAAGACAAAACCTTCGGGGTGTGCGAATACTGCGGCAGCACCATGACCCTGCCGAAGGTGGATGGCGAACAGACCGCCGCGGCCTTTAACCGGGGCAACCATTTCCGCCGGATCGGCGAGTTCGATAAAGCCCTGGCAATTTATGAGCATATCGTGGAGGAAGACGATAAAAACGCGGAAGCCCACTGGTGCTGTGCGCTGTGCAGGTTCGGCATCGAGTATGTGGAGGATCCGGACACCCACGATTACATCCCCACCTGCCACCGGGCCAGCTTTGACAGCATTTTAGAGGATGTGGACTATCTGGCCGCTTTGGAGCATTCTGACGGCGTGACCAGGAAGCAGTATGAAAAGGACGGCGCGAAAATCGACCAGGTGCAGAAAGGCGTTTTAGCCGTTTCCCAGAAAGAGGAGCCCTTCGATGTGTTCCTGTGCTACAAGGAAACGGAGGAAACCGGGGAGCGCACCAGAGACAGCGTATTAGCCCAGGAAATCTACTATGAGCTGACAGAACAGGGCCGCCGGGTGTTCTTTGCCCGGGTCACTTTGGAAAATAAAGGCGGCGCGGAATACGAACCCTACATATTCGCCGCTCTCCACTCCGCCAAGGTCATGGTGGTGCTGGGCACCAAGGCAGAGCATTTTGGCGGCACCTGGGTCAAAAACGAATGGAGCCGCTTCCTGGCCATGATGAAGCAGGACAGAAGCAAGCTCTTGATCCCCTGCTACCGTGACATGGACCCCTATGACCTGCCAGATCAGCTCTCTCCCCTACAGGCCTATGATATGGGAAAGATCGGCTTTTTGCAGGACCTGACCCACGGCATCAACAAGGTGTTGGACGCGGGGAAAGAAAAGGAAGAAGCGCCAAAGGAAACCGTAGTGGTTCAAAGCGAGAGTGGGAACCTTTCCGCTCTGCTGCAAAGAGGCGAGTTGGCCCTGGAGGACGGCGAATGGGAAAGGGCCGACGAATTCTTTGAGCAGGCTTTGAACCTGGACGCGGACGAGCCCAGGGCTTATCTGGGAAAGTTTTTGGCACAGCAGGAGGAGCCGAGCCTGGAAAGTCTGGTACGAAGCCGGGAACTAGTGCTTCTCCCGGGATCCGGCGTTATGGAAGATGCTTTTCCCGAAGATCAGGACACGATAGAACATACGATTTTCCAATACAGCATTGATTCCTACTGTCCTCCTGACATGATCCGCAACGCTTTTACTTTTAACAGGAAATATCAGAATGACACTTCCCGCTGGGAATCCCTGTATCAAAAGGAAGCCTCTTTTTGGGAAGGCAATAAGCTGTTCCAACGGGCATTGGAATTCTCTCAGGGAGAATTCCGGGAAACGCTAAGGCAGGCCCACGACAGGCCCCTTGCGGCGATCCGGCAGAAGCAGGAGGAAGACCGAAAGCAGGACGAAGCAGAGAAAGAAAAAATCTTTCAGGCCTACCGGGAGCATATGGAAAAAGTTAAGAAAGACGCCGCCCAGTGGAACCGGGAAGCCAGGGAACAGCAGGCGAAAGACTATGAAACCGCTTGTAAGTTGGAAGAAACCTCAGCTTCGGATACTCAGCTGCGGGAAGCAAAGGAAATTTTCTTAAGGCTTGGGGACTATCAGGACAGCCCGGCCCACGCCCAGGCCTGTGAAGAAAGGCTGAGGGCCTTGCAAGAAGCAGCGGCGGCACAGCTGCGCCAGGAGCAGGAAAAGCTGCGGATCAGGAATATTCGGATTTCGATCGGAGTGATAGCCGGCATTGTCTTGGCATTGGGAATCTATCTTCTCGCAACAAAGGTCATTATTCCCGAAAACCGATACTCTGCCGCAGAAACGCTGTTGGAAGAAGGCAAGTATCAAGAGGCTATTGACGCCTTTGCGGAGTTGGGGGATTACAAGGATTCCATTAAGCGAAAAGGGGACGCTACCTATGCGAAAAACCTTGCGGAAGCCACTGTAAAAAAGGAAAAGAAATACGCCGAAGCTGATGCGTTTTTCCAGGAAGGAAGACTTGAAGCCGCTTTGGAAGCTTTTGAAGAATTAGGCGATTATCAGGATGCAGAAGAACGGGCTGATCTCCTCAAGAAGGAGCGAGAGAAAGCTTTGAATGCAAATATCCCCGTTCCAAAATCAATTTTTGCGGGCGCTTGCAATGTGGCCGGAATAAAATCTGACGGCACCATTGTAGCGGCCGGCACCTCATTGATACTTGAAGAAAAGCGCTCTGGTATTGCCGCTCTCTCCGGCTATCTTGCACATTGGGATAATATTCAGCAACTTTCTATCGCCGACGATCATGTAGTAGGTTTAACCTCTGCTGGCACTGTAGTTGCAGAAGGTAGCAACGGGTATCTGCAGTGCGATGTAGGAAAGTGGGAAAACATGGTCGCAGTGGCTGCTGGTCGGTCATACACCATAGGCTTAAAGCAAGATGGCACCGTTTCAGCAAAAGGTATAAATTCATACGAACAATGCAATGTTGGCAGTTGGAAAGGAGTTGTTCAAATCGCCACCTCTGACTACCATACTGTGGGACTAAGATGGGATGGCACTGTCGTGGCAACCGGCTTTGCTGATACCGGTCAATGTTGCGTAGAGGACTGGACTGATATTGTGGCTGTATCAGCGGGACAATATCACACTGTAGGCCTCAAATCGGATGGTACTGTGGTCTCCACAGAATACATTTGCACAGATGAAGATTTAAAGGAGTATAATCGTGGACAGTGTGCCATAACCGATTGGAAAAACATTATCGCCATATCCGCTAATACTTCTTGTACCATAGGGCTAAAATCAGATGGTACCGTAGTAGCAGCAGGCGATAACTCTTACGGGCAGTGCAATGTATCTGAGTGGACGGACATTGTGGAAATCTGCACCGGTTATTTTCAAACTTTTGGTCTGAAGGCTGATGGTAGCGTGGCTGTTACAGATGATCTTAGTGAGTATGATTTCCTTGATCTCAGTCAGGCCGGCGATTGGACAAATATTAAATTGCCGAAATAAGGAGGGACGGATACTATGTCAGAACGCAAGTATCTTATCAATGTGATCAAATTTGAGGGCGAGGAGAACACGCTGGTGTGGAAGCATCCAGTGGAGGACTTCAACATGGGCTCTCAGTTGATCGTGCACGAAAACGAGGAGGCCATTTTCTGCCGGGACGGACAGGCGCTGGATCTGTTCGGGCCGGGGCGCTACACGCTGGAAACCGACCGGCTTCCCATGCTGGGAAAGCTCTGCGAGCTGCCCACCGGCGGGGAAAGTCCTTTTCATTCCGAGGTCTACTTTATCAATCTTTCCACCCAGATGGGGGTAAAATGGGGCACGGACACCAAGGTGCGCCTGTTTGACCCGGCTTCCGGCCTTCACGTGGAGCTGGGCGCCAGCGGCGAATTTTCCATTCGGGTGGTGGATTCCAGAAAGCTTCTGGTCAAGGTTGTGGGCGCGTCCGGCAGCCTTCAGGCGGAAGAGCTTCTGGGCGCGGGAGACGGAAAGGGCTTTTTCCGGGCCATGGTGATGACCCAGGTAAAAAGCTTTCTGGCCCAGACCATCAAGGAGCAGAACATCAGCGTTCTGGAAATCGACAGTGAGCTTATGGCCCTTTCCTCCGCCCTTCAGGAAAAGCTGAACGGGCCTCTTCTGGAATACGGCCTCTCCATGCCGGAGTTTTACATCAGCCGGGTGGTCACCCCGGATGACGACCCGGATTTCGCCAAAATGAAGGCCCAATACGCCGAGCAGTTCCTTTCCGTGCGGCAGGAGGAGATCCGCAAAAAGGAGGCGGAGGCCGCCGCCTCCCGTTTGGCGGTGGAGGCAGAAACCGCCGCCCGCATGAAAATTCTGAACGCCCAGGGCGAGGCGGAGGCCTTAAAGCTCCAAAAGGCGGCGGAGGCGGAAGCCTACCGCATGCAAGCGGAAGCCGAGGCCCAGGAAATGAAGCTGAAGGGCTACACCTACCAGCAGGAAACCGCCCGGAAGGTGGGCATGGAGGCCATGAAAAACGGCATCGGCGGCGAAGGCGGCTCCGGTGCTTTGGGAGAGCTTGCCGGGCTGGGCATCGGCCTGGGTGCCGTGGGCAGCGTGGCGAACCTGACCAAGGAAGCCCTGGACCCCATGCTGAACCTGAATACGCCCACGGAAAAGAGCACCCAGAAGGCGCCTTCCGATGCTTGGGACTGCGCCTGTGGGCAAACGGGCATCATCAGTAAATTCTGCCCTAACTGCGGCGCGAAGCGCCCAGAGCCGGAAGTGCCGGACACCTGGGACTGTGCCTGTGGGCAAACGAACATCACCAGCAAATTCTGCCCCGACTGCGGTACAAAGCGCCCGGAGCCGGAAATCTGGGACTGCGCCTGCGGGCAGACGGGCATCACCAGCAAATTCTGCCCCAACTGCGGCAAAAAGAAGGGGGAATAAACCGTGAGAGAGCGGGAAAACACAGCCGTTCTGCGAGCCCTGCGGGATACGGCGGCGGACCTTGCCGCCCGGTGCGTGCCGGGCGAAGGAAAGCGGGCATTGGAACAGCTTGCGGAAAACCTCCGCTTCAGCGACCCGGTGAGCGCCCCCGTGCTTCAGGAGGCGGAAGCGGCTTTGACCGCCTGTATCCAGGAGCTGGAGCAGGCTTTGATCGAAGGCGACCCGGAAAGCATCCCCGCCCTGTGCGAAGCAGCCGAAGCCGCCCTGGCCCAGCGCAACCGCCTGTGTAAAACCTATAAACTGTAATGATATGAAATAGCTCCTCTCATTTGATCCTTGCCGGCAGTACAGAATTTCGTAGGTATGTACTATCTGCGCATATGTGGAGCAGCTACAGAAAGTTGTATAAATCATAGAACGAGCAAAGTCCGGTGGAATATTCCACCGGACTTTTTTATAGGAATATCTTCCCTTGTCAATTCCCTTTTCTCTTATCTCAGCTTTGCGGTGAGCCCGCTTTTCCGCAGCGCCATGCGGATCGCGGCGCACAGCGGCACAGAGATCACCACTGCCAGAACCGCGTTTACGCCGGACGCCGCCGCCTTGGTGGCAACAGAGGTCAGAACCGTTCCCAGCTCGCTTCCCAAAAGGATCCCCTGAATAAAGCTCTTGCCAAGGTAAAGCACCATGTAGGTCAGGCTGCCGCAAACGGCGGCAACACAGTTCTGCCAATGATTCTCCGCCTTTTTCCCGCCGGCGTAAGCGACCAGGCCGCAGACGGCGGCCAGCAGAAACTTAAACAGAAAGGTAAAGGGAGCGGAGGCGATATAGGCCGGGTTCATCAAATCGTAAAGCGCCGCGCCGGTTCCGGAAGCAAGGCCCCCGAACAGCGGCCCTAAAATGAAGCCGCAGAGGAGGCAGAACACATTTCCCAGGTGAATACGGCTGATATCCCCAACTGCCACGGGAATGGGAAAGCTGAGCCAGTTGGAGGCAAAAACCAGGGCGGCGAACACTGCCAGCAGCGCAATGTCATAGACTGAAAAGTTCTTTTTCTCGTTCATGATAATACCCTTCTTTCAAAGTTGTTAGTCGTTAGTGGTTAGCTTAGATGCTAGATTCTAGATTCTAGATGCTGGATTCTAGATAAGATAAGGGCAGAAAATTGTAGTTTACTTCCCTTTGCCTCCCCTTGTTTACAAGGGGAGGGGGACCGCCGAACGGGTGAGCGCGTCCCGGTGGGACGCTGGTGCGAACTGACCGAGCCGACAGGCGAGACTCGGTGGAAGGGATGGCCACACGCAGAAAACAGCTTAAAATTGCCAGCCTTCAATCCCCTCAGTCAGCTTCGCTGACAGCTCCCCTTGCCTCAAGGGGAGCCTAAGGGCTCTTTTCGTTAGTCCGCTAAACTACAATTTA
>CAZNZS010000080.1:0-1923 GCA_964577585.1 uncultured Acutalibacter sp.
CTTTCTGAAAAAATTCGTGAACAGAAAAAAGCGCCCTGATCAGGGCGCTTTTTTCTGCCGCGAAAGCCTTCGCCGGGGCGGATGCCGGCATCTAGAATCTAGAATCTAGCATCTAAAGGGCGAGATTCTTCGTCACTATGTTCCTCAGGATGATAGGAAGGAAAGCTCAGCAATGACAGGTAATAGCCCTTGTCCTTACTTCATTGCGCCGAAGGCGCAACCATCATCTAGCATCTAGCATCTAGCATCTAAAGAGCGCGATCCTTCACGATGGCATGCTTGCATTGCTATTGTTCAGGATGACAGGAAGAGGGCTCAGAATGACAGATTGGGGGCTCGGTGGTACGGACCAAAGCCCTGCGCTTTACTTTTTGGGAAACAATTGGTATAATATAGCGAAAGATTTTCTGGCCCGTTTTGGGAGGTGTAGCTTTTGCGTACCATCAAAAAGCTGAAACGTACCATTGTTTTCATATTGAAGCTGGCGCTGTTTGTTTCCCTGTTCGGGATCTTCTTCGGCATTTTCAGCATTCACAATCCTCAGCTTCTCAGGCTGAACCGAACCTCAGGTATCACGATGCTGACCTTTGCCGTTCTGGGCATTTCCCTGATGTCGGTATACGGCGGCTACGCCATCGGTTCCCAGAAGAGCAAGCCCATTGTCTATTCCATGGCCCTTGCCACCTTTATGACCGATTTTGTGACTCATCTGCAGCTCTCCATCATGAACACCAGTGAGAAAAACAACGACCATTTCGTCTATGAAACGCCCCATCTCCTTCTCCTTGTGATCGTGTTGCAGATCCTTGTGATCATCGCGTTTACCTATTTCGGAAATTTTATTTACTTTTCGCTGGAGCCTCCGGAAAAATGCTGTGTGATCTCCTCTTCCCGGCAGAGCCTGGGGCATATCATCCCCAAGGTCAGCAAATTCAAGAAGCAGTATGAGATCGATGAGATCATCCGGTACGACGCGCCCAATGTGCTGGACGTGATCTCAAGAAACGATACGGTGTTTCTGTACGACGTGCCCATGCGGGAAAGGATCTCTCTCATCGAGTACTGCTATCAGCAGCAGAAGAACATCTATTACAATTTTGAAATGCTCGATGTGGTCTCTCAGGGCGCCAAGTATATGAACATCGACGATAAATCCCTGGTAATGCATATCGCGAAAGACCTTACCATGGAGCAGCGCATCGTAAAGCGCCTTACCGATCTGGGCGTTTCGATTTTGGCGCTTGTCCTCACAAGCCCGATCATGCTGGCCTGCGCCATAGCCATCAAGGCCGAGGACGGCGGTAAGGTGTTTTATAAGCAAAAGAGGCTTACAAAATATGGCCGGGTTTTCGAGGTGTACAAGTTCCGAACCATGAAGGAGGAAAACTCCATCCACAAGTCGGTAACGGAAGACGACGACCGCATCACCCATGTGGGAAAGATCCTGCGGAAATACAGGATCGATGAGCTGCCCCAGATGCTCAATATCCTGAAGGGCGATATGACGGTGGTGGGTCCAAGACCGGAAATGCTCGAGAATGTGGAGAAATATACGGAAGAGCTTCCGGAATTTGCTTACCGCCTGCGCATGAAGGCCGGCCTTACCGGTCTGGCGCAGATCTCCGGCAAATACAATACCTCTCCCAAGGACAAGCTTGTCATGGACCTGATGTATATTGAGAATTACAGCATCTGGCAGGATTTCAAGCTGATCTTCCAGACGATCACGGTATTTTTCAAGGCTTCGGAAAGCACGGAGGCCTTCGGCATGGAAGAGCTGTATGATTTTGACGAGGACCGGGAGAAAAACCGCCGGGCAAAGCAGACCGGGTCTGAGGGAGCTTCCCTTGAACAGGACCCCTCTGAACAGGAAGCTGCCCCTGAGGAAAAAGGAGAATAAGCAATGGCCCTTTCAGAATATCT
>CAZNZS010000080.1:2023-10960 GCA_964577585.1 uncultured Acutalibacter sp.
AGGAAGCTGCCCCTGAGGAAAAAGGAGAATAAGCAATGGCCCTTTCAGAATATCTCAGCCGGGTATTTTCCGGCACCGCGGCGGAGTTTTTGCAAAAAGCGGAGGGCGCCATGCTTTCCGGAGAAAAGCTGTTTGTGATAACGGCAAACCCGGAGATCATCATGCATGCCGAAAAGCGCCCTGAGATCAGGGAGCTTCTGCTTGCTCCCGACCATGCCGTCACTCCGGACGGCGTCAGCGTGGTAAAGGCCATGCGCGCCTGCGGATATGAGGCGAAGGAGCGCATTACCGGTGTGGACCTGGCGGAAGCCCTGCTGAAAAAAGCCGGGGAAGCCGGAAAATCGGTTTATCTACTCGGCGCCGCGGAGGAAGTGGTGTCGGCGCTGGCGGAAAAGCTCAAACGGGAATATCCGGAGATCAAAATACAGTACCACAACGGCTACGACGGAGATAAGGACGTGATCTTTGAAGAGATTGCCGCCTTGGGGCCCGACCTTGTTCTGGTGGCTCTCGGCGTGCCCGCTCAGGAGCTTCTGATCGCACGCCACCTCGACCGGTTCCGGAAAGGCGTTTTCATAGGCGTGGGCGGTTCCTTTGACGTGCTCAGCGGGAAAAAGCAAAGAGCCCCCGCTGTTTTCGTAAAGACCAACACGGAATGGCTGTATCGCATTATGCGGGAGCCTTCCCGGTTAAAAAGATTCTGGCAGAGCAATGTGAAATTTATGTTTGAGGCGCGAAGGACCGCAAAACAGGAAGCAGCAAAAAAACGGCCTTCCTGAACCCGGCGGGAAGCGCCCGCGAAAAGAGGGCTCGCCTGTGGGGCGGCCCTTTTTATACGAATGAAACTGTAAGGAATCTGTAAGCAAAATGTAGACAAGCCTTTGATAAATTGTGAATATTCTTTTAAAGCGAAAGGTTTTGATTCCATGAAAAAGGTAAAAGTCATGTCCGTTTTCGGCACCAGGCCGGAAACCATTAAAATGGCGCCGCTGGTGAAGGAGCTGGGAAGCAGAGAGGAATTTGAAAGCGTTGTCTGCGTCACCGCCCAGCACCGGCAGATGCTGGATCAGGTGCTTTCCGCCTTTTCCATCCATCCCGATTATGACCTGAACATCATGCAGCAGGGCCAGACGCTTTCCGATATCACCGCAAGAGTGCTGCATGGCATGGAAAAAGTGATCGCTGAAGTGAAGCCTGATATGATCCTGGTGCACGGAGACACCACCACCACCTTTGCCGGCGCGCTGGCTGCCTATTATGCCAGAGTTGCTGTGGGCCACGTGGAAGCCGGGCTCAGGACCTATGACAAGTATTCTCCCTATCCGGAGGAAATGAACCGCCAGTTTGTGGGCTGCATGGCAGATCTCCATTTCGCGCCCACGGAATTGAGCCGCCAGAACCTTCTCCGGGAAGGAAAGCGGCCGGAAACCATTGTGGTCACCGGAAATACCGCCATAGACGCCCTTTCCACCACTGTGCGGAAGGAATACACCGACGGGCTTCTGGATTGGGCAAAGGGCTCCCGGCTTCTGGTGCTTACAGCCCATCGCCGGGAAAATCTCGGAGAGCCCATGCACAGAATGTTCCGGGCCATTCGCCGGATCGTGGATGAATTCCCGGATGTGAAAATGGTTTATCCCGTTCACCTGAACCCTCTGGTGCAGAAGGCTGCCGATGAGGAGCTGGGAAGCTGTGACCGTGTCAAGCTCGTTTCTCCGCTGGAGGTGGTGGAATTCCACAATCTGCTGGCCCGTTCCTATCTCATTCTTACAGACAGCGGCGGCATCCAGGAGGAGGCCCCCTCTCTCGGCAAGCCTGTGATCGTGCTGCGGGATACCACCGAACGGCCCGAGGGGATCAAGGCCGGCACGTTGAAGCTGGCAGGCACGGAGGAAGAAACCATCTACGCGATGATCCGGGAGCTGCTTACAGATCAGAAAGAATACGAACGCATGAGCCATGCCCAAAATCCTTACGGTGACGGAAAGGCAAGCGCCAGGATAGCTGACGCCATTCTTGATTGGGCGAAAAAACGAGACGAATAAAGCTTTTTCCGCCGGAGTTTTGTCGGAGGAGAAAGTCCGGAGAACAGTATGGAAGAAAATCAAAAGCAAAAGGAAATAACGGAGGATCAGGCCGGGCCGAAGGGCGCGCCGCTGAAGCATGCCATGGAAAAAAGAGGGGTCTGGCTTGCCTGGAGTACCGGAAGAGGGGTCCTGGCCGGGTTGATCCTGATCGCCTCAGGCCTTGTTCTTTGGCTGCAAAGAGCTTTGCTGTGGGAGATCCCGGAAGAGGGGGACCCACGCTTCTGCACGGAGTTCTTCACAGCCCTTGTTCTGCTTACCCTGGGCAGCGTTTTCCTGTGCTTTTTGGAAATACGCCTGTCCGAACAGGTCGGGCGGGCCGTTAGGTATCTTCTGCTTTTATGCCTTCCTGTGGGAGCCTTTTACGGGGTAGACCTGATCAACGGCACCAGAATCTTGAGTTTTTCCCCTTTGCGGTGCTTTGCAAATTACATCTGTTATTTGATGATCTTTGCGTTTCTCTACGCGCTGTGCCGCCGGGTGTGGATCACTGCTCTTGCGGGCGGCGTAATATTCCTGCTGTTTGGCGCGGCCAACTATTTCATCATACGGTTCCGCGGGC
The DNA here is from genome assembly GCA_964577585.1 of uncultured Acutalibacter sp. Taxonomy (GTDB): domain Bacteria; phylum Bacillota; class Clostridia; order Oscillospirales; family Acutalibacteraceae; genus Acutalibacter. The sequence continues at coordinate 4,670 of CAZNZS010000080.1, forward strand.
AGCCCATTCTGCCTTGGGATATTCAGGCTGCCGCCACGGCTTTGGAGGTGTCCGGCGGATATCAATATCAGCTTACAAGGCCGATGGTGATTTTCGGAGCGGCCATTGTGTTTGCCGTGCTTCTGTGCTTCAGGCTGGTTCCCGGCAAATGCGGACGCCGCCGTAATATAGCGGAGCGCCTTTGCGCGCTGGCGGTCTCCGCGGCCCTTGCCATCCTGATCTTCCCTTGCGATATCCTGACAAACATGGGCATTTCTGTCTGGGCGTGGAATCAGAAGGTGAGCTCAGAAATCACGGGTACGCTGACGGGCTTTTTTGCCAATGTTCAGTTTATCATGGTGGATAAGCCGGAGGGATATTCTCAGGAAAGAGTGCAGGAGCTGGGAAATGAGCTCCGGGAGTTGGAAAGCCCTTCCGCCTTGGGCAAGCCTGAAAAAGAGCCCACGATTATCGTTGTGATGAACGAGTCCCTGACTGACCTTCAGAGTGTGGGAGATCTGAGCTTTGAGCCGGACAATCTGCCCTTTATCCATTCCCTGCAGGAATCCGGCAGTGTGATCTGGGGGACTGCCTATTCTTCCGTGTACGGAGGCAATACCTGCAACAGCGAGTACGAATTTCTCACCGGGAACACCACGGCTTTCCTGCCTACGGGCAGCAAGCCCTACCAGCAATATGTGAACCATGAGCAGACGGCCCTTCCCTCGCTTCTGGAAAGCCAGGGATATTCCTGCACGGCCATTCATCCCGGCAACCGGGCGGCCTGGCAGAGGAACAAGGCGTATCCCCACCTCGGCTTTGACGAGTTCATTGCCGCCAAAAATTTTGACGTGGAACGGGACCTTGTTCACGGCCTGACAAGCGATGCCTCCCATTACGATCAGATCATTTACGAGTACGAGCATCGGGACGGAGAAAAGCCCCAGTTCCTGTTTACGGTGACCATTCAGAATCACGGCGGGTACGAGAGTGATACGGTGCCCGTCACCGTGCGGGTCGATCATCAGGAGGCGGAGGGCGTATACGCGGGACATGTGATCTATCCCCAGGCAGAGCAGTATCTCAGCCTGACAAAGCTCTCCGATGAAGCCTTTGAAGATTTTATCGGCTATTTTGAAGAGCAGGAGGAACCGGTGGTGGTGCTGCTTTTCGGCGATCACTGGCCCAACCTGGAAACAGGATTTTTAAGTGAGCTGCTGGGCGCGAATGCCAAGGATCTGGAGTTTGAGGACTACGTGCGGGAATATCAGGTCCCCTTTGTGATATGGGCAAATTATCCCATAGAGGGGCAGCACATAGAAGCCATCAGCTTAAATTACCTTTCGGGCCTGCTGCTGCGGGCGGCGGGACTGGAAGGCAGCCACTACACGGATTATCTGGAAAACCTGCGACAGACTCTGCCTGTGATTACCGATATCGGCATGATGGACAGCGAGGGAAGCTGGTACAAAAACGGGGAAGACAACCCCTATGAGGAATTGCTGAACGAATATGCCACCCTGCAGTACAACAATGCCTTCGGCGATGAGGAAAAGGAAGAAAGCCTGTTTACGCTGAAATAGAATACCGGGAACCCGCGGAAAGAGAGGAAGCCATATGCGAGTATCTGTTCGCAGAGTAAATGAATGGGACGGTCCCGCCATGCTGAAAATATATGCGCTGTACACGGGAAGCTGCCATGCCCCGGAGCGGGAGCTTCCGGAGCTGCAGGACTACATTCAGCGCATCGACCGCTATACCTATGGCTTGGGCTGGCTGATCTGTGAGATTGATTCTGTCCCGGCAGGCTTCTGCCATTTGTCGGAGGACCGGAACGACCCCAAAAACCTGTTTTCCGTGGAGCTTCAGATCTATGTAAAGCCGGAATTTCTGCGCCGCGGTGTGGGAACGGCCCTTTGGACACTGATGCGGGATATCATGGAGCTGGGCAGCCGCCGCCGTGTGTCCGTCAGGATAGATGAGAAAAACAGCGAAGGACTTGGCTTTTTCCGGGCCATGGGGTTTTGCGGGGTGGAAAACCACCCCGATGGTACCAGGTTTCTGCGATACGATCTGAATCCGGCGGACCCGGAAGCAGAACGACCCATAAAGCCATACCTGATAGAAAACGTGGATTACGAGGCCGCCAGGGAAAAGGCGGCAAGGCTGGTGCGCCCGGAGAGATAAGAGTCAGCGTAATTCAAGGGAAAACATAAAAATCAAGCAGGAGCCGCCCAAGGAAACGGGGCTCCTGCTTTTTTGAAGTTTTGCACATTGTTGAGCTTTTTAAGCGGGCCGGTATTCCATCAGCCAGCAGTCTACCATGGTCCCATCGTGAAGCTCGTGGGCGGGCAGAAGTTTCAGCCTTCGGAAGCCGCAGGCCTCATAGCACCGAATAGCCCGGAGATTGTCGGCGTGAGGGTCCAGTACCACAGACTGGGCTCCCTCCTGCAGACAGAGGCGGTCGAGCATCATGCTTAAAAAGCGGCGGCCGATTTTTCTGTTCCAGTAGGCAGGCTCCCCGATAAACTGATCCAGGCCGAAGGAAACAAGCTCCGGGTGAGGATAATCGTATTCCGCCCTTTCCTCGTCAGTCAGCCGGTACACCTGAAGATACCCGATTGGGGAGTCTTCGTATTCTATGATGCATCTGCGCAGGAAGGGTTCTTCCGTATAGAAATCCTCCTGAACGCGCTGCGGGGTAAAAACCGCGCTTTTGCCTTCCCACCATTCCAGAACGGCAGGATCGGTCAGCCACCGGAGCAGCAGTCGGGCGTCTTCCGGGGTCAGAGGGCGGATCAGAAGCTTTTCCTGCTTCAGAAGGAGGTCATTTTTCATACCTCGGTAAATTCCATCAGAAAACCGTGGGGCAGTATCTTCCCCAGCACGTGGTAAAGCTTATAGAAGGCGCCCTTGGTATAGACGAGCTTGCCCCGTTTAGCGGCCCGGAGAGAGCCCACTGCCACCGCCTGGGGAGAAACCTTGGGCAGCTTGTCGATGAGCCTGGATTTTCCTTCGGGGATCCCCGCCACCTGCCAGAAGTCTGTTTCCATCACGCCGGGGCAGACGGCCAACACCTTGATGCCTCTGGGAGAAAGCTCATCGTGAAGCGCCTTTGACAGGGACAGCACATAGGATTTTGTGGCGCTGTATACCGACATGCGGGGGCAGGGGGCAAAAGCGGCAATGGAGGAAACGTTCAGCACTAGGCTGTCATCCAGCATATAGGGCAGGCAAAGCCGGGTAATGGCCGTAAGGGCTCTGCAGTTCAGGTTTATCATGTCGAGCTGCTGGGCGCAGGGGGCGGAAAAGAAATCAGAGCCCTTTCCGAAGCCCGCGTTGTTTACCAGCACCTTTATTTCGGGATTGTTTTCTTTCAGAAGCTGTTCAAAAATGGAAAGGCTTTCCTCTTGGGTAAGATCCAGGGAGATGGCGGCGATCGTTTTATCGGGGTGCTCCTCGGCGATCTCCTTCAAAAGCTCTTTTCTTCTGGCAATCAGCCAGAAAACATCTACAGAAGGATACTGGGCGATAATGGCGTTGATGTATTCCTTCCCCAAGCCGCTTGAGGCGCCGGTTATTACTGCTGTTACCATGTTTTGTACCGTCCTTTCCACAATATCCGGGAACCTCTGAATAAATCGCCTGCGGCGGCGGGCGGATCTTTTGCGCTGCGATCTCTTGGGATACATACGATTATTTTCGCGGGATCGCACCTTGTTGTGATGGAAAATCTTCCGTCATCCGCTCCTGTAGATTTGATCAGATGTGCCTTAATTAAATTTTACGCTTTTCCCTTCCTGCCGTCAAGCCTTTTATCTGCGGAAAGAAAGGGGAGCCAGGGGGGATTTCCCCCTTTTCTTTCTCCGCCGGATGTGGTAAAATGATCGTGAAACGATCATTAGGAGATTCCCTGAACCGCATAGCGGTTCTCTTTTGCTTCGCAAAAGCACCGGTCATCTCAAATTGGTTGCGCCTTCGGCGCTAAAATGATTGCAAGGCGATTATTAGGAGAGGCCCTTTTGCTCTTCGCAAGAAGCACAAAGCCACAAAGTGGCTTAGTCTTCTCAAAGCAGTTGGCGCCTTCGGCGCTTATTGTATACTTTAAATCAAATCATTTTTGATCCAGGAAGGAATAAAACAGTGAAACGAAAAAAGATACTCGCGATTTTTTTAGCTCTGCTGCTGTGCCTGGGCACTGCCGCAACCGTGTCAGCTTCGGAATGGGCCGGAGAGGACTTTCAATTTGACCTGCCGGAGGAATTTGTATATGAATTCGGGCCGAGAGTCTCCGTAGAGGATCCTTCCTGGGCAAAAGCCGGGATCTCAAGCCCGGAGGACATGCTGAAGGAATATTCCGAGATGTCCGTGATCGCGGATTTCTATACCGAAGACAAGTCTGTAAATTTTAAGATCATGCAGAAGACCTCTTCCACCACGGAGAGCATTTTCAATCTCCGGGAGATGGAGGAAGGGGAAAGAAAGGATTTTCTTGAGAATCTTGTACAGGCCACCAGCGATGAGGTGACTGTGGAGAAATCCCTTCTCGATGTGGGCGGCCAGCCCTTTTACCGGTTCCGGGTGGACGGGGAAAACGAACAGTACGGAAGCGCCCATGAGATCCAGTACGGCACCATCGTAAACGGCCATACACTGGCCTTTGACACCACCGTTACAAACAGGGACCTCAGCGCGGAGGAGGAAGCGTTGCTGGAGGCGGTTGTAAATTCCGTGAGGATCACCTCGGTTCTGGAAAAGCCGGAGCCCGACTATTCCAGGGCTTATCTTGGCCTGATTCTTCTCATCGTGCTTGTTCTGGCAATTTTGTTGCCGATCATTATCCTGCCGATCCGCAGCCGTTTCCTGAAAAAGGAAAAGGCCAGAATGGCCAACCGTTTAAGTGAGTTCCATCAGCAGTGCGGGGAAAATCCCGATCTTGGGAAGCTGCGGTTCGTGAACTCTACCGACTGCACCAAGGAGGCCGTGCACAGGTTCAGCAATTACCATGCCTATATCAAGAATCTGCCGGCCCTGATCGGCCAGGCCCTGCTTTGCATTTTAGTGATCGCTCTGGTGTTTGCCTTTGATTCGGAGTGGTGGATGAAGCTGCTCGCGGTGGGAATCACGGTATATTACGGGTACCGTATGTTCAGCATGGGAAGCAATATGGAACGCGTGCAGACAAAGGTTTTTGGGCGCGGCGTGTCCACTACGGCCCGGTACACGTTTTATGAAGACGGCTTCCGGGTAAGCGGCATTCAGTCCGCCAGCCTGTATCCTTATTTCTCCATTTCCGAGGTGCGCCGCTTCGATCATTATCTGTACCTTTATTACGGGCCTGAAAACGCCTATATCGTAGACCAGTTCGGATTTACCCAGGGAGATTTTGAGGACTTTACAGGCTTTATCCGGGAGAAGACAAAAAAGGGAAAATAAGACGGGGGAAAAAGAATATGGAAAAGAGACCTGTCGGGATCATCGGCGCCATGGAGGTGGAGGTCGAGGCCATCCTGGAAGCGGCGGAAAACGTGACCGCAAAGGAGCGCGCTTCCATGAAATTTTATGAAGGAACGCTTTCCGGCGTGCCCTTTGTGGCGGCCCAGTGCTCTCCGGGCAAGGTGAATTCCGCCCTCTGTGCTCAGGCGATGGCGGATCATTACGGCCCCCGCCTGATTCTGAACATCGGCGTGGCCGGAGGGATCGGGCCGGACGTGCATATCGGCGACGTGGTGATCGCCACCCATTGCGTGCAGTACGACTATGACGGAACTCCCCTGGGAGATCTCAGGCTGGGGGAGATCGAGCTTCCTCCGGAGGGCAGAAAGGTGCGGGATTTCCCATGTGACCGGGAGATCTCCGAAAAGCTGCAAAAGGCGGCGGAAGCCCTGTATGGCCGCTGTCATCTGGGAGCGATCGCCACGGGGGACCGGTTCGTGGCGGATCCAGCTTTCGGCAGGTGGCTCCATGAGACCTTCGGCGCTCTGGCCTGCGAAATGGAAGGGGCTTCCATTGCCCATGCATGCCTTTTGAACCGGATCCCCTGCGCGGTGCTGAGAACGATTTCCGATAACGGAAACGAGGAGGCCACCATGGATTTTCCCACCTTCGCCAGGGAATCCGCCCATAAGGCTCAAAAGCTTTTGGCAGGGGTAATTAAAACATTATGAAGCTGTTTCATGCCTCGCAGACGCCAGGGATCCGGGTACTGGAGCCCAGGGTCTCAAACCACGGGAGGCCCCTGATATATTTTTCGGACCGCCGGGAAAACACGCTGGTTTATCTGAGCAACGCCGTGGAAAAATTCTGCCGGGA
>CAZNZS010000081.1:0-10908 GCA_964577585.1 uncultured Acutalibacter sp.
GGTGATGCCCCGTTCCTCGGCATACTTTTTCACATATCCGAAGGCGGTCTTATCCGCCACAGTTGAGATCGTACCGGCCTTGAACACGTTGTCCTGACCGAATAGTTCCTCCGTATAGCGGTGGGCGCCGCTTTGATATTCGCCGGAGAAATTCAGATCGATATCGGGCACCTTGTCCCCGTCGAAGCCCAGGAAGGTCTCAAAGGGAATGGTGTGGCCGTCGCGGTCCATGGATTCTCCGCATTCCGGGCAGTTTTTCGGGGGCAGATCAAAGCCCGAGTCATAGCTGCCATCAGTAATGAACTCGCTGTGCTTGCATTTTGGGCACACATAGTGGGGCTCCAGGGGGTTCACCTCGGAAATGCCGGACATGCTGGCCACGAAGGAAGAGCCCACGGATCCTCGGGAACCTACAAGATATCCGTGCTCTTCCGAGTTTGCCACCAGCTTCTGGGCCGTCATATACAGCACGGAAAAGCCGTGCTTGTTGATGGAGCCCAGCTCCTTCTCCAGCCGCTTTTCTACGATCTCCGGCAGGGGATCGCCGTATTTTTCCTTGGCGCGCTGCCAGGTGATGGAGTTGAGCTGCTCCTCGGCGCCGTCGATAAAGGGCGGAAAATTTCCGTTTGGCACAGGCCTTATGTATTCTACCTTGTCGGCTATTTTATTGGGGTTGGTGACCACGACCTCCACGGCCTTCTGCTCGCCCAGATAGGAAAACTCCTGAAGCATTTCCTCAGTGGTGCGCATGTAAAGGGGAGCTTGCTCTTCCGCGTCCGCAAAGCCCATTCCCGCCATGATGATCTTCCGGAACTCGGCGTCCTTCGGGTCCTTGAAATGCACGTCGCAGGTGGCGACCACGGGGATATTCAGCTTTTCTCCGATTTTCACGATAGTGCGGTTGTACTCTCTCAGACCCTCAATGTCAGTCTGGCCGTTCCGGACCATAAACATATTGTTTCCGATGGGCTGTATCTCAAGATAGTCATAAAAAGACGCTATCTTGCAAAGCTCTTCAAAGGATTCGCCGCGCACCACCGCCTGGAAAAGCTCCCCGGCCTCGCAGGCGCTGCCGATCAAAAGCCCCTCTCTGTATTTGGTCAGCACGCTTTTTGGCGTAAGCGGATGGCGGTAAAAATAATGCAGGTGCCCTTCGGAAATCAAACGGTATAGGTTTTTCAGGCCCGTATGGTTTTTCACAAGGATGATCTGGTGATAAGAGCGGAGCTTTTTGGGATCACCGCCGGCCAGAGCAGTGTTCACATCCTTCAGGTAGGCTGCACCCCGATCCTCTTTGAGCCTTGTCAAAAGGTGCAGGAAGATATTCCCCAGCACCGCCGCGTCGTCGTCCGCCCGGTGGTGGTTAAAGGGATTCAGCTTCAAAAATTTTGCCACCGTGTCCAGCTTGCAGTCTTTGATGCCGGTCAGCAGGGCCCGGCAGACGGGCACCGTATCCACATAAGTATGGGAAAAGGGAATCCCTGTCCGCTTTCCCGCCGCCCGGAGAAAGGCAGTGTCGAAGCCGGCGTTATGGGCCACCAGCACGATATCATCGCTGCCGCAGAACTCGTAAAAGGCCTTTAAGGCCTCCCCTTCCTTCGGGGCTCCCGCCACCATCTCGTCCGTAATGCCGGTAAGCTCTGTAATCTTCGGCGGTATGGGCCGCTCCGGATCCACAAAGGTGTCAAAATGCTCTGTCACCTCGCCGCCGTGGATCCGCACCGCGCCGATCTCCGTAATGCGCTCCTTTTCGGCGGAAAGCCCGGTGGTTTCAAGGTCAAAGCAGATAAAATCACTGTCAAGAGAACATTCTGTGTCCCCCACAACAGCGGGAACCAAGTCATTTACAAAATAGGCTTCCGTACCGTAAATGACCTTGAATTCGGGGTCTTCCTTCCGGATGGCCTCTGCCGTGTTCATGGCTTCCGGGAAAGCCTGGGCAACACCGTGGTCGGTAATGGCCACCGCCTTCTGTCCCCATTTGTGGGCCTGATTGATCAGATCCGCGGCGGGGGTCATGCCGTCCATGTCGGACATATTGGTATGAAGATGCAGCTCCACGCGCTTTTGGGAAGCGTCGTCCACCACCTCCACCTGATCCACAGTGGCGATAGCCCTGGGCCGCATCACATTCTCACGGTCATATTTATCGTATTCCAGCGCACCGCGCACTAACAGAGACTGGCCTTTTTTCAGCTTATCCAGTTCCTTGCATTCGTTCGCGTTCTGCAGGAGCTTCAGAGTGACCGAGCCGGAATAGTCGGTGATATCGATGCTGTAGATCTTCCGGGACTTGTCCCTGGTTTCCTTGGATTCGATGGAAAAGATCTCGCCCCAGGCCACAAAATTTCCCAGGTCAAGGGCTGCCTCCCGCAGGGGCGTAAGCTTTCCCTTGGGGACCGTTCCCAAAACGGGCTTGGCGGTTTCGGGAATAATGGTGGGAAGCAGATGCTCAGCGTCTCTTACGCTGATCCTCCGCTCGCTTGCCTTTCCGCGGATCGATTCCTCGTACTCCTCCATCTCCTGCATCACGGATTCCCGAAGCTTCCTTGTTTCCTCTGTGCGCACCCGTTCCAGTTGGCTTCCTTCCCCGTCCTTGACGGAAAGCATGCCGGAAAATTCCGTGGTGCAATCCACTTCGAACCAATCTCTGATCAGCTCTTTGAGCTTCAGGTCGGTATTGTGGGCAGCCAAAAGCGCAAAGCCGCCGTGCGCAAGGCGGATGGTGAGAGTATTATCCTTCAGCTCCGCTTCCGCCCCCTTAAAGGTCCCGTTGATGGAAGCATCCCGTTCCTTCAAAGCACTGGCCAGAGAAGAAACGCATTTGGCAGAAAAGCTTTCCTTGGGAAATTTCGGCAGAATATGGACTGTAGTAAGGCCAAAGGCAGAACCCTCCAGAGCCTGGGAAAGCCGGACGATCTCAGAGTATTCAATAAAGCTTGAAAACCGGACAGAAAGGCTGGCGGTACGGTTGGGCCGGTTCAGGGAGCAGGTGATGATCTCACCGTTCAAAAGCTCCTCCGGCAGCTCTGCGCCCTCCAGCTCCTTCTGAAAAAAATGACCTAATGTATTCAATGGGTTTTGCTCTCCTTTTTCGCTTTACAGCTTTTCCACTTCCAAAAGCAGTTCTTCCAGGAGCCTGTCCTCAGGCACCTTCCGCAGGATCTCGCCCTTCCGGAACAGCAGGCCCTCTCCAACGCCTCCCGCTATGCCGATGTCTGCCTCTCTCGCTTCTCCCGGACCGTTTACGCCGCAGCCCATGACCGCCACGGTGATATCTTTCCTGCAGGAAGCGAGGGCAGCGTCCACCCGGTTTGCCAGAGAGATCAGATCAATGCGGGTCCTGCCGCAGGTGGGACACGCGATCAGCCGCACGCCCCGGCGAAGCTCCAGGGCCTTCAGGATATCCATGCCGGCCTGAACTTCTTCCACGGGATCCGCCGTCAGCGATACCCGGATCGTATCTCCGATGCCGCGCTGCAGCAGCCCCCCGATCCCTATGGCGGACTTGATCAGCCCCATGCGGGCGGTACCGGCATGGGTGATGCCCAGGTGCAGCGGATAATCGCATTTCTGCGCCATCAGGCTGTAGGCCTTCACGGTGCGGTCCACCGAGGAAGCCTTCATGGATACGACGATATCGGTAAAATCGAATTTTTCCAAAAGCCTTGTATGGTACAGGGCGCTTTCGCACAGCGCCTCCGCCGTGGGATGACCGTGTCTTGCCAGAATATGCTTTTCCAGAGAACCGTCATTCACGCCCACACGAATGGGTATCCCCTTGCTCCGGCAGGCGTCCGCCACAGCCTTTACACGGGAATCCTCCCCGATATTTCCGGGATTGATACGCACCTTGTCTATTCCGGCAGCAACGGCCTCCAAAGCAAGCCGGTAGTCGTAATGGATATCCGCCACCAGGGGGATACGGATCTGCTCCTTGATGGTGGGGATCAGCCTTACTGCCTCCCTGTCGGGGATTGCCACACGAAGGATCTCACAGCCTGCCCGCTCCAGCCTTACCGCCTGTTCCACATTTCCGTGCACATCAGAGGCGGGAACGCTGAGCATGGACTGCACGGCAATGGGGGCGCCGCCTCCGACAGGCACGCTTCCCACCAAAACCTGCCTTGACTTTCTTCTTTCCATGGTTCTTCTCCTCAGAGGCTCCAGCCCTTGGTAATGATGCGCCAAATATCGTTTCCTGTAACCACCAGCATCAGACCGATCAACAAAATAAAGCCAATGGCGTGGACATATCCTTCATACTTTGGCGGCACCGGCTTGCGGGTAATAAGCTCCCACAGCAGGAACAAAAGGCGTCCGCCGTCCAAAGCCGGCAGCGGCAGCAAGTTCACCACACCCAAGTTCACCGTAATCAATATCATCATGTAAAGGATATTGTTCACAGCTTCTCCAAAGCCGCTTTCCAGCCCCATTTGAGCCATCTTGGAAATGGCCTGCGCCGTTCCCACAGGGCCCGCCATCTCGTTGAAGCCAAAGCGCCCGGTCAGGATCCCCTTGAGGCTTGCCAGCACCATACGCACCATAGAGCCCGTTTTCAGGGCGCTGCGCTCAAGCACGTTCCAAAAGGTCCTCTGTCCCGGCTCTACCCAGAAATCGAGGGATAAGGTCTTCGTTTCTCCGTCTTCCCCTTCCGCTGCCATGGAGAAAGGACCAAGCTCTACTGTCTCTCCCTCCCGCATGACCTTCATCGTTATCGCTTCCGGGTCAGCCATGGCAAATCCGAAGGACAGATCCTGATCCGTGCGAACGGTGTAACCGTTTATCTCTACGATCCGGTCGCCCACCTGGGCTCCGGCTGTCTGCGCGGCGGAAGTATCGGCAAATTTCGCAATGGTGGTAGTGGCGAATACATCCTCCTGGCCCGTCAGTATCACAAGCATCAGGAATCCCAGAATCATATTGAACACGCCGCCCGCCACAATCACCAGGATCCGCTTCCAGACGGGCTTGTTTCCAAAGGCCCTCTCATCACTGCTTTCCCCGTCTTCCCCCTCCATGGCACAGAAGCCGCCGATAGGAAAAAGGCGCAGGGCATATAAGGTCTCTCCCCTCTGAAAGCCGAACAGCTTCGGCCCCATGCCGAGAGAAAATTCATTGACACGGATCCCCGAGGCCTTAGCGAAAATAAAATGTCCCAGTTCATGGAAGAATATCAGAAAGCTGAACAACAAAACACCGATCACGATCAAAAGGGCAACCATCAAGGGATATGGCATGATCATATCATCTCCTAACAAAACTCAAACGTGCTCAGCGAACAAGATCGTCCACCAAGCCGCGGGCGGAAGCGTCTGCTTCCAATATGGTCTTAAGGGTGACCTCTTGTTTCCCCTGCCTCTTTACAGCCTCGGAAACAAGATCCCCTATCTCCAGGAAGGAGATCCTGCCTGCAAGGAACAGCTCCACCGCCCTTTCGTTTGCTCCGTTGGCAGCGGCGGGCGCAAGGCCGCCCTGCTTTAAAGCCTCGATGCAAACGCCCAGGCAGCGGAAGGTTTTCATGTCCGGCTCATAAAAGGACAGGTTTTTCTGCTTCCAAAGCTCCAGCCTTCTGGCGGGAGAAGGAAGCCTGTTCGGGTAAGTCAGGGCATACTGAATGGGGATCCTCATATCGGGCAGGCCGAGCTGAGCGATCACGGAATTGTCCTGATATTCGATCAGCGAATGGATGATGCTTTCCCGGTGCACCACCACGTCGATCTTCTCCGGCGGCATCCCGAAAAGCCAGGAGGCCTCAATGACCTCCAGCCCCTTGTTCATCAGGGTAGCGGAATCAATGGTCACTTTTGCGCCCATGCTCCAATTTGGGTGCTTCAGAGCCTGTTCCGGTTTTACGTTTCCCAGTTCTTCCGTAGTCATTCCAAAAAACGGGCCGCCGGAAGCGGTGAGGATCAGCCGCTTCAGCGCCCCCTTCTCCGGACAGCCCTGAAGGCACTGGAATATGGCGGAATGCTCGCTGTCCACAGGCAGGATCCGCACTCCGTTTTCCCTTGCCTCCCGCATCACAAGGTCTCCGCCGGCCACTAGCGTTTCCTTGTTTGCCAGGGCAAGCTTTTTTCCTGCTCTTATGGCTGCCAGCGTCGGCTGCAAGCCCACCATGCCCACCACGGAATTCAGGGTGATGTCGGCACTTTCCCAGGCGGCAGCTTCCGTAAGACCCTCCATGCCCTCCAGCACCACCGTGGGGAGATCCCGGATCCGCAGCCGCAGGTCGGCCGCGGCTTCAGAAGAAAACAACACCGCGGCGGCAGGACGAAACTCCCGGATCTGCTCTTCCAAAAGCGCCGCGTTGGAATGGGCTGCCAACACTTCTATTTGTATGGGGTCATCTGTGCCGGAAAGACCTCGAACGACCTCTAAGGTCTGCGTTCCTATCGACCCGGTAGAACCCAAAAGCGATAATTTTTTCATGTCTTCTCCTGTTTATCCGATGACCAGGGGCAAAAAGCTTGCTACAAAATAGACGAAGGGCGCTGTGAAGATCACGCTGTCAAATCTGTCCAAAACGCCGCCGTGCCCGGGGATCACCTGGCCGAAATCCTTGATGTGGCAGCTTCGCTTGATCAGCGAAAAGCTGAGATCTCCCAAAACCGAAATGGGAGAACCCAAAAAGCCAATCAAAAACAGGGCGAGATAATTGACATGGAGCCCAGCCTCAGACCATACGAATTGAGAAAGCACCAGACCGCTGAGCATGATCACAGCCACGTTCAGCACCAGGCCGCCGATAAACCCCTCCACTGTCTTTTTGGGGCTGATCTCGGGGCAGAGCTTGTGCTTTCCCCAGAAGGTCCCGGCAAAATAGGCGCCGGCATCCGCCACCCAGGCGGAGAAAACAGCAATGAGCACATAATACATGCCATGGTTCTGGCTCAGATCACGAAGGGCCACAAGGCACTGCAGCGCGGAAGGAATGAGGACTACCATGCTGTACAGCACCCCTACCTCCTTAAAGGAGGTTTCTTTATGGTAAATGACCATAGCGGTAAATACCAGCAGCGTAAAGGCACAGTATACAAAAAGCTGCAGGTCCCCATTGCAGAAGGGCACAAGGGCCGCCGCGGCAAGAGAAGGCAGGCTCAAAAACCATTTTTTCTCAAGGCCCATGGCCTTTAAGATCTCATACATTGCCACAAGAGAGATCAGGCCAACGGCAATATTCAGCGCCAGCGGGAAAATACCGTTAAACACGATGATGCTGGCGCAGAACAGGACCAGTACAGCGCCGGACAATATTCTCTGTTTCATGGAATGCCTCCTGTTTTCGGAGCTCCCTTAAACGCCGCCGAAACGGCGCTGCCGGGAAGAATATATTTTTATGGCCTCATCCAGATCCTTTGGCTTGAAATCAGGCCACAAAACATCAAAGTAAACGAATTCTGCATACGCGCACTGCCACAAAAGAAAATTGGAAATGCGCTGTTCTCCGCTTGGGCGAATCAGCAGATCGACGTCAGGCTGCCCCGATGTATAGAGATAGTTTGAAAAAGCTTCTTCGGTAAGCTCACCGGGGGCAAGCTTTCCCTGTTCCACGTCCAGCCCGTAACGGTTGGCGGCCCGGGTCAGCTCCGCCCTGCCGCCGTAATTCATGGCCAGGTTCAGCACCATTCCGGTTTTGGGCGCGGAAGCCTCCTCCACCTCTTTGATAAGCTCTTTGAGTTCGGGAGAAAACACGGAAACATCACCGATAAACCTCACCCGAATATTTTCGTCCATAAAATCCCGCAGAGCCTCTTCCAGATATTCCTTAAAAAGGCTCATCAGGGCATTTACCTCTTCTGCCGGCCTTGACCAGTTCTCCGTGGAAAAGGTATAGAGCGTCAGATACTTGATCCCCAGTTTGGAAGCGTACCGGGTTATCGTTCTGAAATTTTCGGCGCCAGCCTTGTGCCCTGCCGAACGGGGAAGCCCCCGCCGCCTGGCCCAGCGGCCGTTTCCGTCCATGATGATCCCAACGTGCCCGGGAAGGGAAACAGGCTTTTCCGCACCTTTTCGGCTTTTCTTAAAAAACATTGATTTTTCTCCAAAGCAAGGCAATTCCGGCAGCTTTCGCCGCCGGACCGCCTCAAGCCGTTTCCGGCTCAAATCTCCATGATTTCCTTTTCCTTGCGCTGAAAACTCGTATCGGCATTTTTTACATACTTGTCTGTCAGGTCCTGCATCTTCTTTTCAGCCTGCTTCAGATCGTCTTCGGTGATGTCGCTGTTCTTCTTCATTTCCTTCAGCTTTTCCATGGCGTCCCTGCGAATGGCGCGAACGGCCACCTTGGCCTCCTCCGCCATTTTGCTGATGTCCTTTGCCAGATCGCGGCGGCGCTCTTCGTTGAGCGGCGGGAACACCAGGCGGATGATCCTGCCGTCGTTCTGCGGATTGACCCCAAGGTCGGAGGTCTGTATGGCCTTTTCGATGCCGCGCAGCACGGAAGCGTCCCAGGGCTGGATCGTAAGCACCCTTGCCTCGGAAACGGCCACGGCGGCCAACTGGTTGATGGGCGTGGGCGTGTCGTAATAATTCACCATGATCTTATCCAGCACGGCAGGGTTCGCGCGGCCGGCACGAACGGCGGCGTATTCCTCCTCCAGATGATCGATGGATTTTTTCATTTTGCTTTCGGCTTTATCGAAAACTTCCTTCATCTCTGCCATAAATAGAGACCTTCCTTTCGCGGTTTCCCGCATTATTGTATTATTGCACCAGAGTGCCCACCGGCTCTCCGGTAACGGCCCTTACGATGTTCTGGGGATCCTCGATGCTGAACACCAGGAAGGGAATACCCTTGTCCTCGCAGAAGGAGGCGGCGGTCATATCCATAACACCCAGATTCTGATTCAAAACGTCCATGTAGGAAAGAGTGTCGTAACGCACGGCATTGGGGTTCTTCTTGGGATCGCTGTCATACACGCCGTCTACCATGGTAGCTTTCAGAATGACGTCCGCGTCGATCTCCGCCGCCCGCAGAGCGGCACCTGTGTCGGTGGAGAAGAAGGGATTCCCGGTGCCGCAGCCAAACACGACCACCCGGCCCTTTTCCAGATGCCTCACGGCACGGTTGCGGATATAGGGCTCGGCAACCTCCTGCATGGCGATGGCCGTCTGCACTCTGACGTCCAGGCCCAGCTGCTCCAGGCCGTCCGCTACGCCCAGAGCGTTGATAACGGTTGCAAGCATGCCCATGTGGTCAGCCCTGGTGCGGTCCATTTGGCCGCTGCTGCGCCCCCGCCAGAAGTTTCCTCCGCCTACCACAATGGCCATCTCGGCCCCCATGTCCACACATTGCTTGATGGGCCTGCAGATATCCATTACCGTGTCAAAATCGATCCCGTGCCCCTGCTTTCCGGCCAGGGACTCCCCACTGAGCTTTAACAGGATCCTTTTGTATTTCAGCGTCATAGTACCACTCCGTTTCCTGCAGATTATACCAAATTTATTTTACACGACCGGCAGCCCTTTGTAAAGCGAAAACTGCCAAAAAGGTCCGGCTTTTTCTCACGGATCCGGTCAAAGGCAGACGAGAACAGGCTTTTCGCCTCCGGGCACTTGCCTAACCGGCAAATTCGTGGTAAACTTGTCTGCGCTGTCCGAAAATAACCCGAAAGGAAAAAGCCGATGTAAACACAATCCAGCATTCGATATCCTACACATTTTGAAAGGAATGAACCCTTTGGCTGATCATAAAACAGAAATACAGCGCCGGAGGACCTTTGCCATTATCTCTCACCCCGACGCCGGCAAAACCACCCTCACTGAAAAATTCCTGCTGTACGGCGGCGCCATTTCCCTGGCCGGCATGGTAAAAGGAAAGCGGAATTCCCGCCACGCTGTTTCCGACTGGATGGAAATCGAAAAGCAGAGAGGTATTTCCGTCACCTCCTCTGTCATGCAGTTCGAATATGAAGGCTACTGCATCAATATTCTGGACACTCCCGGCCACCAGGACTTTTCCGAAGACACCTACCGCACGCTGATGGCGGCAGACTCCGCCGTGATGGTCATCGACGCTTCCAAGGGCGTGGAGGCCCAGACCAGAAAGCTGTTCAAGGTCTGCGTCATGCGGGATATCCCCATTTTCACCTTCATCAATAAGATGGACCGGGATTCCAGAAGTCCCTATGATCTTCTGGACGAGATCGAAAAAGAGCTGGGCATCGGCACATACCCCATGAACTGGCCCATCGGCTCCGGCCGGGACTTCAAGGGCGTTTATGACAGAGAGGACAAAAAGGTCCTGATGTTTGAGCCCGAAAGCGAAAACGTGGGCCGCAAGGAAGTGCGGGAACAGGCTTTTGCGCTGGAAGATCCCGCTCTGAAGAACGCCGTGGGAGAATACCTTTACGGCACCCTGCGCGACGATGTGGAGCTTTTGGACGGCGCCGGATATGAATTCGACATGGAAAAGGTGCGCCACGGCAAGCTTTCTCCCGTGTTCTTCGGCTCCGCTTTGACGAATTTCGGTGTGGAACCTTTCCTGGAAAACTTCTTGAAGCTTACGCCTCCCCCGTTGTCCCGAAACGCGTTGCAGGGCGAGATTGATCCCTTTGACGGCCGCTTTTCCGCTTTTGTCTTCAAAATCCAGGCCAACATGAACAAGGCCCACCGCGACCGCATTGCCTTTATCCGCATCTGCAGCGGCAGATTTGAAAAAGGCATGGAGGTAGACCATGTGCAGGGCGGGCGCAGGGTAAAGCTTGCCCAGCCCCAGCAGATCATGGCCCAAAGCAGGGAGATCATCGAGGAAGCCTACGCGGGAGACATTATCGGCGTATTTGACCCGGGTATTTTCTCCATTGGGGACACCCTCTGTGCGCCGGGAATGAAGGTGACCTTTGAGGGTATTCCCACCTTTGCGCCCGAGCTTTTCAGCCTGGTGCGCCAAAAGGATACCATGAA
>CAZNZS010000082.1:0-10772 GCA_964577585.1 uncultured Acutalibacter sp.
AAAGGGTGTCGATATAGGGACTGAACTTGAGCCACATGGTGGAAGCCTTTTTGTTGGCCTCCTTATATTCCCGGTTCTTTTCGTCAAAGCGGGCGATCTCGTAATCTTCCCTCGCGAAGGCCTTTACCACCCGGTTGCCGGAAATGTTTTCCTGGGCGGCGGTGTTAAGGCCGGAAAGCTTTTCACGAAGCTGCACATACAGGGGATGGACCCTTTTAGAGAAGAGGTAGGTGAGGGCAAAGATGATGGGGGTCACGGCCAGCATGCTCAATGCAAAGATCCAGTCGGTCACCAGGAATACGATGGAGGCCGTGAGAAACATGATGGCACAGTCAATGAGCTGGCGGATGACCCAGGCCACCATGAAGCGGATCATATCCATGTCGCCTGTGAGGCGGGTCATCAGGTCGCCGGTGCGGTTGCGGCTGAAGAAGGACTGATCCTGCTCCTGCATGTTTTTGTACAGGTCGCGGCGAAGCTCGAAGATGAGCTTCTGGGAGCAGCGCTCATAGGTGGTGACGGAAAGATACCCGAAGCCTGTGCGGAAAAGGGTAAATCCGATGAGCAAGACCACCAGAGAGATCAGGTGGGAGATGAGCTGCTGTGTTACCTCGCTGCCCTCCTGCAAGGGGGAGAACACGGTGTCCATAATGGTTGCGGTGATCACCGAGTTTCCCAGAGAAAGAATGGAAAGAATCACCGTGGAGCAGAGGGCGAACACATACTGCTTTCGAAAGTTTTTCATTCGTGCCCAAAGCCATTTGAGCGGAAACATAAAACCCCTCCTTTTCTGAAAAAGGAAAACTTCTATCTGGCAAAAAACCTGCGGGCACAGGCTGTTTTGCAAGGCTTTTCGTATTATAGCGCGCAGGCAGAAAAAGACAAGGCTTTTTTCAAAATTTCCCGAATGGCAAACTGCTGAATTTGAGGTGAAAATCCTGTTTTTATTGTATAAAAGGTCCCGGAAGCGCAGGGCTTCCGGGACACGCTTTTCTTTTCCTTTATGGCGTTACAGGAACCGTACCGAGAAGGAGAATTCCGCCTTTCCGCCGGAGGGCAGAAAGGTCATGTTCTTCTTCTTTTCGAATTCGTCTCCCTCGTTGGTGCAGGTGGCGCAGCCGGTCCAGGGCTCCAGGCAGACGTAGGGGCCGTCGTTTTTAGCGGACCATATTCCCAGCATGGGGAAGCCGGAAAAATCCATCTCCACGCCCTTCCCCGTTTTCCTGTTTTTTATCTGCACCTTTTCCGAGTTGAGGTTTTTAAACACCAGGGCATCCTGATAAAACAAATCGTGCTTTAGGGGGATCTCCTTTTCCCCGCTTATGGTAAAGCCGATTGTTTTCGGGTCTATCAGCCCCTCTCCCACTACTATGGAGGGGCAGCTCTGAGTTTCCGGGCGCTCAAAGCAGATGGAATATTCCTCGAAAGTGGCGTCCTCGTCAACGGGGATATGAAAGCCGGGATGGCCTCCGACGGCGAAAGGCATTACCTTGTCGCCCGGGTTTTCAACGGTGAAGACGGTTTCATACCCGTTTTCGTGCAGAATATAGGAAACGGTCAGGGAAAATTCAAAGGGATACTGCTTTTTCGTTTCAAAATTGGAATTGAGGCGGAGAGATACGGAATCTTCTTCCTGAGCTTTCAAGGAAAATTCCAGGTGGCGGGCAATTCCGTGCTGGCCCATGTGGAACCATTCCCCGCCTATTTTGGTTTTGCCCTCGCGCAGCGCGCCTACGATGGGGAAAAGCACCGGGGCGTGACCCTTCCAGTAATTCGGGTCTCCTGTCCAGATGTACTCGTGACCATTTTCGTTTGTGATGGAGAGAAGCTGGGCGCCCAGAGAGTCTATTTTGGCGGTAAGTCCGTTTCTCTTGATTTCGTAGATCATATATGATTCCTCCCTCGTCTTGATGGTGCCTGGATGATCCCAGTCATAGTATAGCAAACTTTTTCGAAAGATACAATCAGATCCGGTTTGCTTTTTGTGCGGCAGTATGATAGGATAACTTTAGTTTAGGGGGGATTTTATGCGGGCAGTGATCCAGCGGGTGAAGGAGGCCCAGGTGACCATAGAATACGGAGAATGCCGGAAGATAGGAAAAGGGCTTACCGTGTTCCTGGGTGTGATGGAAGGCGATACGGAAAAGCAGGCGGATTTCCTGGCGGAGAAGATCCGGGAACTGCGGATCTTTACCGATGAGAACGGTAAGATGAATCTGTCCTTGATGGACGTCGGCGGGGAGCTTTTGGTGGTTTCCAATTTTACCTTGAGCACCGATTGCAAAAAGGGCCGCCGCCCTTCCTTTGACCGTGCCGCGCCGCCAGTGGAGGCAAGGGCCCTGTATGAGCGGTTTGCAGAGCAGACAAGGGTCGGCGGCGTCAAAAAGGTGGAAACCGGGGAGTTCGGGGCTCATATGGATGTGCTGGTAAATAACGACGGGCCCGTGACCATCATCATCGATACGGAAAAAATCGGGAAGTAGGGGAGTGACGGTATGAAGCTCGGCGAGGTATGCTTGCTGACAGAGGATGTGAGAAGGCTGGCGGATTTTTACAAAAAGCTTCTTCAGGTGGAAAACGGCAGTGAGGATGAGACCCACCAATTTATTCTTGCAGAAGAAACTGCGCTGGCGATTTATCGCGATGGCAAAAAACGGGAGAAAAATTTTCAAAATATCCAGCTTGCCTTTACCGTAGAGGACATGGAGGCCGCCTATGAGCGGGTCAGGGCCATAGGCGGGAAAATCGTGGAGCCGCCGGCAAAAAGGCCTTGGGGTGCGGTAAACATGAGCTTTTTGGATCCGGACGGGAATCT
Organism: uncultured Acutalibacter sp.; assembly: GCA_964577585.1. GTDB lineage: Bacteria > Bacillota > Clostridia > Oscillospirales > Acutalibacteraceae > Acutalibacter. Next base: position 2,816 of record CAZNZS010000082.1, read on the forward strand.
GTTGTTTTTCAGAAGCTTTCCAAAAGAGTGAAGCTGAAAAGCATGCTTCAGCGTTTGTAAAGCACGGTTTGATTTTATTCTATTTTTTTCAGAAAGGGGAAGAACATTTTATGAACAAGGATTTTTTGCGGCTGCTGATGGAAAAGACCGGCTTTCCGGAGGAAGCAAAGGCGGAGCTGTTACAAAACGCCGATGCCCTTACCGCCGCCGGGCAGGAGGGCGCTTTTGATGGCGCGGTGGAGTTTTTCTATGACAACGATTTCAGCATTTCCCTGTCCGGTCCGTTGATCGAAGAGATCGCGGCAAAAGCGGAACTTTCTCCCTACACGGTGTGGCTGCTCTTTTTGGCGGAGGCCGCCGTTCCGGTGCGGGAGGCCTTTGCCGGGGAGGGGATCCCGGAAAAAGTCTTCTGGGACACCTTTGAGGATTTGCGCTACAAGGTGCTGGAATGCAAAGAGGTGCAGGGCGTATGGGGAAATTTTGTGGCCTTCTGGTATCCCATCTTCTATTCTCGGGATATCGTGAAGCTGGGCAGGCTGGAATATGAAAATGTGACCTATTCTGAGGATACCCCCTACGAAAAGAATGGATATATCGTGAAGAAGGGAGATAAGGTAAAGAGTATTCATATTCCTTCCAGCGGAGAGCCTTTTGACGAGGCGGCGCGGCTTGCTTCCTACAAAAAAGCCTACGAGTTTTTCAAGGAGGAATTAAACGGCGGACCCCTTATCTGCATCTGCCATTCTTGGCTTTTGTACCCGCCCTATGGGAAAATTTTGTCTGCCAAGTCCAATATTGTAAGCTTCCAGCAGGATTTTGACATTGTAGGGCAGGAAACCGATGATGAATTTGGCGACGCCTGGCGGCTGTTCGGTGCGGACTATAAAAAGCCCACGGCAGAGCTGCCGGAGCGCACCTCCATGCAGCGGGCCTTCAAAAAATACTTGATGGAGGGCGGCAAGACCGGAGAAGGAAAGGGAATTCTGATCTTTGACGGGGAGAAGATCGTCAATCGGTAAAGAGGAACGTGACTGACTATGAAAAGAACAAGAAAACAGCGGATCGAATACCTGGTGGTAACTCTTGCCGCCTATCTTGGCGGAGCTTTGATCTATGCCCTTCTCGCCCTGATCCCCCACACAAACGATTCCGGTTTTCCGCCCGTCATTTTTCTGGCTTTTGTTGGCGGTCTGGCCCCGGCAGGGATCCTCCACGGAGTGATGTTAGCCACAGGCTTCTTTTCCGGAAAATCCACACCCTTCAAAGCTGCCGCAGCTTTTTTCTGGTTTATCACCCTGGTCTGCATACTATACGTGGGAATCCTCAGCTTTTTCCCCTATGCAGTTTATAACCTGGTAAAAATTGTAACCGAGCCAAAAGAGGGCAGTTTGTAAAGCCTGTTTCCGCCATGCAACCGAAAATTGCGGAAACGCTCGGTTGCGGTGGTAGATTTCCCGTTCCCTACGTGCTAGAATACCCGGGAAAGGAGCGATAGCCGATGAAGCTTGGAGAGAAAATAGCCCTTTGCCGGAAAAAGGCGGGGCTTTCCCAAGAGGAGCTGGCAAGCCGCCTGGAGCTTTCCCGGCAGGCGGTTTCCCGTTGGGAAACCGGAGCGGCGGCGCCGGACATTGAGAAAGTGGTGGAGCTAAGCAGGCTTTTTCACGTGACAACAGATTACCTGCTGTTGGAAGAAGAACCGGAGCCTTCTTTCCCGCGGGCGGAACCCAAACAAACGAAACCGCCCTTTGACCCGGTGGCGGAGCGCCGCCGGAAATTCCGGATCGCCTTCGGTGCCGCCGCTGTGATTTTAGGCTTGCTTACGGCGGTGGCCGCCTTGGCGCTCACCCAGCTGCATGCGGAAAGCCTGACGGAATGGTGGACGCACCTGGGAAGGTTTGGCACGGCACTGCAAAGCTGGCGGGGCGGCCTCTTAGCCTTCGGGATCCTGCTGTTTTTGACAGGCAGCGGGGTGCTGCTGCGGGAATATGTTCGAAAGGACTGAAAAACAGAAAAAGCCCCGAAGACGGTTTTTATACCATCTTCGGGGCTTTTGATCGCAAAACGTTCCAATAGATTTAGGGGACCTCTGATTAAGTCTGCAAGAGCGGATGACGAGAGATTTTTTGTTACAGCAAGGCGTGATTTCGCGGGAATAATTGGTTTATTTCAAGAAATCGCAACGTAGCTGTGGCGGAAAAGATCCGCCAGACGCCGCAGCTGATTTATTCAGAGGTTCCCTGATTAATAATTTTCAGCCTTGATCTGGAAATAGGCCTGGGGATGAGCGCAAACAGGGCACACCTCAGGAGCCTTTTTGCCAATGACGATATGGCCGCAGTTGGAGCACTGCCAGATCACGTCGCCGTCTTTGGAGAACACAAGGCCCTCTTCGATGTTCTTAACGAGCTTCAGATAACGCTCTTCGTGCTCCTTCTCGATCTTTGCCACGCCCTCAAAAAGATTTGCAATTTGGTCAAAGCCCTCTTCGCGGGCGGTTTGGGCAAAGCCTGCGTACATATCGGTCCACTCATAGTTTTCGCCTGCGGCGGCATCCTTCAGATTCTGAAGGGTGTCTCCGATGCCGCCGTTTAAGAGCTTGAACCACATTTTGGCGTGCTCTTTTTCGTTTGCGGCGGTCTCTTCAAAAATGTTGGCGATCTGTACATATCCGTCCTTTCTGGCCTTGGACGCATAATAGGTGTACTTGTTACGGGCCTGAGACTCACCTGCAAAAGCGGTGAGCAGATTTGCTTCAGTTTTGCTGCCTTTTAATTCTGGCATAGTAATACCTCCTGAAAATGAATGATGGAATGGAAATCGAGAACCGTTTCGTAAAACAAATACTGTACGGTATTTCCAAAATCAGTATATCCCTTTTGAAACAGGAAAGTCAAGGAGAAAAGCGGCTTTTTCCTCTTTTTCGGGTAAATCACCTTTTTTCGACCGTCCTAATTGTAAATTTATCGTAAAGCCCGGCCCGCTTTGGTTGAAAACCGGTTTTTTCAGCGGTATACTTATAGAATATCAACAACAAAGGTGGCGTAAGTCCATGTTTATGCAAAAGCTTCAACAGTTCATGATGGGCCGGTACGGTACGGACCGGCTGAATTTTGTCTTGCTGATCCTGGGCATCGTGCTGTCGGTATTCGGCGCGCTGCTGTTCTGGCCGTTGACTATTCTTTCTTATCTCGTGCTCATTTATGTGCTGTTTCGCAGCTTTTCCAGGAATATCCCGGCAAGACAGCGGGAGTATCAGGCTTTTTTAAGGATCTGGAACCCGGTAACGGGCTGGTTCCGGTTTCAGAAGCAGCGGTTTTCACAGCGCAGGGAGTACAAGTATTTCCGCTGCCCCAATTGTAAGCAGCAGCTCAGAGCGCCGAGAGGCAGAGGAAAAATAGAAGTGACCTGTCAGCGGTGCCGCACGGTATTCCAGAAAAAGGTGTGATCGCCTTTTTTCTGAGACAGTTAGGGGTATTTTTTGGGGGGACGGACAGTATGAAATTGAAAGATGTAAAAAGCGATCTGCGGCGGGAAAAAAGCCTGCTCTTCACAGGAATGGCACTGCTGCTGTTTGGGGCGGCGCTGCTGCTGGTGGTTCTTCATTTTTCCGCTGTATGGGGCTGCATCAGGGCTTTTTTTGCAACCCTTTATCCTGTTTTCTGCGGCTTGGTCCTTGCCTATGTGCTGAATGTTTTCGTTCACTTGTTTGAGGATATCGTTTTCAGGCCCTTTCGAAACTGTACGGCCAAAGGATGGCAGAAGGTCCGCCGGCCGCTGGCGGTGCTCCTTGCCTATATGGTGGTGTTCCTTGTCATCGCCTTTATCGCCTTCTTTGTGATGCCGGGCCTGTTTGAATCGATGAGCCTGCTGGGCGAGACGGTGCAGAGAACGCTGCCGGGCACCATCAATGCCGCGGTGAAGTGGACAACAGATTTTGCCACAAAGCACGATTTCGCGTTTATCGAAAATTTTTTGAAGGAATTTAACTGGAGCACTCTCCTTTCCAACGTTACAAAGATCACCGGGGATTTTGTAAGCTCCCTTGTAGATGTTACCGTGAATGTGGCCTCCGCCGCGTTTACTCTGGCGATGGGCTTCATTTTCTCGATCTATATGCTGTTCGGAAAGGAAAAGCTGCTGCGGGGCGTAAAATCCACCCTGCTGGCGTTCTTTCCCGATAAGGCCGCAAGGAACCTTACCCGCATTGGTGCCCTGAGCAACAAGGTGTTCTTTTCCTTTGTCCGGGGCCAGCTGACGGAATGCGTGATCCTGGGTACGCTGTGCTATATCGGCATGAGAATCCTGGGGCTTGATTACGCGCTGCTGATATCGTCGATCGTGGCGATAGGCGCTCTTGTTCCGATTCTCGGCGCGTATATCGGCTGCATTTCCGGCGTGGTGATCCTGCTTCTTGTGCATCCCATAGACGCTCTTGTTTTCCTGATTTTCCTGCTGTGCCTGCAGCAGATAGAGGGAAACCTGATCTATCCCAGAGTGGTGGGATCCTCCATAGGTCTTCCGGCGGTGTGGACGCTGTTCGCCGTGCTGTTCTGGGGCGGTATCGCCGGGATTCCCGGGATCCTGCTGGGCACGCCCACTACGGCGGTGCTTTACAGAATGCTGAGAGACTCCGTGTATTCCAGGCTGAAGAAAAAGGGGATCGATCCCATGGATCCGAAGCCGGAAGAAGCAAAAACCGGCGAGAGTGGGGATAAGGAAGCCCCAAATGCGGAATAGATATAGAGAATGCAGCTTTTGAAAGGATAATTGTATGAAACAAAACAGGAAAACAGTCGGTTCTTCCGCCCTGAAAGCCATTCTCGCCATAGGCGGCGCAATGGCGGCTGCTGCGGGAACGCAAAAGCTCTGTAGGCTGCTGGACAACAGAAAGCTCAAGGGTGCTTACGGCTGGCGGATCGAGGTGCAAGGCCGGAAAATGTGCGTAAAGGTCAGCGGAAGCGGAAAAGAAACCGTGGTGCTGCTGCCCGGCGCGGGGGAAGCCTCTCCCGCCCTGGTATATCAGCCCTTGGCGGAGGCTTTGGGGAAGAGGTACACCACCGTTACGATAGAATATTTCGGCTATGGCTTGAGCGATCCGGCTCCTTCCCAAAGAACGGCGGAAAACATGGCCGAAGAGCTCCATGAGCTTTTGCGGAAGCTGGGGCTGGAGCGGTATATTCTGATGGCCCATTCCTATTCGGGCATTGTTTCCCTGGAATATCTCAGCCGTTACCCGGAAGAGGTCTCCGCCTTTGTGGGCCTTGACATCACCGTGCCGAAGCTTCTTGACTATGTGAACGCGGGAAAAGTGAATCTTAGATTCCTCAGGGCGTATCAGTGCCTGAATAAGCTGGGCGTTTTAAGGCTTGTTTCAAGGTTCAGGCCTTCCGCCGTCATGGCCCCCATAGCGCCGGAACGGTATTCTCCAGAGGAGCTGGAGCTGTACCGCCGCCTGTGTCTCAGCGCGGGGAACCAGGAGGATATGCTGCAGGAGCTGCGCCTCAGCGAAAGCTCCATGGAGCGGCTGCGGGAGGCAAAGCTTCCGCCATCGGTTCCCGCTCTGCAGTTCATTTCGCTGGATTCCGGTACAATGCTTGAAAAGCTGGGCGCCAAACCAGAAACATGGTACGAGCTTCACCGGGAGCTTTCCGAGGTTCCCGAAAGCGAGGTAACGGTGCTGGCGGGCGGACATTACCTGCAATGCGAGTATCCGGAGGAGATCGCGGAAGAGTTCCACAATTGGTACTCCGGCTTCCAAAAGTAAAAGAAGAAAAAACGGCCGCCGCAAATCATCTGCGGCGGTCGTTTTCTGTCCTGGACCGGATGGCTTTGCGCAAAGCGAGGAGCTAGCTTTACAGCAGGCCCGCGACGATATCTCCCATTTCGGTACAGGAGACCTTTTTAGCCCCGCAGCCCTCGGTATAAATGTCGGGAGTGCGGGCCTGCTCCAGCGCCTTGGCGGCAGCGGCCTCAATGGCGTCCGCTGCTTCGGGTTCATTTAGGGAATAGCGGAGCATCATGGCTCCGGAAAGGATCGTGGCCAGGGGGTTCGCAATATTCTGGCCGGCAATGTCGGGGGCGGAGCCGTGGATGGGCTCGTAAAGGCCAAAGCCGCTGTCACCCAGGCTGGCGGAGGCCAGCATGCCGATAGAGCCGCTGATCATGGAAGCCTCGTCGGAAAGGATATCTCCGAACATGTTGGAGGTGACGATCACATCGAACTGAGAGGGATTCCGCACAAGCTGCATGGAGCAGTTGTCCACATACATATGGCTTACCTGGACCTCCGGGTATTCCTTTGCCATTTCGTCCACAGTCTTTCTCCACAGGCGGGAGGTGTCGAGAACGTTTGCCTTGTCTACGCTGCAAAGGCGCTTGCCGCGTTTTTGAGCCATGTCGAAGGCGACCTTCGCGATGCGTTGGATTTCAGGCAGGCTGTAGCGTTCCACATCCCAGGCGGCGGTGACGCCGTTTTCTTCCCCGGTGGTATGCTCGCCGAAATAGATGCCGCCGGTCAGCTCCCGGACGATCAGGATATCCATGGCTTCGCCGATGATCTCAGGCTTCAGGGGAGAAGCGTCCCGCAGGGGAGGAAAGATGATGGCGGGGCGCAGGTTCGCGTAGAGCCCCAAAGCCTTCCGAATGCCCAAAAGACCGCGTTCGGGGCGATTCGCGGGAGGCTGGGTGTCCCACTTGGGGCCGCCTACGGCGCCCAGCAGCACGGAATCGGAGGCCTTGCAGATCTTCACGGTTTCATCAGGCAGCGGAACGCCGGTCTCATCGATGGCGATACCGCCCAGAAGGGCCTGCTCCCAATGGAATCGGAAGCCGAATTTTTCCCCGGTCTGATCCATGACCTTTTGAGCTTCTCCAACGATCTCAGGACCGATGCCGTCGCCCTGAAGCACGGCAATACGGTATTCTTTCATAATGGGTTCCTCCTTTGCTTATCCCATCCGCTCGCAGCGGTTAATGGCACATATGATGCCCTTCAGAGAGGCAATGCTGATGTTGCTGTCGATACCCACGCCGAAAACGACCTCTCCATTATGGCGGAGCTGAATGTAGGAAACAGCCTTGGAATCGGCCCCTCCCGAAACGGCGTGCTCGCTGTAGGAAACAAATTCATACTCTGTGATTCCCAGAGTGCGAAGGGCATTGAAGAAAGCGTCGATGGGGCCGTTTCCCTTGCCGGATACGGCATTGGTATGGTGGTCGTAGCGCACGGCACCTTCAAAGTCCACCACCACATTGTTTGTGCCCCCATCCTCCTCAAAGATCTTGTAGGTCAGCAGGTGATAGGGCTCGGTGACGTCCAGGTATTCCTTTTTGAAGATGTCGAATACCTCTCCGGGGCTGATCTCGCGGCCACACTGGTCGCAGGCGCGCTTTACCAGGGCTCCGAATTCGGGATGCATGGCCTTCGGCAGGGTGTATCCGAAGTTCTGCTGCATGATAAAGGCAGCGCCGCCCTTGCCGGACTGGCTGTTGATGCGGATGATGGGCTCATATTCCCGGCCCAGGTCGGCAGGGTCGATGGGAAGGTAGGGGACTTCCCAGAAGGAGGAGTTTTCCTTTGCCATATAGTTTACGCCCTTGTTGATGGCATCCTGATGAGAGCCGGAAAAAGCGGTGAATACCAGGGCGCCCGCATAGGGATGACGGGGATGAACCTTCATCTGAGTACATTCCTCATAGACCTTGCGAATGTGGTTCATATGGGAGAAATCAAGCTTGGGGTTCACACCCTGGGAATACATGTTCATGGCCACGTTCATAATGTCTGTGTTGCCGGTGCGCTCGCCGTTTCCGAACAGGGTGCCCTCCACTCGTTCGGCTCCGGCCATGATGCCCAGCTCCGTAGCGGCGGTGCAGGTGCCCCGGTCATTGTGGGGGTGAATGCTGATAACGGCACAGTCACGGTGCTTCATGTTACGGCAGCAGTATTCCACCTGAT
>CAZNZS010000083.1:0-10744 GCA_964577585.1 uncultured Acutalibacter sp.
ATCAGTCATGCTGACGCATGACAGCTTCCCCTCAAGGGGAAGCTTCTCTGGCAAGCGCTAAACTCTAATTTTGCGGTCATTTTCCCGCTTTCTTTCTGTCATCCTGCGCCGAAGGCGCAACCACCATCTAGCATCTAGAATCCAGAATCAAAAGGTCGAGATCCTTCGTCCAAAGCAATGTACACATTGTTTTTGCTCAGAGATGACAGAGTTGGGAACCACTCGTCTCTCCTCTTTTAACTAATTGCTCTCTGACTTCATCACCGGCTTTCGCCTTCTTTTGAACCACTCGCCTAGCGAGTGGTTTTCGAAATACAAAAAAACGAACGGCTGCGGTGCAGCCGTCCGTCTTTATCGTACTTATGAGATTTTGAAGCTTGAATTACTTCAGCTTGTAAACATCATAGTCGGGATCATAAGCGTTGTAGCCCTGAGTCTCGACGTTCTTGTCAAAGCGAGCCTGCATAATAGCCACATGGCCATTCTCGAGCCCGTTGACAGCATCCTGCAGAGCCTTGACCTGAGAATCGAAGGAAGCCTTGTCGGGAGCCATGATGATCTGAGGCAGAGAAGCCTTCAGCTGGTCTTCGATCTGAGTCTTGGCAATGGCCGCATCACTGGTGGAATCCAGCTCAACGTCCAGCATCTGAGTCTGGTCAGTCAGGAACTTCTGGCCCATTCTGACTCCATCATAGCCATAGGTAATAGCATGGCCCTGATAGTCTACAACCCAGTTACGGTTCTCAGGCTCTTCCTTGTCGTTCACGGCGAACTTGGTCAGGTCGACGTTATCGGAGGAAGCGGGATGGGGCCAGAACCAAGCGCCGGCAGCATCCAGTTCAGCAGAGGTGATCTCAGACTGGGGCTTCTTCAGGTTGGGGTTGCCGTTCTCGTCCAGGCCTTCCCACAAGCCGCCCTCAGGACCGTACATCATGTTGATGGAGCCGTCCTTGGTGAGCATGAAGGAGAACAGGTCGAAGATACGCTGACCATTGGTGGCGTTCTTGGTAATCATGTAGCCCTTCCAACCAACAGTACCGCACTCGTCGCCATAGGTGATATCAACACCTTCCGCCGGCGGATACAGGGGGAACTCGCTGAGAGCGCCGCCCGCATAGTTGGGAGCATAACCAACAATTTCGTAAGAGGTCTTGCCATCGGTGCTCTCGCGGACCTTACGGCGGAAGTTGTTGGTGTCATCCTGAGAAGCGTCATACCACAGCATACCGGACTGAGCGTTGGTCAGAACTTCCAGGTACTGGTCGCCGTTCCAGGTGAACTCATCGGCGGGGAACAGACCCTCGTTGTACCACTGGTTGGCAACTTCAAGAGCCTTGATGTAGTTCTCGTTGTTGATGCCGATCTCGATCTTGCCGTCCTGCTGGGTGTAGTAGGTGGCAGCAAGACCGGGATTGCCCATGGAACGATAGATGGGCTCAATCACGCGGAAGCCGGAAGCATCGGGGTTCTGGGTCCAGGGATAAACCTGAGCGCCGGAGTAGGAGGTGGGATTGAGCTCCTTCACCTTCAGCAGGTAATTGTGGATGTCTTCCAGAGTGTTCAGAGCAGGAGAACCGGCAGCCTCGTAGGTGGCGGTGTTGACGATCCAAACATAGTTACCGCCGGTGGCCTGGCTGTGGGGCCACACAGGAATGTAATATTCCTTGCCGTCGATGGAGCACAGCTCACGGGCCTGCTCAGGAATGTCCTGAACAAAGGTGTTACCCTCATACATGAAGGGGGTGATCTCCTGCAGGTAACCGCCGCGGGCGATTTCGTTCAGCAGGGGGCCGGGCTGCATGCAGATAACCTCGGGCAGCTCATCGCCGGCGACCATGGTACGCAGCTTGGCGTTGGCGTCGGAGTCAGGCTTGGTCCAGGTCACGCCTACATTGAACTTGTCAGACAGGTACTGAGAAGCAGCGTCCTGTCCCCAGGTCTTGACTGAGAACCAGTCAAAGTTCGCATAGATCGTGAAATCATAGTGCTCGGTGGTGTCATCGGGACCCGCTGCAACATCACTGGGCTCAGCAGTGCTGCTGGTGTTATCAGCAGGGGTACTGGCTGTGCTGTTGTCTGCCGGGGCGGGTGTGCTGCTGTTGGTGTTATTTCCGCAAGCTGCCAGGCAGCCAACGATCATAACGAGAGCCAACAGCAATGCAATTACTCTCTTCTTCATCTTTCTGATCCTCCTAATTTGTTTTTGTTCCATCCTTTCAGATTGGAAACTGGAGTAAATTTATTCCAAGAGGCGAAGAAAACCTCTGAGAACCGTAACTTGACTTCCCCCTGGGGGAAAGGACGAGATTCTTCGCTGCGCTCAGAATGACAGGACAGAGAACAAGAGCGAAGAAAACCTCTGAGAACCGAATAATAACCTTGGTAAAACTGCGTTCACCTTTTCTCGCCTGCCAGCGCTGGAATGTCAGGCATATGCTGACAACCCCTCCACCATGCTGTCGCATGGTCCCCCTTTCTCGCCTTTGGCTCGGTCAGCGCTGAACGATTCCCACCGGGAACCAGCGCCCCTTACAGGGGAGGCAAGAGGCAGACATTTATCCCTTGATGGAGCCGATCATAATGCCCTTAATGAAGAACCTCTGCAGGAAGGGATAAATCACTACAATTGGCACGATAGAGGTTATCATGGTAGCCATTGTAATGGAACGGACGTTGGTGTCGTTCCGGACGTAACCGGCATTTGCCGCCGCACCCGCCGCAGCCATTCTTTCCATGTACTGCGCTTCGTTGACGATGTTCAGCAGAACGCTGGTCATGGGCTTCAAATCAGGATTGGTGACATACACAGAGGTGGTGTACCAGTCGTTCCAATGGAACACGCCGAAGTACAGCGCGATGGTAGCAATGATAGGCGTGGAAACGGGCCAATAGATCTTGAAGAACACAGTGAAGTAGTTGGCGCCGTCGATACGGGAGGACTCCTCCAGCGCATCGGGAACAGACTGGAAATAGCTGCGCATGAGGATCATGTTCCAGATATTCATCAGGTTCGGAATGATATATACCAGGAAGTTGTTTGTCAGGCCCATCATCTTGATCAACAGGTAGGAAGGAATCAGGCCGCCGCCAAAGTACATGGGGATGAGGCACAGCATGGTATAGACCTTCCGGCCCGCCAAAGCCTTTCTGGAAAGGGCGAAGGAAGCGGCGCCGGTGACCAGCAGGCCTCCGATAGTGCCCAGAATGGTACGGGCAAAGGTGATGCCGTATGCCTTCCAGATGGTGGGGTTGCTGAAGATCGTCTTGTAGTTGGAGATCGTGAACACTCTGGGATAGAAGGTGATGCCGCCCAGAATAGTGTCGTTCTTATCGTTCAGTGAAACCGCCAGAGCGTTGAGGAAAGGATACAGGGTAGCAATGAAGACCGCGACCATCATAACTACCATAACAATAATGATGACATAGTCGCTGGCAACCTTTTTTACCTTCATCTCATGGGGCTTACCGGCTTTCACTTTTTTTACATTTTCAGACATGAAATAAACCTCCCTTCTTCTATTTTATCAGAACAGCGCGTTTTCGCCGGCCTTATCGGCAATCTTATTTGCCATAAGGAGCAGGACGAAGTTGATGGCAGCCTTGAACAGGCCGGCCGCAGTACCAAAGGAAATGCGGCCCTCAGAAATGCCTCGACGGAACAGGAAGGTGTCAATCACGTCAGCGGTATTCCTTAAGAAGGTATTGCCCATCTGATTGGTCAACATCATGATCTGGTCGAAGTTCTGGTTCAAAATGCCGCCTACGTTCATGATAAACAGAAGAACGATGGTAGGCTTAATGGATTTGCAGGTGATGTGCCACATCTTCTGGGCGCGGGTAGCGCCGTCGATGTCGGCAGCCTCATACATTTCCGCATCAATACCGGCAATAGCGGATATGTAAATAATGGAGTTCCAGCCAAGCTCTTTCCAAATGTCCGAGAACAGGGCAATGCCCCAGAACCATTCGCCGTGCTGGAAGAAGTCGGTGGGCTGCTGGAAGATTCCGAGCGCCACGAGGAGCTCGTTAACGGTACCATCCGTACCCAGCAGATCTTTCAAAAGCAGTGCGCAAACCGTCCAGGAAATGAAGTGGGGCAGATAGGAAACGGTCTGCACGGTTTTTTTGACGCCCTGATGACGCATTTCATTCAGGAAAATAGCAAAGAAGATGGGGCAAATAAAACCGATGGTCAGCTTCAAGCCGCTGATGACCAGCGTGTTTCGCAAGGCAAGCGGAAAAGCGGGATCGCTGAACAAGTCAGTGAAATGTTTGAAGCCCACCCAAGTGCTGAAGCCGGGGAACTGGCCGATCTTGTACTCCTGGAAGGACATGATCAGGCCGTACATAGGCAGATAGCTGAAAATAAGCAACAGGATGATGCCGGGAAGTACCAGGACCTGCAGATCCCATTGTTCAATCGCACGGACAAAGAAGCTTCTCTTCTTTTTTGCCGGCTCCACCGCCAAAGCGGCATCTGCGTTCGCTTTCTTCATTCTCATCACTCTCCGTGGCCGTGCCGCTCTGCACGGCTAGATTTCAATAGTGCCAGATGGGGTCACTCCCCAAAGCAAAAAAGATTGATTTCTCCGCGCTCCCTCCCGTCAGCGAACCGTGCGAACCCCTGCGCCTGACAGTGTGCTTCTCCGGCAGGGGGCGGACCGGACCGCTCCGTGAGGGGTCCCGAAGAAACACAGCAATTTACACAAACGAATTTTTCTGTGATTCATTATATAGCGAATTTTCTAAATTGTAAACCTGTTTTTTGAAAAAAAGAGGTTACTTTTTTGTTACTTTTCTCCAAACCCGCTTGACCACTGAATTTCAAAGATGAATTTTTTGAAAAGTTTTTGAAAATATTTTTATATCCGGCCCACATTTGCTGTAATATTTTTAGAGGTTTATACAACAGGTAAGAGGTTTGTTGGTTTTTACCATATGCACCAGGGCGCATCAGCAGTCAGATGTTAGTTGTTAGTAGTTAGAAAGTGCCCATAGGCTTCCCCTTGAGGGGTGTGGGGCTCCTGTCTAACGGCAAAATGGTAAAAACTAACAACTAAAGGGCGAGATCCTTCGCTGCGTTCAGGATGACAATGAGGAGAGCTCAGAATGACAGGACAGAGACAGGCGCGAAGAAAACCTCTGAGAACCAAATAATAACCTTGGTGAAACTGAGTTCACCTTTTCTCGCCTATCGGCATTGGAGTGTCAGGCATATGCTGACAACCCCTCCACCATGCTGTCGCATGGTCCCCTTTTTCGCCTTCGGCTCGGGTGCTGTGCCCCGGTGGGGGGAAGCTGTCCGGTGGACAGCGTTCTGACCCGACCGAGCTGAAAGCGAGAGCACTTCTAGCACCGACCGAGGTCACGATTGTCGGTGGCAATCGTCCATGACCGTTCTCACCTGTCGGTTCGGTCGGTTCGCACCAGCTGTGCGAAGAAAGCTATAGCTTTCTGCACGCGCTCACCCGTTCGGCGGTCCCCAAGGTTTCCTTCGGAAACCTTTTCCCTCTGACAGGGGAGATTAAGGTCAAGGGCGAGGGCAAAGACAACCTCTCCGTCGCGTCTAGCGACGCGCCACCTCCCATTTCAGGGGAGGCAAGGAAGGCGCGGAGGGAAGAAAAGGCCTGCCGCAGTTTTTCTTTCTGCAGCAGGTCTTTTTCACTTTATAACTATAGCTCTATAGCTATCCGGAACGGACATTCCAAAGCGTTACGCCAGGACTGTCTTTACCGCATTCTTCAGAATCTCAAGGCCGCGGCACAGTGTATCCTCGTCGATGAGGAGCTCGGGCATAACCTTGACCACGGCGTTGCCTCTTCCCACACGCTCTACAATGAGACCGTTTTTGAAGCATTCGTCCAGCACGGCTTTGGAGGTCCTTCCATCGCTGTCGCAGTGGAACAGATCCACACCCCAGATAAAGCCGATGCCGCGGGTCCTGATCTTATCGGGATCGATGGCTTTGATCTCATCCATATACCGGGCAATGATCTTTTCCTTGTCCCGGACCTTTTCTTCCACATGCTCTTCGAGCATTACTTCCAGGCCGGCCTTGGCGGCCACCATGGAAAGCTGATAACCACGGAAGGTGCCGTTGTGCTCGCCAGGCTCCCAGATATCCAGCTCGGGCCTCAACAGCACCAGAGCAAAGGGCATGCCATAGCCGCCAATGGATTTCGACTGAGTGACGATATCGGGCACGATGCCGGCACGCTCAAAGGAGAAGAACCAGCCTGTTCTGCCGCAGCCCACCTGCACGTCGTCCACGATCATCAGGATGTCGTGGCGGTCGCAGAGGTCACGAACGCCCCGGAGCCATTCGGCGGAGAAAGGATTGATACCGCCGTCCGCCTGGGTGGTCTCCAGGATAATGGCAGCGGGCTTTTCCACGCCGGAATGATCATCGGTGAGAAGCGTTTCCATATATTTGATCGTATCCAGCTCCGGGAACATATAGGGAGCCGGGATATGGGTCACATTGGTAAGGGGCACGCCCGCGCCGGCCCGGGAAGCAGCATCGGTAGTGAGGGCCACGGAGCCCAGGGTCATACCGTGAAAGCCCCCCATCATGGCAAAGATGCCGGGACGCTTCTTCACTTTTCTTGCCAGCTTCAGGGCCGCTTCCACCGCGTTGGTGCCGGTGGGGCCGGGAAACTGCAGCTTATAGTCAAGCCCTCTGGGCTTTAAGATCTGTTCTTCGTAAAAGGAAATGAACTCCCGCTTGGGCTCTGTGTACATATCCAAAGCGTGCATCACGCCGTCGCTTTCCAGATATGAAATGAGCTTTTCCTTGATGCGGTCATTGTTGTGACCGTAATTCAGGGCGCCCGCGCCGCAGAAAAAATCGATATATTCCCGGCCTTCCTCATCATAAAGGAAAGGCCCTTTGGCGGTGGTAAACACCGTTGGAAAATTGCGGCAATAGGAACGGACTTCGGACTCGTACTCTTCAAAGGGCTTTGTGTTCATTTTCGTGCTCATCAGTTACCATCCTTTCTACCACGGGAGCTGCCCGTGATTCAGCGATCTACGCTTTCAGTGAACCGAAAGCGGGGCCGGTCGCAACCCGGCGGCAATGGCCAATGGTTTTCATTTTTATTTTGGCCGCTTTTTATCCTACCACAAAAGGAAAAGAAAAGAAAGAGGTTTCCATAACTTTTTTCAGGAAAGAGCACTTAGCGCTTAGTGAGTTAGAAATGAGCAATGAGAAATTAACAATTGGAAAGGGCGTTAAGGGCACCCTCTCACCGACGCGAGGCGAGAAAGAGCAAGGGCCTACCACCTCAGCAGTCAACTTGCAGTTGACTGCTGTCTCCGCTTCGCTTCGGGTGCTGTACGTGCCAAGAAAGCTATAGCTTTCTGCACACGTTCAGCACCGACCGTAACGAAGTGAAGACCGGTTCGCACATGATGCGCCAAGAAAGCCATGGCTTTCTGCGCTCGCTCACCCCAGAGGGAGAGCCAAGAAAGGGCGGGTGCGTCTAACAACTAATTTCTAACAGCTAACAGCTTTGAAAGAAGAAAACGTCGCCGGGAGTGCCGTCGGGATAGGCGATCTCGCCGCCCATGCTCTTTATGCGGAAGTTTCCGCCTGTGTATTCCCCGATCACATGGTCCCAAAAGCCCACGGAGGGAAGGTTCTTCGGGTGGCGTTTCAGCTGCCAAGTACCCTTAAATTTATCAAACAGCTGAAAGGCCGCCCATTTGCCCAATCCGCAGCGGCGGTATTTGTGCATCACAAAAAACTCGGACATACAGTAATCGGTCTTCCCCGCTTCCGGGTAATCGTTGACCATGGCAAAGCCCGCCAGGTGACCGTCCGCCTTCAAGAAGAAAGCCCAGCGGTTTTCCTCTGTCCAGTAGCAGTCAAAGTAGCTGTAACCGTAAAGCCCTAAAGCGTTTACATCGCACAGCTCATACTGGGAAAATTCATAGAGATATTTTTCCATGAGATTTCTGAGGATCTCTTTTTCCTCTTCCTTTACAGGAACCAATTCAAATTCCATTGCGGCATTCTTCCTTCCCAATCACAACGCCCTGCCGCTTTGGAACACGGCAGGGCGCAAGCTTATTCGATGTTCTCCCCCAGAGTACCCTGGCTCTTGGCGGAAAGATAGGCGTTGATAAAGCCATCCAACTCACCGTCCATGACGGCGTTTACATTGCCTGTTTCAAAGCCGGTGCGGTGATCCTTTACCATAGTATAGGGCATGAACACATAGGAACGGATCTGGCTGCCCCAGGTGATCTCTTTCTGCTCGCCCTTGATATCGCTGATCTTTTCCAGGTTTTCCCGCTCCTTGATCTCCACCAGCTTTGAGATCAGCATTTTCATGGCAACCTCGCGGTTCTGGGTCTGGCTGCGCTCCACCTGACAGGACACCACGATGCCGGTGGGGATATGGATCAAACGTACGGCGGAGGAGGTCTTATTGACCTTCTGACCACCCGCGCCGCTGGCCCGGTAGACCTCCATTTTGATGTCATCCGGATTGATCTCCACGGAATTGTCCTCTTCTATTTCCGGCATGACCTCCAAAGAAGAAAAAGAAGTATGACGGCGGCCAGCAGCGTCAAAAGGAGACACACGCACCAAACGGTGCACGCCCATTTCTCCTTTCAGATAGCCGTAGGCATTCTCACCTTCCACCAGGATTGAGGCGCTTTTAAGCCCTGCTTCGTCCCCATCCAGGTAATCCAATGTGGAAACCTTGTACCCGTGGCGCTCACCCCAGCGGTTATACATTCTGAACAGCATTTCGGCCCAATCCTGAGCTTCCGTTCCGCCGGAACCAGCATGAAAGGTGAGGATGGCATTGTAGCCATCGTATTCGCCGGTAAGCAGGGTGGAAAGCTTCATGGTTTCTATTTCAGACGTGATAGCCTGCAGTTCTTCCTCGGCTTCCGGAACCAGAGAAAGATCCTCGGCTTCGTCCCCTATTTCTATCAGGGCCAACAGATCTTCGGCACGGCTTCTGAGCTTTTGATAGGTTTCGTCACGGCCCTTTAAGGAAGCCATTTTTCGGGTGACCTTCTGAGCCTCAGCCATATTGTCCCAAAAGCCAGGCTCGGCAGATTTGTGCTCCAGCATATCCACCTCTTCCCGAAGCCTTTCAATATTCAGGGCCTCCCCTAACTGGGCGAGGGCCTGCTCCTGTTCCGCCAGCCGGCGTTTCAGATCTTCATACTGGATCATAGTTTCTCTCTCTTTCATAAAAGTACGCCAGGCAGGACGGCACGGCGCTTCAATTATCTGTAAACTGAATTTATAGTATATCCGATTTCCGGGAAAAAGGCAACAAAAAAGCTTGTGGAAAGCTGAAATTGTAAACAGACTGAAAATTTCCGGCTTTTTTATTGCGGTTTTTCAACAGGCCGTGTAGAATAAAATCAATCTTTTATTTTGGAAGGAACGGGAATCAGATGGTTGATTACACAAAGATACCATGCCCTGTTTGTAAAAAGCCTTTCCGGGAAAGCGACGATATCGTCGTCTGTCCGGAATGCGGCGCGCCTTACCATAGAGAGTGCTACGAAAAGGCTGAAAAATGTATTTTTGACGAGCTCCACGCAAGCGGCACGGAATGGGCCCCGCCTCCCCCGCCGCGGACTGCTGATCCCACAGCGGAGATCAAGGATGTGGAATGCCCTGTATGCGGCACGCTGAACACCAAAAGCGCGGCTGTCTGCACACGCTGCGGCACGATCCTCAAGGATCCGGGGAACGCTCCCACCGGGCATACGCACTCCACGGCGGAAGCGCCCCATGTCTACCCGCCCCAAGACCGGCAAAGTCCGCCTCAGGGAGGCGTTTACCCGCCTATCTTTTTTGACCCCATGGGCGGCGTCAATCCCACGGAGATCGTGGAACCGGGCGTAACCTATGGCGACGTTTCCAGAGTGGTCAAAACCAACACGCCTTATTATATGGCCGCTTTCCGATATATCAAGCAGTCGGGGCGAAACAAATTCAATTTCTCCGCTTTTCTGTTTTCCGGCGTCTGGATGCTTTACAGGAAGCAAAACAAGTGGGGGGCAATCATTACAGGACTGATGGCAGCGCTTTATATTCTGTTCCAGGCAGCCTGCTCCTGGGTATATCTGCCCACTCTTTTGGGGCTGGCGGAGCAGGCGGGAATAGACCTTGGCTCCACCGCCATGACAAATGAGCAGATCTGGCAGGTTTCGGCGCTGGCCACCCAGGACACCTTCACTTATCTGAAGCTCATGTCGCCGCTCATTGTTTTGGGGGTCATGTTCATCATCATGATCATCAGCGGTGTGCGCGGCAACAAAATGTACCTGAAGCACTGTGTTTCCACTGTCCGAACGGTAAAGCAGAACCAGGATGACGGCGACCCGGACATGACCCTGGACGCCCAGGGCGGCGTAAATTCCATCGTTGCAGTCTGTTTCGGCATTGCCTACTTCCTCTTGAGCACCCTGCTGCCGATGCTGATGCTGTAGAAGAATGATAAAAACTATTTTGCGGAGTGCCAAACCGCGAAAAAAGCATGAGATATTTTTCAAAGAGGCGCTCCCCTTTTTTCGGGAATTTTTGCGGGTTGTTAAGGGAAGAATTTTCCTTGACTTTTTTCCTGCTTGTGATATAATATTTAGGCCGTTTGAAGTAAGACTTTCAGCGGCGTATGGAGTTTCAAACTCCTTGCTCCGTGATAAACCAAAATGCACGGGGCCAAAAGACCAAAAGGAGGTGCAATACAAATGGCAGAAGGAAAGA
>CAZNZS010000084.1:0-10619 GCA_964577585.1 uncultured Acutalibacter sp.
TGTAAACATTCTTCAGGGTTACACTTGCCATTCAGAGATTCCTCCTGTTATTGGCAACGCGTTTTCCGGACACACGCCGCCTATTTAGATTGCTCTAAGTATATCAGAAAAAGCCGGGGGATGATATACGTGAATTTACCAAAGATTTGCATGCTTATTTATAAGAAATTGATAAAAGCCAAAACGCAAGCAATGTTTTCGTACAATTTGCTAAGCAAAAATAGACAGAATTTCTTCATTACTCAGCAGTCGAACAGCCCCAGCAGATAGTGTTTCATCGAGGCAGAGCCCCCCTATCTTGAGCCTCTTCAGCTCCAGCACCTCGTTACCGACCGCAAGAAACATCCTCTTTACCTGATGGAATTTCCCCTCGCGGATCTCCACCATGGCCCGCTGTTCCCCATTTCTTTCCTCCTGCCAGAGCCGGGCGGGAGCAAAATCCTGTCCTCCCTGGGAAACGCCCTCCGCAAAGGCGGCGATAACCCATTCCGTAACAGGCTCCCGCGTTTTTGCCTCATAGAGCTTATACACGTGGCTTTTCGGCGCAAGCATACGGTGGGCAAAGTCTCCGTCGTCGGTAAGAATCAAAAGCCCCGTGGTATCCTTGTCCAGCCTTCCTGCCGGGAAAAGCCCCCGGCGCCTGAGCTCCGGCGGCAAAAGATCCAGCACGGTTTCCGCCCTTGGATCTCTGGTAGCGGAAAGCACGCCCTTCGGCTTATTCATCATAAGGTACAGGTGCTCCTGATAACGGATCTCTTTCCCGTCCACTGTTACCTGCTCAATTTCCGGATCGAGCTTTCTGGCACAATCCTTCTCGCAAACGCCGCTGACGCAGACAGCTCCCCGGCGGATGAGCCGCGAAACTTCTTTTCTGGTCCCCAGGCTTTGCGAAGCAAGAAATTTGTCAAGACGCTGCAGCATGGCTTTCCCTTCCTGTTTTTTTCAGTATCTTCCCCTGTCTGTTCCTTTAATCAGTAGGATAAGCTTCCTCCGGCAGAGCGGCTGTGGATTCCACCGCGCTCTGAGAAGAGACCTCCCCGCCCTCCCCTTCTACGGAAGACGCGCCGCTTTCCATGGCTGACCCGGCCCCGTCCTCCGCAGAGGAGCTGGATGTTGGCAGGCCTTCCGAAGCCTCCGGCGCGGAAGATGCTCCGCCCTCTCCGCCGCCGTATCGGGCGCTGTCGGCGGCAAAGCCGTGCATGAAGCCATCAACCTCGGCGCAGGCCAGGTCTCCGCCAATGATGATCTCCCCATATACCAGCAGGGTGGCGTAAACCTCGGGCTCTCCCGGATAATTGTTTATCTTGTACTTATACTGGGTGCAGGTCTCTCCGGCATAAGGCTTCAGGTCAAAGCCCTGTGCCTTCTGCATTACATTATACGTCTGGTAAACATCGTTGAACTTGGCAGGGATCATAACCTCTCTGGTTTCTATGGGGTCCTCCGTCACCTGCCAGCCGAAGCTCTGCAGGAATTCCACGCGCTGTTCATTCGTAGATCCGGATATTTCCTTTACAGGCGCTTCTTCCTCGCTTCCTCTGTGCAGAAACAGGCACGCTCCCACCACAACTACTGCCAGGATCAAAAACGCAATGATCCTTTTTCTGTTTGATTTCAGTGACACGACCATTTTCCATCGTTCCTCTCTGTAGCAAACCTTTCCGGTTGCCTTTCCTGATAAATAGGTATGAGAGGCGGGAACACAATATGACGGTTTCAAAAAAGCTGATCTTCTTTTACCAAAATAGGCTCTTTTGGGGGAGCTTCTTCCCCACAAACGGAAATGACAAATCCGGGGATACAGGTATAGCTGCCCGCGCAAAGCTCTGGCGCGCCTTCGGGAGAAATTCCACTGGGCAATCCTTCCAAATCCGAAAAAGAAAAGGCGGCATTCTGAAACCCGAAGTGAAACCCTTCCCCGCTTTGCTTCATTCTGCTTTCCTTTAATGTCCAAAGAACGGCAAGCGCTAATTTTTTATCCGGCGAACGTTTCAAAAAGGCAAGCTCTCCTTCTGTGCAAATGCGCTTGGCCATCTGCAGGCTGCAACGGAAAACCGCTTCGGCGTCCACACCCACCGGCTTTTCGCTCAAGGCACAGCAAACCAGACCCGGGCAGTGGGAAAGGCTGAAGAAAACAGGCACGTTTGAGAATTCAGGCTTTCCGAAAAGCCCATACGACATCTGCAGGCTGTCTTTTGAAAGGCCGTGCTCCCGCTCCATCGCCAGATAGAGCAATTTCCAGACTAGCTCGTGACCATAGGAGGAAGTTTTCTTTTTATTGAAAGGATACGATGCGGAATATGTTACAGCATAAAGCAAGCTGCCGCCCCCTTCCCGGTATATCTGTGTGATTTCAAAGCAGAGCGAAATATGACAATACAAGGATATCATGTAGCAAAGGCCAACGCAAGGAAAGTCGAAACAGTTTCCTGTTTTCAGCCTGCCTTCCTCATGGTAAACCGTTCCACGATCTCAGGCGATGACACAGAGCCGACATTTTGATATTCATAAGTAATCTCTATCCCATGAACCGTCGTTTGGAAGTGATCATGGGAATCGTCAAAAAGCTGGCTTAGGACCTGCTCCGCTTCCCTGCGGTTCCAGCCCGGCTGAGCAAGGGCGAAGGAGAGAAACGCCAAAGTGATCTCATCATCTCCAAACAGGAAGACGCTGTCTCCCCTGAGTTCCATATAGATTTCCGCAACAGTCCCGTCCTTTTCCGTGTATGCGATGATTGGCTCTGCCACGTTTCCGCCGGTCACGTCTACAATTACCGTATAAGGATCGTAGAACTCTTTTCTGGCAAACTGACCTTCCACGTCCAGATATCTGACTGTTTCTCTCCCGAAATAGTACCACTGATAGTGATTGTAGTTCTCCGCAAATTGAGCAACGGTCAGATTTCCCCGGTGCAGCGGCTTTTCAATTTCTGCAAGCTCCGCCGCAAAGCAGAGGATGAGCACCGCGGAAACACCGATTAGCACAACGCCGCGCCAGGCCCGGTTTTCCCGGATCATTTCTTCGGAATCGTATTCCCAGGAAAGCGTTGTATCCTTATAATACGCTTTATAGCTCACGACCAGACGAAAAATGGAGAAAAGCGGGATGCCCATTCCCATTCCCCACCACAAGGCGCTCAGAGTACGTACAAGGCCCTTGGAATAGGGCAATTTCCCGCCAATATCGTCGGTTATCCTGATTCCCACGATCCATTTTCCCGGAGTCGTCCCAAAAAGCCAAAGGAGCAGCGGCTCCAAAAAGAGCATCGTTATCAGAGAAACGATCCCAAAGGGGAAAGCGGTAAAAAATGCCCTGCTGCACAAACAGGCTAACAGCATTTTCCAAAGGAGCGTGAACAGAAAAAAGTCAAAGGTCCGCGCGAAAAATCTCCGCCAGGGCGCCCAGGGCCGTTCAGTCTGATCTGAGGCAGGCAGTGAATCAGCACCGGAGCCGTGGATGCTGTCCAGATATTTCTGGGCGTTCAGCGTATCGTAACGGACCCGGTCCTCCTGCATTTCCCGGCAGATGCGGCGGCAGCTTTCAAGCCGGAACTGCTCCCTTTCCAACGCCTCCTGCCGCGCCTTCAAAACATCTGAAAGTTCTTCCCCGCCGCTCTGCACTTTTTTGATCTCCTCCAGAGACACTCCCAGCGTGCGGAGCAGACGGATCCTTTTCAGCACGGCAAGATCCTCTTCGGAGTAATCCCGATAGCCGTTTTCCGTTCTGGCAGGCAGCAAAAGGCCTTCCGATTCGTAAAACCGGATATTGGCCCTGGTCATGCCGAAGCGGGCTTCCATATCTTTGATGGTCATATGCGACGCCTCCCCTGTTTTCTGCCTGCATGGTAAACTATCAAGGGGCTTTACAGTCAAGAGCTTTTTGAAAAATTTCTTCTTTGCACGGGATTTGATATTCATTATACCGCTTTTCGCGGAAAAAGGCAAAGGAAAAGCCCTCGCCTGCCATCCGGCAAAGCGGGAGCTTCCGCATATCTGAGGATCCGGAGCGAGCTTTGCTTCTCCGCTGTCCTGCCTTCATAAAGCTTCTCCTAAAAACATATTGGATACGTATTTCTCATTGAAAACGGGATTGCCGCCTAAATTGACATGCTGAGATATCGCGGCGATCCGGCTCAGCTCCCCTTTCGCCCGCTGATCCAGCAGGACCGCCGCCGCGCCGGCCAGGGCAGCGTTTCCCAAAACAAGGGTACGTTTTTCAAGCTCTTCGGGCAGCAAACCGATCTTAACGGCGCTTGCCACATCGAGATGACTGCCAAATCCGCCGGTGATATACAGTATTCTGATCTCCCCGGCGGATATGCCCGCTGTTTCCAGCAGAGTATCGATCCCGGCGGCGATCGCCGCCTTGGCCAGCTGCACGGAACGGACATCCTTCTGCTTAAGGAAAACGCCCTCCGCCAAAGGAAGGGTATCATCCTCCAGAGCGCCGGTCTCATCGATCACTTCACCCTTGAGCCCTGCGGCAATGGCGTCGATCAGCCCGGAGCCGCAAATTCCTACCGGCTTTGCCTCGTGGATCGTATGAACACGCAGCTTTCCACCCTCCAGCCAGACCCGGTCAATCGCGCCGGTGACACTGCCGCAGCCGCAGGAGATTCCCGCGCCCTCAAAAGCAGGGCCGGCCGCAGTCGAGGTCACATACAGCACGCCGTCCTTCCACAGAGCGATCTCACCGTTGGTGCCGATATCGCACAGCAAGGCAGTCTTCTCGCTGCCGCACATTTCCGAAGCCAGCACGGCACAGGTGATATCCGCGCCCACAAAGGCATTCATGCAGGGAGGCAGGTAAGCTGCGTGCCCGGCAAACTCCGTTTCTGTATTGAAAAGCATTTCTGCCAAAAACGGAGCGCGAGAAAGGCTTTCCGGATTTTTTCCCGTAAGCAGGTACAGCATGGTCGTATTGCCTGTGATCACCAATGAGTCCGGCATTTCACAAGCTCCCTTTCCGGCATCCCGGAGCAGTGCGGCAATGCAGTCCGTTACCTGATTCTGCAGAACAGAAAGCCTTCCGTTCATAGCGGCTTCGATACGTCCCATCACATCTGCCGCCTCTGAGGTTTGGGGGTTCAGAGAGGCCGCCGTGCCGATACACTCCCCTGTTTTCAGGTCAAATACCTTCACCGCAATGGTGGTGGTGCCAATATCCACTGCGGCCCCATAGTTTCCCCGCATGGGCTGCAGGAAAAGGCTTTGCGCGCCGATTTCCGTTTCAATATCCATGCTCTGCCCGTCGTCCGGCAGAAAAACCGACGCGTCTCCCAAAATGACCGCTTGGCAGGACAGCCGATTCCCCATATGCTTTTCCAGAGCATTGGGCTCAGAAACAGCCCCGCTGACCTTTATAGCGCATTTGCCGCAGTTTCCATGGCCGCCGCAGGGATGCGGAAGGGAAAAGCCGGCCTGCTGCAGAATAACGTCCAAAAGAGCCGCTTCCTCAAAGGCAATTTTATGCGAACGATCATTTTTCCAAACCGTCAGTTCAAACATTGCCGTCCTCCGGGAGCAGGAGCATGCTGAAGAAGGTCACGGTGTCCTGTCCGTTGATGTATTTCAGGTCGGTACTTTTGCTTGTGTTATACACGTCGATCCCATAGCTTTCCAGAGAAGCCAGTGCGTTTTCCGGAGAAACACAGGGCTGATTTTGCTGCTTCGCACAGACCTCGCAGTAGCGGCAGCCCCCGTTTATCAGATGGAGATACCCTTCCGGCAGCAGCGGCTTCGCGGCCTTTTCTATCCTGCGGCTGACTTCTGCGTGAAGTCTGGCGCTCTCCCCCATCCCTTCGATGTCAAAGCTGTCCTCCAGCCCGAAAACCGTCTGATACAAGAGAGCTTTGGGAAAGCTCTTGACCTTCCGGATCAGTTCTTCTGTGTCTCCCACACCGGGCGGACACATCCAGCAGCGCCCGTAATTGCCGCAGACATTGGTAGCGCAAACGTCCCGGAAGCTGGCGGAAGTCACAATCTGTTCAGTGGAAATCATCGTTGCCTTTTTCGCCCCTTCGGAAAGGGTAATTTCTATCAGTTTTTCATAGTCCATCGGAAGCTCCTCCTTTCGGAGACAGATAAATACTCAGTCCTTCAGAGCCCTAAAAAATGCGTCGATATTGTCCCAGCTGGAATGAGCTGGAATGTCACAGCCGGAGGAGGGAATGAAATTCTGATATCCACCGCATTTTGCCAGCAGCTCCTTGGTTGCCTCATAAACGGAATCGGGCGTGCCCTGCGCGAACTGAGAGGCAGGGTCCACATTGCCCATGCACAGCACATCCTTCGGAGCGGCAGCCAGGATCTCTTCCATTTTTACAGCATTGCCGAAATGATAGGCAACGGCGTTCTGAGAGAAAATACTGTCCAGCATTTTCGGCACGGAATTGCCGCAGTTGTGATAAATAATGCCAAAATCCTCGTCCTGTAAAGCGTCAATGATGCGCTTCACATAGGGCACGGAAAATTCCTTTGCCATGTCCGGATTCAAAATACCCGTCAACGGCTCTGCCATGACCATGCCGTCCGCTCCCGCAGTCTTCATTGCTCTGCCGTATTTGATCAGATACTGCGTAGCTTTTTCCAGGACGATATGAACGGTTTCCGGCTCGTCAAAGCAGATGTACATGATCTCCGTCACGTCCATCAGCCGGCCCGCCAGAGAAAAAGGACCGATAATTCCGGCAAGCAGAGGCTTATCCTTGATACGCTCCTTTGCCAGGCGGATACCCTCTACACACATCTTGGCGCGCCCGGCATCCAGTGTGGGGACTTCCAGCGCTTCAGCTTCCGCTTCGTCAGAAATAAGCTGACCCACAACAGCGGGGATCTCGCCCTTGGAGAAATTCACTTTTGCGCCGAATGCCTCCGCCTCCACGGACAGGTCCATCAGACTGACCGCTGCCAGACTATCTGTCTCCCCGGCAACAACAGCCATTGCCTGTGCCTGAAGCTCTGCATCCTTTACTAGCTGTTCCACCGTCACATGGAGCTTCTGAGCCGCTGGGAAAGACAGAATAGGCAGTCCGCGCTGAGAATCCGACTTAGCGGCGTCCCAGAGAAATTTACTGATATTCATGGACGGTCCTCCGATTACTGCACAAAGGACAGCGCCATATCAGCCGCACTGGCGGCATCGACCGTGTAGCCATCCGCGCCGATCTGCCTGCAGAATTCTTCATTGACAGGAGCGCCGCCGATCATGATCTTCACTCTGTCGTGGATTCCGGCAGCCTCAGCGGCCTTTACCACCTCTTCCATGACGTGCATCGTGGTGGTAAGCAGCGCGGAACAGCAGATGATATCGCAGTTGTTCTCAATGGCAGCATTGACAAAGGTCTCGGGAGCAACGTCAGTGCCCAGGTCAATCACTTCAAAGCCCTTGCCTTCCAGCATGATCTTGACCAGATTCTTGCCAATGTCGTGCAGGTCGCCTTGAACGGTGCCGATGCAGACTTTACCGGCAGATTTTATACCGGCATCCGCCAACAGGGGCTTTAGCAGTTCAATTCCCTGATTCATCGCGCGGGCTGCCATCAGGACCTCGGGCACGAAAACCTCATTTCGCTTAAACTTTTCACCAATCGCGCTCATGCCGGTAAGAAGGCCTTCTTTCAAAATCTCCTGAGGGTTTATGCCTTCCTCAATTGCCTTCTGCACCAGTTCCCTTGTCGCCTTGGCTTTTCCGCTTTCCAACAGTTCAGCAATTTCGTTCAGAATCATGATAGGATCCTCCTTGAATTTTCTCATAAAAGAGTGTATATTGTCTAACAAACCCGGAACAGCTCCGGAAATGGTTCTCCTTGCGGAAACGTATTAGTAGCTTCCGGCTTTTTTGACAGTTTCAATGATGCGTTTCATATTGTCCAAACTCACGTCATCGGGAATCGAGTGATCGGAAGAAAAGATATACCCTCCGTTCTGCTTGAGAACCGGCACCTTTTCGTTGATCTCCGCAATAACTGCTTCGGCATTAGGCCACTGTTGGGCGTTGATCCCGCCGTGGAGCACCAGCTTGTCGCCGAATTCCTTCTTAAGCTGCAAAGCGTCCATGCCTGCCTTTACTTCCAGCGGATTCAGCGCGTCAACACCGGTCGCCAAAATATCGGGCACCAGGGTCATCACATCGCCGCAGGAATGCAGCTCCGCGTAAATGCCGTGGTCGTGAGCCCACTTGACGCCTCTGGTATGGTAGGGTTGAAGCAGTTCGCGATACATTTTGGGCGAAAAGAATGTCGTTCCCTTATATCCCATATCATCCCACCACCACATCTGGTCAAAGTGATAGCCTGCATCCCAGATACGGGTGAATAGGTTTTCACAGCGTTCCAAATAGGTGTCAAACATATCCTGCACCAGCTCCGGCTCCTCCATCATGGCGATCAAGGTTGTGTCCGTTCCCATCATATGGGAATGGGTCACGTCAAAGCCGAACCAGAAGTTGCCGCGGATCCAATAGCCCTTGCTTCTCCATTCCTCAAAATGGTTTTTCAGCATATTCCACGGAATGCGGTCATCCTCCAGCGTCATGCGGGCCTTGGCCTTCTCCCACGCATCCGCGTCTACGACCTTATAGTCCAGATTCTCCGGAGTGGATTCTGCGTTTTTGAATTCCTTCGTTGTCACGCCCCAGGGCGTTGTGGAAATGATATAACGGTCATTTTCCTCTATAATTTTTCTGGGAAACCTTGGCGAGATATCAATGTTGATCTGAATCACTTTATCGATATCGAAATATTCCGTCCAGTCCGTATTCTGAGGCATTCCCTCCCGATTCCAGCGGCGAATGGTAGTACCCCAGGGATCATCGGTGATCGGAATGCGGTCTGCTTCTCTGTGCTCAAAGGTTCGTTTGAATCGTTCCCATGTTGTCATGGCCATTGCGATTCCTCCCAATCTATGTTTTGCAGCTTCATAGTATCAGGTAAAAAAGCGCAAGTCAACTGCCAATAAATATGCCATTCGTTTTTCGATATCAAAAATCAAATTTTTGCTATTTGGAGATCAGTTATGTATCATGAAAACGGAGATTTCGGCCAGGTCCGCCTGACAAGCATCGTGCCGACTTTACAGAACAAGGGTCTGTTTGCCCTGCATTCTCTCGGATGGCACAAATGTAATGACCGCTACCGGATCTCTCACCCGGAAGGAAGCAAGGACCACCTGATCCTCATTACCGTAGGAGGCTGCGGCCACATGAAGCTGAACGGCACTGATTATGACCTGCCCGCCGGAACCGTGGCGTTTCTTCCCCGTGATGTTCCCTGCTCCTACGGCACCCCACAAAACGGACTGTGGGAATTCTACTGGCTACACCCCGGAGAGAGGATGGCCAATGAATTTCTGGATGCAGTTGCCTGCCGTTGTTTCTTTCTGAAGGAATTCAATCTTGACCACGACTATGCCCAGCGCATGGAAAAGCTGCTTTCCCTTTGCCAAAAGCACACAGGCGGCAGTTCTCTGGCAATTTCCCAAAAGCTCAGTGAGCTACTGCACCTGATTGCCTTTGATCTCTGTGAACAGCCCCAGTCAGTATCCCTGTCCAATCGCGTCATTTCCTATATTGAACAGCATTATGATGAAGCGCTACGTATTGAAGACATCGCCGCCTCGCTGTTTGTGTCCACAGCACATCTTACCAGAACCTTTAAGCAGGAAAACGGCTGCACTCCCCACCAATACCTGATGAAATATCGTCTGCTGTCTGCGGCGGAGCTTCTCAAATTCAGCGGTCTGCAGGTCAAGGAGGTTGCCTCGATGGTTGGTTTTTCCTCCTCCAGCCATTTTATCAGCTGCTTTACCAAGCGATACGGCTGCACGCCGGCACAGTATCAGGAACAGACGTCCGGAAAATAATTTTGAGAACTTTTTTCCTCTTCCCTTTCTTTATTAGGATACAAAAGAGCCGCGCCTTTTGGCGCGGCTCTTATTGTTTGGTTCAAAGAAGCTCTTTTTACTTTCTGGGGTTCTTGATTGCGGCCTGAGCAGCAGCCAGACGGGCAATCGGAACACGGAAAGGAGAGCAGGAAACGTAGGTCAGGCCCACGTTGTGGCAGAACTCGATGGTAGTCGGGTCGCCGCCATGCTCGCCGCAGATACCCAGAATAATGTCGGGGCGGACAGCCTTGCCCTTTTCGGAAGCCATCTTTACCAGCTGGCCAACGCCTTCCTGATCAAGACGGGCGAAGGGATCGTTCTCATAGATCTTATTCTCATAATAAGAACCAAGGAACTTACCGGCATCGTCTCTGGAGAAGCCGAAGGTCATCTGAGTCAGGTCGTTGGTACCAAAGGAGAAGAACTCGGCCTCTTCCGCGATCTTGTCAGCGGTAAGGGCGGCACGGGGGATCTCAATCATGGTGCCCACCTTGTACTTCAGGTCGGCGCCGGCTTCCTTGATGATGCGGTCAGCGGTCTCGACCACGGTCTTCTTGACATACTTCAGTTCCTTGACCTCGCCAACCAGCGGGATCATAATCTCGGGCACGACGTGCCAATCGGGATGAGCCTTATTCACATTGATGGCAGCCTTGATCACAGCCTCGGTCTGCATCTCGGCGATCTCGGGATAGGTGACAGCCAGACGGCAGCCGCGGTGACCCATCATGGGGTTGA
>CAZNZS010000085.1:0-10581 GCA_964577585.1 uncultured Acutalibacter sp.
GTCACTTCCTCAGAGGGAGTAATGGTGGCAGTCACGTTCTGATTCGTCAGCTTGTGGGGAGAATAGGTTACGGTCGCCATAGGCGCTTCCTTATCGATCCAGGTGACGGTTGCCGCCACTGTGCCTTTTGTTCCCGCGGCATTCTGAAGCTCAAATTCAAAGCTTCCGTTCTCGGTGAACACATGAGTATTGCTGCCGCCGTTATTGAGGATCGTAATAGTGGAATCTACCGTCAAAGTAGCGGTAACGTCTTGGTTGGTGGGGCCGGTAATATCATAGCTTATCGTCCCTGTGGGTAGAGACTTATCAATATTGCTCACCGTGGCGGTAGCAGTGCCTTTATTTCCGGTTTCGTCTTCAAATTCAAAGGTGAAACTGCCGTTTTCGGTGAAGGTATAGCTCAGACTGCCGTTTTCCGTGTTCGTCACTGTAACCGGCTCTGAGGGGGTGATAGTAGCTACCACATTCCCGCTGGTAGGCGCAAGAGTGGAATAACTCATTGTGGCAGTGGGGGCTGTGGTATCCTGTACGATAACTTCCCGCTCCACTGTGGTTTCATTGCCCGCGTGATCGGTGGCGGTGTAGGTCACGGTATATGTGCCGCACTTTGCCGTGTTTATCTGGGAAGAATCTATTTCCAGTTTACCATCCAGCTTTCCGGCCTTGATATCCGGATCTAAGTTATCCGTTACCTCTGCGCCCAGCTCGGTATAGGCTTCTCCACGTTCTATGATTTGTGGGGCAGAGCCTTGCAGCTTGATTTCCGGAGGGGTGTTGTCTACATACACAATGCCAGAAATCACCTCACGGGAATACATGTTGTGATAGGAAATCACGCCGTTTGGAATAGTGTAGCGGAAGGTTCCGTCTCCGGTTAACCAAGAATTATAAATCCAATTAGGGAAACTTAGATAAACAGAATCGGAGCCTGTAGGTATTCTGTATCCCCATAATGACAGAACCGATTTATCAAAAGTCCCATCTACCTCCGTGAACAAATATGTCTTATCGCCGACCCTTGTGCGAAAATACTCGCTGATATTTTTTCCTGCTCCAGGAATGACTTCTCCATCACATTTTGCCGTAACCGCAAGTTCTAAGGAAGTGCCTTTACGAATTGCTGTTCGGGATTGAACGACCTCCAGTTCCGGAGCGGAAACTATATCCGGGTCCCAAAAGCCGGTTCTTAGCACAGCTTTTTCAGGTGTAATGTCGCTTACATACAGATAAGCACCGGTATAGGAACCGTCATAGAAGTTGCTGTAAGGTTTTAAGATTCCCCCAAAGCTTTTTCCTTCGGTAAAAAGATCCTCGGGATCGAAGATGCTCTTGTACCAGTTGCTTTCATCTTTGACTTTCCCACTCCGGTATACAGGTTGAATATAAATCTTTTTATCTTTATAACGATAAGGATTTCCTAAATTGTTATAGGAAACTTCGGTTTTACAATGCCAGATCACAACGCCCGGGTTTCCATACATTTCATTGTAACTTGAGACTGTGGAGTGTGGGAGTTGTGAAGCATTGCGGTATTCCGCAACAAAAAACTCCGTAAAAGGGAACATCAGAGGATCGGGGATCAGCACAACAGCTTTTGGATCATTCTGGCCTGTGTAATCTTCAACCGCATAAAGGTCTATTTCAGACACGTCACTATCATTCGTCAGAATAATTGGGTCTACCCAGCCGAGGAGGATCTTGTCGTAAATATTGATATATTGCTCGCAACCAGCGGTCATGATATCAGACAGTTGGTAATCCAACCAGCAGTGATTCTCTGTAGGATAGTGGTCAGGCAGCCCCATCATATGGCCGATTTCATGGATTTCTGTACGAGTAGTATCCCATATGGAAGTAGATGTACCTGTGTAATATGTACGTGTAGCAGCAAACTTCCCAAAGCCCTCTACACCATTTATTATACCGCTTCCGATACTGCCAGAATAATCTCCATAATCGGAGGCTTCACCTTTCTCGAAGCCAACATGGAATTTAACCAATAATCCGTCCGCTAATCCGTTTCCATCGCTGTCATAGTCTGCCGGATTCAAGATCCCCTCCGATACATAATACCGCAAGGTATCTCCTATCAGATCATACACAGTTGCCATTGACTCATTATAGTGTTGTGATTCGTGTTCCGCATGGTAAACGGGCAGAAGATCCATAACAAAATTGAGCCTACCATAAGAAAGCTGCTGATATCCACCTCGAATGGACTGCCCACAAGGGCCATTCTCCTTCAGTGATTCGTCGTATTCCGCATTATAGTAATTTTCAAATTCTTCCAAAAGGCTTTCATCCATGCGATGCCCTTCAAAATCAATGAAAAGTACCGGAAGCTTTACTGTACCGGTAGAAGGAGTCAAAGGGGTACCGCGCTCGTTAGGAATCATATACTTTCTAGTTGAAACAGCGGTCTGCAATTCCTTTGTGTTGAAATTGTCAGTTATCTCTTCTTGAAGACTTGAATTCATATCACAGCAATGGAAGATTTCTGTGTTGCTCTTCTTCACTGCCGCTACGGCATACACGGTATTCTGATTCAAGAGCAGGCAAACCAGAGCGAAAATCGCGACAATATGTTTCATGTAATCACCTTTGGGATAATTGTCAGGGATAAGAAAGTACTTTCAAAAGGAACGGGCGGGAAATAGTGCCGGATTTCCTGCCTGCCTTTTGTGCTCGGGAATGCGTCTCATCGTGAGACGCATTCCCTCGTATAGCCTTATCGGCTATTTTTCTTCCAAATACAGAGAAATAATTTCCTCTGTTGTGGTTCCGTCTTCGTGCTGCAATGTCACTCTATACCGATATTCTACATATCCAGGAATTTCTTCCATTGTTTTTGCCCTCGCCTTTTGCGGGCCGCCGGATTCTTCAAACACCTGCTCCATAGAGAGAACGGTAGCATTTGTATCGACCATAATGATATAAGCCCTGGGTTGGCGGTTATCTCATTTGTTTCACCCCTTGTTAGAAGAAAGCATCGTATAAGATTAAAAAAACTTGTTCTCAGTTTTAGTTTAATTACCTTTACTTTCTTTGTCAATAGGTTTTGTTCCCATTGTATTGGTTTCTGTATCGCATTGCATGGGAACCGGAAAAGGTTTTCAATGTCTTTGGAGCGAACGGTCAAAAAACGGGAGTTTTTGGTCAAAAGGATCCTGCTGAGCCAACCTGCCCGAAAGCCGGGCGCGGAAACGGTAAGAGAATGGGGGGATCTATTGACAAGTCTTTCACAGCGCTATAGAATTAACTCAATAATGTTTACAGCCTGTACCTGTATGCGCGCAGAAAACTGCACACAAAGTCTTTTGGGCTGCAGAAAAGAGAGAGGGCTTGGGTATGAAGAAAGTAACGATTTTCCTGAAAAAATGCCTGGGGGTATTCCTGGCTCTGTCGCTGTGCCTGACATGCGGCACCGGAGCTTACGCGGAGGAACCGGATCGGGCCGGGACGGATCAGGCGGCCGAGATCCTCACCGATGAGGACATTTTTGCCGAAGAGCAGATCCCCGCCGCCATTGCGGAGCCGAACGCGGAGCCTGCGCCGTTCTATTCGGACGTTGACGAAAACAGGTGGAGCTATGCCAGCATTCGCGCCCTGTTTGATCTGGGGATCATTCCTCCCGGAACCCGTTTCGGCCCCGGCGAGAGCTGTTCCCGTCTGGATTTTGTCAGCATGCTTTACAAATGCAGCTTTTCCATACGCGGGGAAGCCGTGCCCCAGGCCCCGGAGACGGGCGGAGAAGAATCCCGCTTCACAGACGTGCTCCCGGGCAGTAAAGGATATGGCGCGGTCATGTGGGCCGTGGAAAACGGTGTGACCAACGGTATTACCGATACGGAATTCGGCCCGAAGGGGGTGCTTTCCCGCCAGGAGGGCGCCGTATTTGTCATCCGCATGGCCCGCGCCTGCGGCATTTCCCTGCCGAAGGCCGAGGATATGACCATGTTCCGGGACGCGGCAGCCATAGC
This sequence comes from uncultured Acutalibacter sp., assembly GCA_964577585.1. Taxonomy (GTDB): domain Bacteria; phylum Bacillota; class Clostridia; order Oscillospirales; family Acutalibacteraceae; genus Acutalibacter. The sequence goes on from CAZNZS010000085.1 coordinate 3,981, forward strand.
CGACTATGCCAGAAGCTCCGTTACGGTCTGCCAGATGGCAAAGCTCCTGAACGGAAAGGGCAAGGGCATGTTCGACCCCAACGGCACCATCACCAACGAGGAAGCCGCCACGCTGGTGAACAGGCTGTACGGCGCCGCTGTGGAAGGCCCCGCGGGCGGGGAGGAAGTCCTTTCCACCGAGCCCGGCGCCTACATGGACGAATTCGGCTATAAGCTTTTCTTCCTGAAGGTCCCGGATGCCTCATGGTCCTATCCGTATGTTAAAACTCTGTACGATATGGGGATGTACGAAGGGGTCAGCGCCTTTGAGCCCACGGCAAGCACCTCCCGCCTGGAATTTGTAAAGATGATGTATGAGCTGCACCTTGCCCTCGGCGGTAAGGAAAACCAACAGACCAACTCCGTCTTTACAGATGTTCCCGCCGGCAGCAGCGGCTTTGATGCGGTCATGTGGGCCGTGGACAGCGGCGTTACAAGCGGTGTGAGTAATGACAAATTTGGGCCCGCGTCTCCGGTGACCAGGGAACAGTGTGCGGAATTCCTGGTGCGCATGGCAAGGGCCGATACGATCTCGCTGGAAAAGAAGGAGGAGCCTTCCCTCTTCAAGGATGCCGCCAGAATCAGCAAATACGCCAGAAGCTCCGTGACCGCCATCCATATGGCGGGCGTGATAAACGGCAAAGAGGGCGGAAGGTTCGTGCCCCGCAGCAGCATCAGCAACCAGGAGGCGGCCGCCATGGTGTGCAGGTTCCTGGATGCCGCCCGGGCCGGAATCTCTGAGAGCGCGGAGCCGGTCTCACTGGAAAAGGACGCCTATCTGGACCTGTATAACAAGGTGGAGTACGTTTTCGGCACGCCGGTGCCTGCCAGCGATCCGGTGCCGACCAGCTGGTTTGACAACGCCGTGTTTATCGGGGATTCCGTCTCCGTAGGCCTGGAGTCTTACCAGAATTCCACCGGAGCTCTCGGCAAGGCCACCATGCTCTGCGCGGTAAGTTTCAATGCCATCAACGCCCTGCTTCCCGTGTCCTCCACTTCCCTGCATCCCAAATACCAGGGGGTCAAGCGTCTGCTGGAGGACAATGTCAAGGCCTGCGGCGCGAAAAACGTTTACATCATGCTGGGCATGAACGGACTTACCTATCCTGTCGACTACACGATGGAGCGAACGGAGCGGATGGTGGACAACATCCTGAAAAAGAACCCCAACGTCAACATCATCATGCAGTCCGTCACCCCGATGACAAACAACAGCACCCTGTTTGCCAATGGCTACAGCAATGAAAGGATCAACCAGTTCAACGTGCGGATAAAGCAGCTCTGCGCCAAGCGCAAATGGTATTATGTCGATGTCGCCTCCGCTATGAAGGACTCCAGCGGAGCGCTGCGGACGGATTTCTGCGCGGACAATTATGACATGGGCATTCACGTGACAAACAAGGCCTGCGAAGCCTGGATAAAGTACCTGAAGACCCATGTACCCGCGGAGCTTCATCCCTGACGCACAGCCCGGCACGCGTTTCTCCGGAAACCGCTAAAGCAAATGATAAGGGCCCCTGAGCGGAAAGCCTGCTTTCCGCTCAGGGGCCTCTGTTTTCTGGGATTGTTTTATTTCAGGTCAGCCCTGGGCAATCAGCCAGCGGCCGCCGCTGCGGAAGATCACCTGTATGTCCCCCGCAGAGCCTTCCGGCAGGAAAAGCCCGAAAGCGGCGCCGGATCCTTCGCTGTCCGCCGCGGGAAAAGCCTCGTACACTGTGCCGGCACTGCGGACGTATACCGGGCTGTCCTCGTCACAGGGGAAGTCCACCTTGCCGCTGAGCCGCACATATCCCGGCAGGTTAGAGGCAGGAGAGCTCTCCACCTCAGCCGCGGCGCCGGAAGGAGCAGCCTCTTCCGTAAATTCTTCCTGGGGCGCGGGCATCAGGAAGGGCGTTCCGGCCAGCATTCCCAGGTTGCGTTCCACAATTTCCACCACAACATACCGCGCGCCGGTCTGATCCATCAAGGCCAGATTATAGGGCATGGCTCGGGAGAATGTGGCCGATGAGAAGCTCTCGGCCATCAGGCTGTGCAGGGCATTGCCGAAGGAATCCCGGAACATGACAAGGGGCTCGTTCTGTGAATTGCTGGAGGTCATAATGCGCAGGTCGTCAACGCCCCGGATGGGAGAGGTATACTCAAACTCCAGCGGCCGGTCAAACTCAAACTGTTTGTCAAGCCTGTCCGAAGCGGGATACAGCATTTCATACAGATCTCCGCGGTGTATGAGCTGATAGGAGCCCTCTTTTTCAAAGGCGCTGCCCTCAAGCCCCAATCCGGCCAACAGCAGGTCGTGGCCCAGAGCCGCACCTTTGTTGTTCCAGTGGGAATCCAGCTGGTGATACAGCACCTCGTCCTGCTTCTGAATGGGTTCAAACAGGTCGGTATAACGCACCTGCTGAAGCTCCAGCTGCTCCTGCACCAGACTGGCAGAGCTGGCACCGGCCGGGGTCAGCCCCTGCGGGGCAAACTGGGGGTACAGGGATATCTTATTCGGCGCGATGGTAAAGACAAACACGCCGCCGCGTTCCTCCACATAGCTCTGGGCCAGGGCCAGCGAACGCGCCGCGCACCAAGCCTGCCGCCGGGTGAGAAGATCGGCGCCGGTGTAATCGTCCAAAGTCTCGGTATAATACAGCCATCCGTCTTTCCCCAAAGTCACGTCTGGCTGGGCGGAGGTGTGAAACAGCGCCGATTTCAAAACAGAATCAGCCGTTATCAGCTCCTGCCGGAAAGCGAAATGATCGGAAAACCAGTCTGCCGCGTCCGGGAGCAGGTCCCGGTTAAAGGAGCCGTCGGGCTTTGCCGCCCGGGGTACAGGAGAAAGCACTTCATTTCCGGCGGCCTTGCTTGGGCCGAAAAAGAGCATCCCCGCCGCGGGAAGAAGGCAGAGGATCAGGAAGGCCGCCGTAAACAGGATATGACCGAATTTTTTCATGGCTCACCTCTGCTAAAACCGAAAATAGATAAAGGGATTAAACTGACTGCCTGCCAGATTCATCACGCACAGCACGAACAGCACTGCCGAGATCCCATAGGAGCCGATCCGCAAAAGCGCCGGAACCGTACCGGAGCCATTGGCAAAGCTTTTGATCCGAGGCAGCAGCGGCATTGAAAATACCAGGCTTATCCCCAGAATGACGCCGTTATAGGGCGTCAGCATCGACCGCAGCAGCGCGGCGCTCTGCAGGGTGATCCCGGTTCCGGCAAACATCTTTGAGAATATCAGCCCGGCGTCTGTCAGGGTGTCCGCCCTGAAAAGCACAAAGCCCAGCAGCACGATAAGCAGGGTGGTCACACGGCCCCAAAAACGCCGGCTCCTGCCGCCTTTGGGCAGCAGATCCTCAAGGATGATAAACAACCCGTGCCAGAGACCCCAAAGCACAAAGTTCCAGGAAGCACCGTGCCAGAGGCCCGTACAGAAAAACACCGCGCATTTGTTCAGCTCGGTGCGCAGCTTTCCTTTGCGATTGCCTCCCAGCGGAATGTACAGGTAATCCCGGAACCAGCTGGACAGAGAGATATGCCAGCGCCGCCAGAACTCCTTTATGGACGCGCTGGCGTAGGGATGGTCAAAGTTTTCCAGAAAGTGAAATCCGAACATCTGCCCCAGCCCGATGGCCATATCGGAGTAGCCGGAGAAGTCAAAGTATATCTGAAGACAGTAGCATACCGCTCCCAGCCACGCCGTGCGCGCGTCCAGCTGTCCGGGGGAGGCGGTAAATACCATATCCGCCATCTGCCCCACCGTATTGGAAAGCAGCAGTTTCTTTGACAGTCCCAGGATGAACCGGCGCAGTCCGGCGGCGGTAAGGGCAGGGTATGTTTTGCGCTGGTCTATCTGAAGGCTTACATCGTGGTATTTCACGATCGGCCCGGCAATGAGCTGCGGGAAAAAGGAGATGTACAGGGCAAGCTTTAGAAAATCACGGCTGACAAGGGTTTCGTCCCGGTACACGTCGATGACATAGGACAACCCCTGAAAGGTAAAGAAGGAGATCCCCACCGGCAAAGCGATGCCGGGCAGGGTGAAATGAAACCCGAAGGCCTGATTTACCGTGGACAGGGCAAAATCCGTATACTTGAACACAGACAAAAGGCCCAGGTTTATGACCACAGCCAGGACCAGCACAGGCTTTTTCCATGGCCGGCCCGCGGCAAGGAGCCGTCCGCTGATATAGTTTACCACTACGGACACAATCAGCAGCAGCACATACACTGGCTCGCCAAAGGCATAGAAGATCAGGCTTACCAGGGTGAGCAGGACATTTTTTGCCGTCAGGCCCGGAAGCAGACGGTACAGGAGAAAGCATACCGGCAAAAATACGAAGAGAAACGCGGGAGAACTGAATACCATGGTGCTTACCCAACACTCAGAACGGTTTCAGCGCCGTTTTCGTCCCGATGCGTAACTACTACATAGCCGTCATAGTACAGCAGACCGTCCTCACCGCCGCCCATACAGCTGGGGCTGTAATCCGAGCCGTTGGGATAGCCGAACACACTGTAGAAGGTATTGACGTCCACACCCAGATAATCATAGGGGCTGGGCGGCGCCGGAGTGGGGTCCGGCACAGGCACCGGAGTAGGCGTGGGCACCGGAGTGGGAGCCTGAGTAGGAGCCGCCGTGGGCTTCGGAGCCGGGGCCTGAGTAGGCGCGGACGTGGCGGCAGCATTTGCGGCAGGACTGGCAGCGGGCTTTGCCGTGGGACTTGCCGCAGGCTCTGCGGAAGGCGAGGCAGTCGGCTTCACGGTAGGCTTCGCAGTGGGCTTTGCGGTAGGCGAAGGCGAAGCGGATGCAGCAGGCGACGGTGACGCCGTTTCCGGAAGGGAAGAGCCGGATCCGTCCGCGGGAGAACCGCAGGCGGAAAAAATCAGAAGGCAGAGCGCAAGGCCCAGCAGGCAGGACAGAAAGCTTTTCATTTTTACCACTTTAACCACTCCAATTACATGATACTACAGTATTCAAATCTCACACGAAGGGGAATCTTCCTCAGCGCGGCAGCCTGCACCGCGGCTTCGGCGGGACCCATCGTTCAAAAAGGCGGTTGACCCGGGCTCCGGCACGGTCTTTCCTTACCGAGTGAGCACGGCTGCCGGTTTACGCAAAGCGCCGACAGGACCGCTGACAAAACGGGGAGATCCGTCAGCATCCTGCCGTCTTAGACGCAATCCGATTTTAACGATAATATTATCACATTTACACCTGATAATCAAGTATAGGAGCTGCCAAGATGTGCGGCAAACAGAAAAAACAGCGACCGGATCCTCCCGGGCCGCCTCGGACAGAGCCAAACGCCGGAAGGTCCTTGCTCGCCGTGAAAAAGGCGTCTTCGCATACTTCCGCTCTGAACCGTGACCACTGAAAGACCCGCAAAGTTGTTTAAGAATTTCTCGGCACAATGCTTGACTTGCCGAAAAAACTCTGCTATAATAGTTTCCTGTTGTGGGGGCATAGCTCAGCTGGTTAGAGCGCCTGCTTCACACGTAGGAGGTCACAGGTTCGAGTCCTGTTGTCCCCACCATGGTAAGACAACAAAAAAGATGTCAACCAGCAAAAGCCGCACTACGGTGCGGTTTTTTGCTACCCAAAAGGCGAAAAAAGCCGCGTCACGCCGTGACGGTTTTTACAGATGTCAAAACCCACTGACAGGATTCGAACCTGCGTGTGAGAGTAAAAGAACAGAATAAGAATGGAAATCCCCACAGTTTTTGAAAAAAGCTGTGGGGATTTTTTGCGTTCAGAGAGGAATGAGAAAGATACCAAGATTCACAGAAACCCGAGAGGATCAGGCGTTTGAGCGGCTCATGCAACGAATGCCGGGTTTTGAGCCTGACCCGCCGGAAATTGAGATCGTCCAGCAGGAGCTGGATAAGACCCAGCGAAAACTGGGTCTGGCACGAATCAGAAAAGAGAAAAAAGGAGACACGGATCATGTTCTATAGAGGGGAAAACCATGCTGAAACTTTCGAGTTTGAAGCGAGCTTCCGTCCCGACTTTGATAACCGCTACACTGCCGCCCTGTATCTGCTGACTGCGGATACCAAGCTCTGGCGGCAGGTACGAGACCAGTTTGGAACACGGGCGGTCCTGATTAGAGAGATGCGACCCCGCCGTCTCAGTGGAGAAGCGTATGTGTTCTATCTGTTGGCAAGAGAGCTTCTTTGCGAGACAAAGACCATCAATGTCATGGATCTGGCAGACCGTGGGCTTCTGTCCGCCCGCTGCTTTCAGGTCGTTACCACGGCTCTCTTTATCAAGGGCTATGGCCTTATAAAAGCGAGAGAGATATGCCATGGGAGTGATTTTTGATATGTTCAATCGGAATAATGTGGAAGCCTTCAAGCAGAGGTATCCGGCGGGGACAAGAATCCAGCTCAAAGAGATGGAAGACCCATACGATCCCGTCCCGCCCGGTACCAGAGGGACCGTCATTCTTGTAGACGATGCCGGGCAGCTCCAGATGAAATGGGACAACGGCAGAACCCTGGCGCTCATTCCCGGTAAAGACAGCTTCCGTAAGCTCACCCGGCAGGAGTTAAATGCAGAGCATCTGCTGGA
>CAZNZS010000086.1:0-10315 GCA_964577585.1 uncultured Acutalibacter sp.
GGGAAGGAACGTCACCCTCATCAACTCCGGGCGGGAAGCCGCCCTTGCCCTGGCTGCCAGGCTGCGGGAGCAGGAGCTTACCTGCGACGGTTCTTCTCCCCGTCAGGCAAGCTATTTCGTCACAGATGCGCCGGAAAGCTTCGCGGCTGTCGCTGAGCTGTTTTTGGGGCACAGCGTGGAAGGACGCACAGAACGCATTACTATGGAAGGCTGCTGAACAGCCACAGCTGAGCAGCCGCAACAGAAAAAGGATCAAAATACCATGCTGAAAGAAGATTATAAAATCGACATCACCGGCCGGCAGTTTTACGAAGAAGACGCCGGCATCGAGCCGGGCGAGATCACCCTCCGCACCACCGGGACCTACACCGAACGGGGCGGCGCCGGGTTTATCGCCTATAAGGAATATGACGAGGATGACCCCAAGGTCTCCTATACCTCCGTTCTGAAGATTGAGCCGGGCAGGATCACCATGATGCGGGCTGGAACCGCCACCCGGCTGATCCTGGAACAGGGGCGAAGACATCTCTGCCTTTATGACACAGGCTGCGGCACGCTGTCCGTAGGGGTGTTTACCAGCGAACTGCACTCCTCCCTGGACAAGCAGGGCGGTAAGCTCCATATCAAATACACGCTGGATATCGATTCCAACCTCTCCAGCCGGAATGAGCTACAGATCAAGATCGAACCCTATTCCAAACTGCCTCAGTAAGCGGGTTTCACTTACAGCCGGCAGACTTACAGCTGGTAGACTTACAGCCGGTAGATCGTGTGTTTCTGAAGTTGGAAACTCTTTCCCGTAAAAACATAAGGAAAGGACAGATAAAAATGTCTCAATTAGTAGAACAGGCACAGCAGCAGCTGCGGCAGGCAGTATCAGACGCGCTTCACCGCGCCATGGAAAAGGGAGCGCTGCCGGAAGCTCCCCTGCCCGAATTCGTACTGGAGGTCCCCGCGGACCGTGCCCACGGAGACTGGGCCTGCAACGCCGCCATGGCGGGGGCCAAGGCCTTTCACGCCGCGCCCCGGAAGATCGCGGAGGCTATTGCGGAAAACCTGGAGCTTTCCGGTACATACTTTAAATCCTGCGAAATAGCTGGCCCAGGATTTTTGAACTTCACCTATGACGATCGTTTTTATGGCGAAGTTCTCCAGGATATTCTGCGCCTTGGCCCGGATTACGGCAAAAGCGAGTTCGGGCAGGGCAGGCGTGTCCTTGTGGAATATGTTTCCGCCAACCCCACAGGTCCCATGCACATCGGCAACGCCCGGGGCGGCGTGCTGGGCGACGCCCTTTCCTCTGTTCTGGAAGCTGCCGGGTATCAGGTGGAGCGAGAGTTTTATGTAAACGACGCGGGCAACCAGGTCAATCGCTACGGCCTGTCTCTGGAAGCCCGCTATCTGCAGATATACAAAGGAGAAGACGCCGTAGAATTCCCGGAAGACGGCTACCTCGGTCCGGATGTTATCGAAAACGCCAGGGGTTTTGCGGAGCAGCATGGTGATAGTTATGTAAACTTATCGTCGGAAGAACGCCGCAAAGCCCTGGTGGAATACGCACTGCCCAAAAACATTCAGGGCCTCCACGACGACCTTTTGCGCTACCGGGTGGAATATGACAACTGGTTCCGGGAATCCACCCTCCATGAAAACGGCGCGGTGGGCCGCGTTGTCGAACTGTTCCGGGAAAAGGGAGCCACCTATGAAAAGGACGGAGCAATTTGGTTCAAGGGCGAGGACTACGGTTCCGAAGATTTTGTGCTGGTGCGCTCCAACGGCGTGCCTACCTATGTGGTTCCGGATATCGCCTACCATTACGACAAGCTTGTCACCCGGAATTTTGATCTGGCCATCGACGTGCTGGGGGCCGATCACCACGGCTATGTTCCCCGGCTCAAGGCGGCCCTTACCGCTTTGGGCGTGGACGCTGACAGGCTGCAGGTGGTCATGATGCAGATGGTGCGCCTGGTGCGGGACGGCGAGATCGTAAAGGCCAGCAAGCGCAGCGGCAAGGCCATCACCCTGGTAACGCTGCTGGAGGAGGTCCCCGTGGACGCCGCCCGGTTCCTGTTCAATTCCTACGAGCCCAACACCCGGATCGATTTCGACCTGGATCTGGCCGTGCAGCAAGACGCTCAGAACCCCGTCTATTACGTGCAGTACGCCCACGCCAGGATCTGCAGCATCCTGAAAAATCTGAAGGCCGACGGCGTGGAACCCAGGGGCTGCTCTCCCGAAGAACTTTGCCTGCTTTCTTCTCCGGAGGAGATCGAGCTGATCCGTTTTCTCTCCGGCTTTACCGCTGAGATCGCCGGGGCCGCAAAGAATATGGACCCTGCCCGGGTCACCCGCTATGTCACAAATCTTTCCACCCTGTTCCATAAGTTCTACAATAACTGCCGGGTCAAGGGCGCGGAAGAATGCCTTACCGCCGCCAGGCTGAATTTGTGCGTGGCCGTCAAGACCGTTCTGGAAAACTCCCTGGCCCTGTTCAAGGTCACGGCACCGGAAGTTATGTGAACAAAAAGCCAAATACCAAAAACAGCGTAAGTGGAAAACCCGCTTACGCTGTTTCTTTTTCGGTTTTCATTTCGGCTGCTTCCAGAAATGCAGTCCGTATATGATAAGGCACAGGGAAATCAGCACGGCGCTTGCGGCAGCTCCTATGGATACGGCGGTATGACTCAGAGGCCCCGCCACCATGCTGATCAGAATCGCGGCGCAGTCGGCCAACAGCAAAAGCAGGTAAAGCTTTCTTTCCGCTTCACTCATCCCGATCTCCCCTTTCTGTTGCTCTTTTTCAAGTATACTCTCTTTTCAGGAAATTGGCAAGAGCGCAAAGCTGTTCCAGAGAAAGCGCCTCCGCCCTCACGTTTTTTTCCGCGCCGGCAGCTTCCAGCGCCTGCTCCACCTGAGGCTTTGTATATCTTCCCGCCGCGCATACGGAATTGGCGGCGGTCTTTCTCCGCTGGGAAAAGGCCGAGCGCACCAGCTCAAAAAACTGCGCTTCGTCTGCCACATCCACAGGCGGGGTCTTCCGAAGTTCCAGCCGTATGACCGCGGAGTCCACCTTTGGCTGAGGCAAAAAGCTTCCCCTGCTTACGGTAAAAAGCAGCTCCGGCCTGCTGCGGTACCACACGGAGGCGCTTACCGCTCCGCATTCCCGTTCTCCCGGGCGGGCGCAGATCCGCCTGGCCGCCTCCTTCTGCACCATCACCGTGATGCTCTGTAAAGGCAAATTGCTTTCCAGCAATCCCATAACCACGGGAGAAGTGATATAATAGGGAAGATTCGCGCAGACGCACACCTCTCCCCTTCCGAATTTTTCCTCGATCAGCTGGCGAAGGTCCAGCTTCAGCACGTCTCCCTCCACCAGCTCCACATTGGGGCAATCGGCGAGCGTTTCGGACAGCACTGGGAACAGCCTTCTGTCCAGCTCGATGGCCACCACCTTTTTCGCCACCTGGGAAAGCTCCCACGTCAGCACTCCGACGCCGGGACCGATCTCGATGACCCCGGCGGCCCGGTCCGCTCCGGATTCCGCGGCCATGCGGGGGCATATTCCAGGGTTCACGATAAAATTCTGCCCCAACGCCTTGGAAAAATGGAAGCCATGGCGCAGCAGGATTTCTTTGATATAAGAGATATCGGAAAGCCTGTTCATTTCTCAGTTCCTTTCACTTTCGTTTTCAGAAGCCTGTTTTGAAAAGGGCCCTCACTCCGTCATCATAAACCTTTTCAAAACGGGCCGCAAGAGCCTTTTCATCCACCTCGTAGGAAGAGCGCTCAAAATCGCTGATCAGCACATAAGCCACTTCGAACTCCTGAAAGAAGCCTTCGTATTTCTCTGGTTTTTCATACATCTGCCGGACCGCCCACTCGTTTCTAGCGAAGGGAAGACCGTGGAAGGCAAGATAGGAAGGGGACCCGCAAACCACGTTTCTGCCCGCCAACACGCAGATCTCATTGTTATGCCTGGTGTCCGTCAGGATCACCGCGTCCGCCGGCGTGTTCTCCTCCACATACCGTGCCAGCGAAATGGCGCCGTCCCCAAAAAGCTCGTATTGGGCCACACTTTCCCTCCCCATGGTGAGCACCGCGGAAAAGCTGCAGAGGAACACCGCTGCCGCGGCCGTACCGTACCGCAGCCACTTCTTTGAAAGCTTCTCCAGAAGCTTTCCTCCAAATTCCGCGCCACAGCAGCAGAGGAGGGCGTAGGCCACATAGAGAAGCTTGTTGTTATCATAAGTGTTTGGCTGAAAGGCCACAAACTCTGCTAAAAACCAGATGACCGGCACTGGAGAATATTTGGAAAAGCTTTCCGATCTCACGGTCAAAAGTCCCAAAAGCCCCAGGATCCCTGCCAGCCCCAGGTTCTTTAAGTAGAACCAAAGGTAGTTTTCCCCTTCCATGGACCACCCGAAATGGCCCCGGATAAAGCCGCCGCTGCCCGCCTGCCCGAAGGTCCAGAACAGAAGCTGGGGAACAGCCAGAGCGCAGGCCGTTACAAATAGGACGCCCCAGGTCCCCATAAGCTCCCGACCGTTTCCGGAACGGATATTGCAGATAAGGAGCCAGAGCATACTGACCACAAAAACCCCCGCCGCGATCACCGCCGCCCACAGCAGGCCGTTTGATTCCAGCCCGTGAAAAATTCCCAGCAAATACTGGATCAGGCAAAAAAGGGGGATCCATACCAGAACGATCACCTTTCCGGCAAGCAGGCCCGCCCGTTCCCGGGAAACGCCCTTCAAAAGCCGGCAGAAAAGCCATACGCCGCAGAGAAGCGCCAGCGCGAAAAAGGAATGGGTGTGTATCATCGGCAAAAGCCCTGCCGCCGCACCGGCAAAAAGGAAATACCTCTTTTCTCCCTGATACAGCGCCCGGTAAAGCAGATACATCGTGGGAAACAGCACTGCCCAGCCAAACAGAGTCGCCCGCTGGGGCAGCATCATATCCACCACCACGTTGACCCAGCGGATGTTCTCACTCACAAGGTTCGTAGGCGTCTGGTAAAACTCCGTAAAGATCCTTTGAAAACTCTCCCTGTCTCCCAGAAAATACAGGAAGCCGAAGCCGCCGTTAAAGAAAAACAGCATCCAGGCAAAGGCCGCCTTCTTTCCGGAGCTTAAAAGCCGCTGAGCAAACAGGTAAAATCCGAAAAACACCTGGGCTCCCGCAAAGGCCATCGGCAGGAAATAGGCCCACCGCAGCGGAACGCCCCAAATATACAGAGAAGATGATATGCTGTCGCTCAAAAACGGATAGGAAAGCCTCGCGAAGGGCAGAAGCGAATAGTTGGGAGGGAAGGTCCCCTGCCTTGCAATGCTTGTGATAAAGCTCAGGTGCATGCTCATGTCGCCGTAGGTGGCCTGGCTCGAATAGATTCTTCCGTTCTGATACAAGAAGGAATGCCAAACAAGAAAGCAGAAAAACAGCGCCATACAGAGGATGACCCACAAAAATTTCCGGCATAAAAAAGCGGAAAAGCAGTCCCTGAAGCCGGGAGAAGCCTTCCCCCGCCGCGTAAAAGCGGCAAAGGCCGCAATCATTGCCGCCAGCGCCATGGCGCAGAGATGGGCCGCCTTGGAAAATCCCAGAAAAAAGGCAAAGGGTACCGGAAGCCATTGAAGCATCATACTGCCCAGCACACTGCCCAGCAAAAGCCGGACGCCGCCGCTTTCCCTTTGAAACAGCCGAAACGCTGTCACTGTCCCGCAGGCCTGAAAGAAAAGGAAAAAGCCGGTCCCTACAATGGCCGAGGCCATGGGTATCCCTCCCCATTTTGCAAGTTTTCACTTTTCATTTTACACGTTTTTCCGTCTGTTGTAAAGCTCGCTGTTTTCTGATCGACACAACATATTGCGCAATGCGGTGAAATAGTGTATACTGGTGGAAATCTTAGGAATCCCTGATTAAATCAAACAGACCAGATCGGCGAGAAGATATTTCGTATGTCAAAGGCCCAAAATCGCAGGAATACTTGGTGTATTTCAGGGGCAACGCCGCACAAGGATTGTGCCCGGATTGTGCAGCCAGATTTTTCACCAGATGAAGCAAAAACCGCAGGCCATACTTTGTGTATGGCCGAGGGCTTTTGTGAAATATGGCGGAAAATCTGCAAGCAAGGCGGGTACAAAGACGTTAGGCGGTCTTTGTACGGTGTTGCCCAAGGAGTTTGGGGCGAAGGCAGGCGGAACATCTGCCGCTGAGGTGTGTCTGGACGATTTATTCAGCGGTTCCCAAAATAAGGGAGAGCGTTTTATGGAAAAGCTGATGCGGCGCGACAAAACGAATTATTATCTGGACCTGGCGGAAACCGTTTCCCAACGGTGCACCTGCCTTCGCAGGCATTACGGGGCCGTGATCGTCAGGGAAGACGAGGTCATCTCCACCGGCTATGTGGGCGCTCCCAGAGGACGGCAGAACTGTTCCGACCTGGGCTACTGCCTGCGCCAGAAAATGGGGGTCCCGAGAGGAGAGCGATACGAGCTTTGCCGTAGCGTCCATGCGGAGGCAAACGCCATCATTTCCGCCTCACGCCGGGATATGCTGGGCGCCACCCTTTATCTGGTGGGCAAAGAGGTGGACACCGGCGAGTACATCAAAGACGCCGTTTGCTGCTCCATGTGCAAGCGCATGGTAATAAACGCCGGCATAGAGCGGGTCATCGTACGGGACGACAGGGACAACTACCGGGTGATCAATGTTTCAGACTGGATCGAGGACGACGAATCTCTCCGTGGGGTACTGGGCTATTGAGTACCTCTGAGCCGCACCCCCGCTATGCTATGCTGGATTCCCTTAGGGGCCTGTGCCTTCTGAGTATGATCGCCTTTCACGGGATGTATGACCTGGTAAATATCATCGGCATACCTGTGCCCTGGTTTTACGGCATGCCTGGCTATCTCTGGCAGCAAAGCATCTGCTGGACCTTTATCCTGCTTTCCGGCTTTTGCTGGAGCTTTTCCCGCCGCCCTCTACGGCATGGGCTGATCCTGGTGGGCTGCGGGGCCATGATCACCCTGGTCACCTATTTTGTCATTCCTTCAGAGCTCATTCAGTACGGTGTACTCACCCTCCTTGGTCTTTCCGCACTGCTGTTCACGGCGCTGAAGCGGCTCTTTGATAAGCTGCATTGGGGCATCCCCGCCCCGCTGGGTCTTGGCGTTTCTCTGTTCCTGCTTTTCCTGACCCGGCACTTCTCCGTAGGCTCTCTGAGCTTTGACCGGCCGATCTTATATCCCTTGCAGGAGCTTCTTTCTCAAACAGATCTGTTTGCGGTTCTGGGCTTTCACTCGCCCACCTTTTTCTCCGCGGATTATTTTCCGCTGTTTCCCTGGTTTTTCCTCTACGCCGCAGGATATTTCCTCTGGAAGCTCCTTTCCCGGCATGAGAAGGTAATGGAGTGCCTGCGTCCCGGCTTTGCCCCCCTCGCTTTTTTAGGACGGCACAGCCTTTTGATCTATCTTCTGCACCAACCCCTTATTTTCGGCCTGCTTACGCTTTTGCCCATATAAGCCTTTTCAAAATCATCAAAACCGATCCCGTTTTCAGGGACCGGTTTTTTTGCGTGTTTTCTTTTACGGACTCCGCCTTCTCAGAAAAATGTTCCCCGCATAAGCTTTAGGGAAAAGAAAAACGGAGGTGATATCTCATGAAAAGAATGCAGCGGAGCTGCAGGGCTTTCGTCCTGTTCTGCATCGGAGGGGTCCTGTACGTTCTGATCGAAGAGATTGCCCGAGGCCGCTCCCATTGGAGTATGCTGCTCCTGGGCGGCATGTGCTTCCTGCTCATCGGGGAGATCAATGAAAGATTTTGCCGGAGCCTGGGGCTTTTCTGGCAGATGCTCCTGGGCGGCGGGATCATTACGGTGCTGGAGCTCTTGACCGGCCTTTTCGTAAATGTGCTGATGGGCTGGAATGTCTGGGACTATTCCAATATGCCCCTGAACCTTTGGGGCCAAATCTGCCTGCCCTACTCGCTGCTTTGGGCCGTTGTTTCCCTTGGGGCGGTATTTCTGGACGACTGGCTCCGGTGGAAGCTTTTTGAGGAGCCTCACAGGAAATACAAATTCTTCTGAGCCGCACTTTGACCGCTCCCCACAGGGGAACAGCCCGCCTTATTGCTTTTTCATCTGCCGCAAAAACAGCAGGACGGCCCCTGCCGCGGCGGCGGCAGTGTAGCCCAGCACCCACCACAGGTGGGGAAATATCCCGGCAAAGTCGCCGCGGAAAGCGGCCCTTTCCAGCTCCACGGCATGGATGAAGGGAAGAACATCGGCTATTTTTTCAAAAACGCCGCCCACAAGCTTCACATCGAACCAGATCCCGGAAAGCCAGGCAGAAAGGTTTGTCAGCAGCGCTCCGCAAACTCCCCCCACCTGCTTTGAACTGAGCACACTGCCGCAGATGAGTCCGAGAGAAATAAAAAACAAAGCCACGGGGATCAGGAACAGCAGTGCGTAAAGAATCGTCAGCTTTAGTTTCAGGCCCATCAGCAGCGCCGCGATATAGCAGATCACGCCCTGTGCCAGCGCCATGGGCAAAAGGGGCAGCGTATACCCGAAGATAAAGCCTGCGGCAGTTAGAGGCGTGGTGTAAAGCCTCTGAAGCAGGGCGCTTTCCCTGTCCTTGGAAAGAAGCAGGGCGGAAAACAACGTCATAAAGGAAAGGCCGAACACCGTGATACCCGGCGTCAGGCGGCCTATCTCAAAAAGCTCCACGGGCACGTTGGCCTGGATCGCCGTCAGCAGCCCCAGAAGGATCAGGGGAAAGCCCAGCCCAAAGAAAAGGGTCAGCGGATCCCGCAGGATCTCCTTTGCCGTTCTGCTCGAAAAAGTAAGCATTTTCACCGCTTCGTTTCCCCCTTTACAATAGCCACAAAGGCGTCTTCGAATTTCTCTTTGCCGGCCCGTGCTTTGATCTCCTCTGCCGTACCCAGAGCCAGCAGCTTTCCGTCCTTCATGATGCCGACCCTGTCGGAAAGGGCTTCTGCTTCCTCCATGTAATGGGTGGTGAGGATCATGGTGATTTTTCCCTTCAGCGCCCGTATGGCGTCCCACAGCTCGCTTCTTGCCAGCACGTCAAGACCCAGGGTGGGCTCATCCAGGAACAGGATCTGCGGTTCGCTGATCAGGGCCATGGCAATGCTCAGCCTGCGCTGCCAGCCCCCGGAGAGCTTGCCCGCCTTCTTCTTTAGGACGGAGCTAAGCTCAAACTGCTCGGAAAGCTCTTTGAGCTTTTCCTCCCGCCTTTTCTTCTGAAAGCCGTGAACGCCGCACATCAGCTCCAGATTTTCCCTCACGCTTAAATTGGGAGCCACGGCGGTCTCCTGGGGAGAGACTCCGATGACGCTTTTTACCCCGTTTGCATCTATCAGAATGCTTTTTCCGTTGACAAAGGCACCGCCCTCCGAGGGCTTTGTCAGACAAGTGAGCATTTTAATGGTCGTTGTTTTCCCTGCTCCGTTCACCCCAAGCAGAGCGAAAAGCTCTCCCTGCTTCACGCTCAGATCCAGCCGGTCCACGGCTGTCAGATCCTTATAGCGCTTTGTCAGCCCTTCTGTTTTGATCGCGTCCATCTTATTTTCCTCCCGTGTAGCGGTACTTTAAGCCCTCGTAAAAATCTGTCAGCGCCCTGCTGATAAATTCCGTGTCCCAATTGAGGTAAGAGGTCGCCATCATGGTAGCGATCCCGTGAACGTAGAGCCAGGCTTCTATGTGGAACAGGTAGGCCTCCTCTTCGCTGAGCCCCATATTTTTCATCAGCAGCTGAAGCAGGGGCCGCACTGCTTCCCGATTTTCCACGACCGCTTCTCCCGTCCTGTCCCGCATGAACAAGAGCTTGAAAAGCTCCTTTTCCTCTCCCGCAAACCGGATATAAGCAATACCGCTTGCCTTATAGGGCGGGTAGTTCCCTTTGCTCATGGACCTTTGCAGATATGCCTGGTAGATCCTGTCAGCCCGGGCCATCGCCTCCTTCTGTACTTCCTCCATGCTCTGAAAGAAACCGAAGATGGGCTTTGCGGAGGAACCAAGCTCCGCCGCCAGCGCTCTTGCCGTCAGGCCGGACGCGCCCTTTTTTCTGATCACGTCCACCGCGCCGTCAATGATCTGCTCCCGCGTAAATTTTGCTTTCGGCGGCATTTTCTCACCCTTTTCTTCCATAGGAAACGCTTGTTGCACATCTTGTGTTTCCTATTATACGCTTTTTTTCTTATTTGTCAATCCAGTTATTAGTCGTAAGTTGTTAGTCGTTAGAGAAGGGCAAGGGCATAAAGGACGAGATTCTTCGCTTCGCTCAGAATGACAGGA
>CAZNZS010000087.1:0-10262 GCA_964577585.1 uncultured Acutalibacter sp.
ACATGGCCAGGATGGCCTGGAACCGGCTGTCCCGGCCGTCGATGGCCGAGCCCGCGGCGGAGTCGCCCTCCACGATATAAAGCTCACAGAGAGCGGGGTCCCGCTCGTTGCAGTCCTGGAGCTTATCCGGCATCTGCCCGGATTCCAGGGCGGTCTTTCTTCTGGCCAGGTCTCTTGCCTTTCTGGCCGCTTCTCTGGCCCGGGAGGCCGTCAGCGCCTTATCCAAAATCGCCCTGCCCACGCCCGGGTTTTCTTCCAGGAAGGTGGTCATCTTGTCGTTGATCATGGAGCTTACAAGAGAGGCCATTTCCGTGTTGCCCAGCTTTGCCTTGGTCTGGCCCTCGAACTGGGCCTCCTTCAGCTTTACGCTGATCACGCAGGTCAGGCCTTCCCGCACGTCCTCGCCGGAAAGGTTCTTGTCGTTTTCCTTGAGGATGTTATACTTTCTGGCATAGTCGTTGAGCACCTTGGTCAACGCCCGGCGAAAGCCCTCTTCATGGGTGCCGCCGTCGGTGGTATGAATATTGTTGGCAAAGGAAAGGGTCAGCTCGTTGTAGCTGTCCGTATACTGCATGGCGATCTCCGCGGTGGAGTTCCCGTCCGCCGCCTCAGCCGAGAAATACATGACCTCGGGGTGAAGCACCTCGGCAGATTTTTTCTTGTTGAGATACTCCACGAAGGAGCGGATGCCGCCTTCATAGCAATAGGTGTTTGAGAGAAAGCCCTCTCGGTCCTGCTCCTCCGGAATGCGCTCCTCGGGGTCCCGCTGGTCGATCAGCTCTATGCTGACGCCGGCGTTCAGGAACGCCTGCTCCCGCAGGCGCTGCTGCAGTATGTCATAGGTGTAGGTGGTAGTCTCCTTGAAGATCTCGGGATCAGCCTTAAAGCATATGACAGAGCCGCTTTTCCTGCCCTCGGGAGCCCTTCCCCTGTTTTCCAGCTCCGTCACGGCCTTGCCCCGCTCAAAGCGCTGATAATAAAGCTCGCCCTCGTGGACTACCTCTACCTCCAGCCACTCGGAAAGGGCGTTTACCACGGAAGCGCCTACGCCGTGAAGGCCGCCGGACACCTTATAGCTTCCGCCGCCGAATTTGCCGCCGGCGTGAAGAATGGTAAAGACCACTGTCACGGCGGGCAGACCTGTCTTGTGCTGAATGCCTACGGGAATGCCCCGGCCGTTGTCGGAAACATAGATGATATTTCCCGGCAGGATCTTGACCACGATCTTGTCGCAGAAGCCTGCCAGCGCTTCGTCGATGGCGTTGTCCACGATCTCATAGACCAGGTGATGAAGGCCTCTGGGGCCTGTGGAGCCGATATACATGCCGGGGCGCTTCCGAACGGCCTCCAGGCCCTCCAGAACCTGGATCTGATCGCCGTCGTAAGCTTTTTCGGCGTCGGGTCTCGCCATGTCTTCCAGATTTTTTTCATTGATATCCAAAGCTGATGCCCCCTAAATCATACTTTTCGGGTCTGAAGGTCCCCAGATCATTTTAGGCCCTTCCCCTGTGATTTTCTCAATTCAGCCTGTCTGATTGCGAAAATTCCCTTTATAATAGTATAAGAACAGTATACCAGATTTTCACTTTTTTGTAAACAGGAAAATGCCTGAAATCTCCATGTTTTCAGAAGATCTCAGGCATTTTTATCTCATTTTTCTGTTTTTTCCGGGCACAAGCCTGCAAGGGCCGGTTCAGCCCTCCGGTCCTTTCTTTTCCCGTATTTCCTTTAAGCGGCGTTCCACATATTCGGGATCGTCATATTTGGAAAAGAAATCGCCGGAAGAGAAGCTCTGCGGATCCGGTTTTTCCGCCTCCGGCCTTCTTCTTACGCTTTCGGTCGCGGGGATGTGAGAAGAAACGGCACTCTGTGAAACAGTGCTCCGCGCTGTGCGTACCGGCACGGCTGCTCCGGGAGCCGCCGGCGTGGAAGTAGGACGGAAGGAGGGATCCGTCCTCAATGCGGAAGCGGGACGGGCAGTCCCCTGGGCGGGCCTCCTGTCCTCGGTATGATAGGCTTCCGGCCTTCTTTGTACCGGCCTTGCCTTTGGCAGCTCCACCACGGAGGTGTGCTGGGCTTCGGGGGAGGGCCCCATTTTCGGAATGGTACCGGTGCGGTATTCTCCCTTCGGCAGGTATTCGTCAGAATCATAGGAAACCGCTCCTCCGGAAAGAGAGGGCTGCCTGCCGGAAGAAACCGGACGTTCTTCCGGACTTTTTCTGCGGCCCTTCTGCAGCTCGGCCTTCGGCACCTTTTTGATCACCGGCTTTTCCAGATAGACAAGGAACAGACTCACAAGAAAAAATACGGCAAAGGGCAGCGCCACCTGCCAGATGGTGGACAGGGAAACATCGTCCAGCACGAACTTATGGAAAAAATAGAGGGCGCCTCCCGAGAAAACAGCCAACAGCGCGAACACGTAGATCAGCGGGGAAAGATAGATATTTGAAATCCCGGAGCACCTTGGGCACTGATATTCTCCCTGGCGCTTCAGCGACCATATTCTGATCAGGTTTATCCGTTTCCTGCAATAAGGGCAGGAGGGAATGCCAAAATACTGCATAGCTCATTTTTCCTTTCTCGCTTCTTTTTTCAGTGTCGGATCGTCCAGCAGCGCGCCGGACTGGGCTCTTTTCAGCAGAGTAGACGGCGCTATCTGTGAAATATAGACTGTCTGCGTCCCTTTTTCCTCGCACACGATAAAGGATTTCGGCAGCTCCATGGAAACATTGACCACTCTGTTTTCCTTCTGTGCTCTGGAAAGGAATTCCCTTGTATGCTTCGATATGGTGGAATGGTCCATATCAAAGATCCCGAGGACCCTGTCCTCTCTCACGATAACATTTTGTCCCAAATGCAGATACATATCATGAAACCTCTTCCGCGCGGATCACGCCGCCTGTCACGCAGAACCTTTTTCCCGTTTTCTGCAGGCTCACGGTTTCCGGGCTGCAGCAGGTGATAAACACCTGTCGGTCTGACAGGTTGTTGAGCAGATAATCCTGGCGGCTTTGGTCCAGCTCGCTCATCACGTCGTCCAGAAGGACAATGGGCGGTTCCTCAGAGCTTTCCGCAAGAGTTTCCGCCTCTGTCAGCTTTAAGGCAAGCACTGCGCTGCGCTGCTGTCCCTGGGAACCGTAAGTTCTGGCGGAGATCCCGTTTAACGTGATCTCAAGATCGTCCCGATGGGGTCCAATGGAGGTAAAGCCAAAACGGATATCGGAGGAAAGCGTCCGTTTCAGTTCTTTCAGGAACATCTCCTCCGTTTCGGAAACCGTAAGGTTTTCCACAGAGCTCTTGACAGTTGGGGAATATTTTACGGAAAGTGTTTCTTTTCCATGGGATATGCCTTCATAAACGGCTGCCGCCTTGGGACATAGACGGTCAATATAGCTTTTCCGCTCCGCGATCACCTGAGCGCCCAGATGGGCCAGCCTCATGTCCCACACCTCAAGGGTATCGGCAAGCTCGGGAAATTTATTCATATCTTTGAGCAGAGCATTCCTCTGAAGCATGACCCTCTGGTACATGCCCAGAGCCGTGGCGAAGCCCGGTCTCAGCTGACAGAGAGCTCCGTCCAGAAAGGCTCTGCGGCGGGCAGGCCCCTCCTTGATCAGCAAAAGATGCTCCGGAGAGAATATGACGGCCCGCACCTTTCCCACCAAAGCGGAGCCCGTTTTCTTTTTCACTCCGTTGATCACAGAGCTCCTTCGGCCATTGTCAATCTGCAGGACCGCGTTCTGGTCCCGGCCTTCACTGAAAAAATCAAGGGAAAGGGAAGCGTTCGGAGCGTTCACATCCTTCTCCCGATCAAGTCTCGGCAGCTCGCTGTCCTTGGCCCCCCGGAAGGAATGGCCGCCGGTAAAAAGCCAAAGCGCTTCCAGAAGATTCGTTTTTCCCTGAGCGTTGTCACCGTATATGACGTTTCCCTCTTTGCAGGGGAAAAACTCTCCGTCCTGAAGATTTCTGAAATTTTTCAAAGTGAGCCGCTGCACAAACATAGCTTTCCCTCAGCGCGTAGTATTCAGTATCTGTCATAAGCGCTTTTTGGGCAGATCAGCTCAAGGTCACGCTTTTTTTAAGAAACTTCCGCTTTTTTCCCATGGTATTCGGCAATATCCCCGGGGCGCATTTTTTTCCCCCGCATAGTGCAGATTTCGCCGTTTACCCTGATCTTACCGCTTTGGATCAGGCTCTTTGCCTGTCCGCCGGTATCTACCCAGCCGGTCAGCTTCAACAGGGAATCCAGACGGATAAATTCCGTTTCAATGTGGATCTGTTCCATTTTTTTTATCCGCCTTAATCGTTTTTCAGTCTTACAGGCAGCACCAGAAACTCAAAGCTGTCGCCCTCCTTCGGTCGGATGACCATGGGGCTCAGTGCGCCTCCAAGCTGCATTTTCACTTCGTCGCACTCTGTATTCCTGAAAGCATCCAACAGGTACCTGTTGTTAAAGCCGATCTCCACGTCCTCGCCCGTAATTTCGGAAAAGATCTGGTCGCTTGCCCGGCCCATGGTGGTGGTGCAGAGCAGGCGGATCTCATGATCGGAGAACTGGCAGCGGATGGGGCTTCTCAACCTGTCGTTTATCAGCAGGGAAACGCGCTCCACGCTGTCCATCATTTCTCTCGTCTTTACCACGGCCTCCGTCTTTCCCTCGGTCGGGATCGCGGCTCTGTAATTTAAGAACTCGCCTTCCAGGAGACTGGAAATGACCACATAGTTATCGATGTTGAATAAGATATGGCGGCGCCCTGCCGAAATCTCCACCTTCTGGTCGGTATCCTTCAGAAGGCGCAGGATCTCTCCAAGCGTCTTGCCGGGAACAACGAAGGAGATCTCGTCCTGAATATCCACAGCCTCGCTGCGCTTTGCAAGCCGGAACCCGTCTACGGATACCACATCTAAAATTCCCTTTTCAATGTGGAACATGCTGCCCATATGGATGGCCTTGGCGTCGCTTTCCGCCACGGCGTACAGTGTCTGGCGGATCATGCTTTTCAAAATATTGGAAGGAAGCTCTATCTTTGTGGAATCGGAAAGCTTCGGCAGCTCCGGAAATTCCTCGGCGGGATTCGCGATGATGGAGAATTTGCTGTTACCGCTTTCGATGGAGGTCATCATCTTGTCGTCCACGGTGATCGTGATGAATTCATCCGGCGTTTTTCTTACAATGTCAGAAAAAATCTTTGCCGTAAGGGCAGTTTTGCCCGGCTCTTCCACTCTGGCGGGAATGACTGTGGTCATGCCCAGCTCCAGATCATAGGCGCAAAGCTCAAGCTTTTCCTCGGAAGCTGTCATCAGAATGCATTCCAATGCCGGAATGGAGGTTTTTGCGGAAACCGCTCTTTGAATATTGGAAACAGCCTCGGTAATGTCAGATCTCGTTACTGTGAATTTCATAATTGATTCCTTTCCGGTCTTTTCAAAAAGGCCTTTTTATATTTGTTATGATATAATGGATTTAGAAGTAGTAGTAGAGCCTGTGGATTTGTGGAAACTCATTTATTCTTCCCATTTCAGCTTGAAATATTCCGATTTTATTTTCCAATTTCTTCTGTGGACAAATTGTGGAAGTTTTTTCTTTCCCCATCTTGTTCACATTTCTGTGGAAAGAAAAATGTGGATTGTGAAAGAAACTGTGGAGAACTTCAGTGGTCTCTGATGTTCTTGATAATGTCGTTTACGATGTCCCTTGTATGTGCGTCCTGCTTGATTTTCTTTTCCACCTGACGGATGGCGTAAACCACAGTGGAATGGTCTCTTCCGCCAAAGGTCTGTCCGATGTCCACCATGGAAAGATCCGTGATCTCTCTCACAATATACATGGAAAGCTGCCTCGCGTCGGAAATGGAGGAGGTGCGCTTCTGGGACCTGATATCCTCCGGCGTTATATTTCCAAAGGTCCTTGCCACCTCTTCGATGATCATGTCCACCGTGACGGGGGCAGGCTGGCTGTTATTGATAATGTCGCTGATGGCGGCCTGGGCTGTGGCGATGTTTACGGGCTTTTCCTCCAACAGGTGGAAAGCCCTGAGCTTCTTGACAGCGCCCTCCAGCTGACGGACGTTGTTTTTCAGCTTGTTTGCGATATATTCTGCCACAACACCGGGAATTTCAAATTCCAGAGATTCCGCCTTTCTGTTGATGATGGCTACGCGGGTTTCAAAATTCGGTGCCTGAATATCTGCCAGAAGCCCCGATTCAAATCTGGACTGCAGCCTTTCCTCAAGGGTGGAGATCTCCTTTGGAGGCCGGTCCGATGTGAGGACGATCTGCTTCTTTGCTTCGTGGAGCGTCTCAAAGGTATGGAAGAATTCTTCTTGCACCTGGACCTTGCCGGCAATAAACTGAACGTCGTCCAAAAGAAACAGGTCCGCCGTTCTGTATTTGCTTCGAACGTTGGGCATGGTTCCTGTTCTGATCGCGTCAATGACCTCGTTGGTAAAATCCTCAGCCTTGATATAGACGACCGTGCGGTCCGGGAAGTTCTTTTTGAATTCCTTTCCCACAGCGTTCATCAGATGAGTTTTTCCCAGCCCGGGATTTCCGTAGATAAACAGAGGATTATAAAGTGTGGCAGGCTGCGCGGCCACTGCCTGGCAGGCCGCGTGAGCGAAGCTGTTGGAAGGCGCCACCACGAAATTTTCAAAGGAGTAGGTCTCCTCGTCCTTATTTTCCTCTGAGTTTTCTTTTGCCCGTTCCGTGCCCTTGTCCGGCACAGATAAGGTAAATTCTATTTTAGAGCCAAAAACCTCCTGAAAGGCCCGGTTCAACAGCTCACTGTAGCACCTTAGAAGAGTCTGCTTATGAAATTCATTGGGAGCCTCGATCACAGCCACTCCCTTTTCAAAATCCAAGGAAACGGGAATCAGCCTGTTGAACCAGGTTTCAAAAGCCACCTCGGATATATTGGACCTGCAGTAATTGCAGATCAGCTCCCACGCCTCGTTAAAAGATTCCAAAATATTTTCCCCTTCACAAAAAGCCTTTCCGCCGCGGGCAACAAAAGAAGGTTTCCCTGTTTTCGGAAATGCCGATATTCATTTCACAGTATATCATAAAACGAGCTTCTTTGCACGACAATTTTTCAATTTTTTTTGAAAGAATGGCCTGGAAAATCATTTTTTTGAATAAGACACTAGAACTTGTGCTTTTTTCAGAATTCATACCCCAGGTATTCTGTATTTTGAAATGAGAAGAAAAGGAAAAGAGGGAAACCTTGCGTTTCCGCTGAAAAACCTGGAAAAATTTTATTGACACGCGCCTTGGCTTTACTGTATAATGGGTAATCGCAAGGTTAGCCGAAGTATGGATCACAACCGTAAAAGGCAATACCCGAAAGGAGGGTTTTTCTATGCTGAGAACCTATCAGCCGAAGAAGCTCCACAGAAAAAAGGAGCATGGGTTCCGTAAAAGAATGTCCGATAGAAACGGACGCAAGGTGCTTGCACGCCGCAGAGCAAAAGGCAGAGCGCGTCTTTCTTACTAAGGCGCTACGAAGGTCACCTAGCGTGGCCTTTCTTTGTTTCGTATTTTTTTTGGAGCAGCTTTCATGAAAGAGATCGTGTCTATTTGCAGGAATAGCGATTTCCGCCGGGCTTACACAAAGGGAAAAAGCCTTGTGGGGTCCCTGGTGGTATCTTATGTGCGGAAAAATCAGCTGAAAGTTACCAGGGTGGGGATCACCACCAGCAAAAAAGTAGGAAACGCAGTGGAAAGAAACCGGGCGCGCCGTGTGATCCGGGAAGCGTACCGGCAGATATCCGAACAGGTAAAGCCTGGATACGACCTTGTTTTTGTCGCCAGAGGAAGGACCGGAAAAGAAAAGAGCACCGCTGTGGGAAGGGCTTTGGAAAAACAGCTTTCCGCCGCGGGGGTTCTTGCCGGCAAGGCCGAAAGGGCAGCAAAAGGGTGATACAGTGAAGCGGATACTCATTAAGCTCATTGAATTTTACCGCGCCGCCATATCTCCGAGGATGCCTGCCATGTGTAAGTATATACCTACCTGCTCTCAATACGGGATCGAGGCTATTGAAAGATTCGGCGCCCTCAAGGGCGGCGCTCTTACCATATGGCGTATTTTGCGCTGCAATCCCTGGAGCCGGGGCGGGTACGACCCTGTGCCGGAGAAAAAGAGGAAAAAGCAGGAAAGCTGACAAAAGAGGAGCTTTTACAGTAATGACGTCTATATTTGATTTTTTCGGAAGCATCTTGGGGTACCTGCTCTGGTTTCTGTACAGTATTTTCGGAAACTACGGCGTCGCGATCATTCTGTTTACGATCATTCTGAAGATCGTTCTTTTCCCAACCGGTATTAAGCAGCAGAGGACCATGACATCTCAGTCAAGGCTGTCTGAAAAGCAGAAGGAGCTTCAGCAGAAATACGGAAATAACCGCGAAAAGTATAACGAAGAGCTTGCGAAGCTCTATGAAAAGGAAGGCGTAAATCCAGCCAGCGGATGCCTGACCACCCTTCTTCCTTTCCCCATCATGCTTGGAATTTATTATTCGGTCATCAGGCCCCTTTCCAATACCCTGCACATTTCCGCCGAGGCTGTGGCAAAGGCCACCGACTACATTTCAAGGATCCCCGGCGTGGTCAATTCCTCAAACTCCTTTTATTCCGAGCTGCAGATCATTCACAGCTTTCCTTCTCTGCGGGAAAACCTGATCTCGGTCTGCGGGTTCACGGAAAAGGAGATCGGCCGCATCGTGAGCTTTTCCGGCGGCTTCCGTTTCCTGGGTCTGGATCTTCTGGCAACGCCTCAGGGCGCCAGCTTTACATCGTTTTTGTGGCTCATTCCGGTGCTTTCTCTGGTCAGCGGCTTTGCTTTCCAGATCTATACCATGTGGTATCAGAAGAAGACTACCGGTCAGAAGCAGCAGGGCTGCATGCTGGTCATGGCGTTTGTGTTCCCGCTTATCAGCCTTTACTGGGCCTACACCATGCCCGCTGCCGTAGGCTTTTACTGGGTCATTTCTTCTTTGACAAGCTGGCTCCAGAGCATCATCACCAACAGGTATTTCAGCGTCGCGCAGATGACGGCGCAAAACGAAGCAAGAAGAGCCGTTACTCTGGAATTGGCCGAAGCAAACGTGCGGCCTCTTCCCGCCGCGGCTCAAAAGCAGATCGCGGACAGGCTGGAAGCCAAAGCTGCTTCTCCTGACGGCAGCCAGAAAAAGCAGGCTGCCAAAACGAAGCAGTCCGCGAAAAAGAAAAAGGGCGGCTCAGACAATTCCAGCGCCTATATCGGAACGAAAAAATAATGTGAAACATGCGGATCCTCCCCGGGAGGATCTGCCGGCATATGCTGCTGAAAATTTGCTGAAAGGAAGGAACGATATGATAAGAGAAGCCGTGGCAAAAGGTGAGACCGTAGAAAAAGCCTTTGAAAAGGCCTGCGAAGAATTGGGTGTCGACACTACCGAAGCGGAAATGGAAATTCTGGAAATGCCCACAAAGAAAACCTTCGGTCTGTTTGGAGGAAGCCCGGCCAGGGTAAGAGCCTTCGTAGAAGAAAAGTCCGATCCCGCCGAAGCGGCGTCCTCCTATTTGAAAGAGGTACTGAAGGCCATGGGCCTTCCCGATGTGACCGTAGAGATCAACCATGAGGAAAACGGCGCGGAGCTGAAGCTCTCCGGCGAAAACATCAGCTTTATCATCGGCCACAGGGGCGAAACTCTCGATGCCCTGCAGTATCTGGCCTCTCTGGTGGCAAATCACGTGGAGGATTCCTATTACCGCATCACGCTGGATGTGGGAAACTACCGCGAAAAGCGCAAGGATACTCTGGAGGCGCTGGGAAAGCGCATGGCGCTTCGTGCCGTAAAATCCGGCAGAAATTCTTCTCTGGAGCCCATGAATCCCTATGAGCGCCGCATTATTCACACCGCCGTGCAGACGGTAGAGGGCGCGAAGTCCTGGAGCGAGGGCGAAGACATGAACCGCCATGTTGTGATCGGGCCGGAAGGCGGCGAGCGGTTCCCCCGCAGAGATAACAGGCGGAATGACCGCCGCGGAAGCAGGGGCGGGTTCGATAACCGCAGGAATTCTTCCCGCAGACCTAAGGAGAATTACGCTCCCAGGGCGGAAGGGCCAAAAGCAGACGATCCCAGCGCTCCGATTTATGGAAAAATTGAGGTAAACCGGGGAACCTCTGAATAAATCGCCCAGGCACACCTCAGCGGCAGCTATTTCGTCTGTCTTTGCCCCAAAATCCATGGGCAACACCGCGCAAAGACCGCCTAACGGCTTTGCA
>CAZNZS010000088.1:0-10262 GCA_964577585.1 uncultured Acutalibacter sp.
CCGTTCCATTTGCAGATCTGCCGCCAGGTGTAGCGGACGTCGGCCCTTTTGCCGAAGCACAGCGCTGTAATGACCACCGCCGAAAACACCCGGGCAATGAGCGTGGGCCAGGCCACGCCCGCCACGCCTGCGTGCAGCACAAATACACCAATGAGGTTGCCCACAACATTGATGGCATTGGCGGCAATGGAGATGTACATGGTCACACTGGTTTTGCCTAGGCTGCGGTAAAGGGCGCACCGGCGTTGTATACTGCCAAAGCCGGGTAGGAAAACACGGAAATCCGCAGGTACACCACACAGGCGTCCATAACGGCAGGTTCCACCTTCCCGAAGAGCAGGCTGAGCATGGGACGGTGAAAGGTCAGAATCACGATGGAAATCGCCAGAGAGAACAACGTTGAGGCCGTGAGCAGCTGGCTGGCGGCTTCCCCCGCGTCCTCCTTGACACCCCGTCCGATATACTGGCTTATCACCACCGCGCCGCCGGAGGCCAGGGCCGTGAACAGGTAAATGAAGATGGTGCTGAACGAGTTCACCAGGGAAACCCCGGACACGGCGGCTTCCCCGGCGTAGCTGACAATGAAGGTGTCGGCAATGCCCACCAGCATCACCAAAAGCTGTTCCAAAAACAGAGGGACAATCAGTTTTTTCAGCGCTTGATTGGAAAACATGGGGGTGGCTCCTTCCCGGGAGATTTTTCTGAATATAGTATACTGCGTATTCCCTTATGTGTCCAATACTCATATCGAATGCCAAATATGCCCCAAAAGCATTATCCCTGCTGCGATCAAAAAGAAAGACCGGCTTTCACCGGTCGTCTCCTCTACTTTTGTTCACTTATCCGCCAATGATTGCTGAAACTCGTTTTATCAGATTCAACATGGCCCCTGTGACCATAGACTTTACACCGGCCCAACGCAGCCTCAAGTGCCGCAAACTCATCATCCGTCAATTCAACATTGCCGCCGCCCAGATTTTCCAGGATCCGATCCTGATTTTTGGAGCCGGGGATAGGTACCACATTGGGGTATTTGTGGAGCATCCAGGCAAGGGATATCTGCGCGTTTGTTGCGCCCTTTTCAGAAGAGAATTTTGTCAAGATATCCAAAATAGGCTGATTAGCCGCAAGGTTCTCCTTGGAAAACTGGGGAACGAATTTCCGCACATCGTCGCCTTCAAATTTCGTATCCACCGTCACCTTGCCGGAGAGGAACCCGCTGGCAATGGGCGAGAAGGGCACTACGCCGATACCGTTTTCGATACAGTAGGGGAAAATATCCTGCTCGCAATCCCGCTCCAGCATATTATATAGATTCTGTACAGCTGTTACAGGCGTTACCTCATGGGCCTCTGACAATGTTTCCACCGATACCTGGGACAGGCCCCAACTGCTGAGACTTCCAGTTGACCGATTCTTCGCTTTTTCATGCCGAATTCCTCCCTGTTTTTATTGTGATATTTTAATAACTTATAACATGCTGCTATTTTGCTGTCAATCGCTCAAAAAGCATGATTTATCTCACCCTCAAAAACGCCGTTCGCATACTCCCGGAACAGCGTTGCCGCCCGGCTGAAGGGCTGGCCCCGCTTCCAGGCCAGCACGCTGGAGGAAGCGATCTCCGGCGAGAGGGGGAGGCTGACAACGTGAGCGGGGTCAAAGGGCACAGTCCCTTCGATCACCAGCGCGCAGCCCAAACCCTGCCCTACCATGGCAGCGGCGTTGGCAGTCAGGTTGCAGGTGACGACCGGCTGCAGCTTCGGAAATGTCCTCCCAAACCATTGAGCCAGGCGGCCTTCGTTGTGCAGGCCCCGGGGGAGGATCAGCGGCACATCCCGCAAATCCTTTGCCGTGATAAATTCTTTTTCGGCCAGCGGGCTTTTCGGCGGAATGAGCGCCGCCCACTTTTCATGCCAGCCGGTAAAAACGCAGTCATACCGCTCCGTGGCGGGCGGGCCCAACAGTACTCCGAAGTCCAGGAGCCCCTGCTCCATCCGTTCGCAGATAAGGTCGTTAGCGGCGGTAAACAGGTCAAACTGCACCAATGGGTGCCGCTCCCGGAAGCCCTGGAATAGTCCCGGCAGCAGCCCCACCGAGCCGATCTCCCCGCACCCGATCGAAACCGTTCCCTGCACCTGGCCTTCCTGTTCTGTCAGCTCATGCTGGGTCTTGTCCACCAGTTCCAGGATCTCCTCGGCCCGGCGGCGCAGCAAAATACCCTCGCCTGTGAGGACGATTTTCCTTGTCCCCACGCTCCGATCGAATAGCTTTACGCCCGATTCTTCTTCCAGCTGAACCATTTGGCGGCTCAGCGTCGGCTGGGTGATGTGAAGTGCTTCCGCGGCACGGGTAATATTTTCCTCCCTGGCAACAGTCAGAAAGTATTGGAGCAGGCGCAATTCCATGGTATGCCTCCCGGGTGTTTTCCTTTCAATGATTATATCTTATTCCTGTGCCTGCCGCAAGTGCTTTTCCATGGCCCTTCGGGCGCTTTCCATCATGGGCTTGTAACAGATCACGCACAGCAGGGTGGAGGTGAACCAGCAGGCGGGGCTCGCAAATGTCATGCCCATAAAGCCGATGCGGTACACCAGCAGATAGGTAACGGCGGCACGGGTGAGGATCTCGGTAATGCCTACGGCCATGGGGATGACCGTCTTGCCCACGCCGGTCAGAGCGAAACGGACAATAAAGTTCACGCCTAAAATCACATAGAAAACCGAGGTGATGCGGACGTACTGTATGGCGGAGCCCATGATCGCGGTTTCCGCCGGGTCGATGAACAGCTGCATGAAGGACCGCCCGAACAGGAACATCAGCGCGGTCAGGCCCAGGCTGATCATGACCGTGATCAGGAGGCATTTGCGCACCCCCTCCCGCACCCGCTCGATGGAACCCTTGCCGTAATTCTGCGCCGCGAAGGTGGAAATGGCAGTACCGAAGGCGCCCAGCACCTGATACACCAGGGTATCTATCTTGCTCCCGGCGGTATAGGCGGCCACGTCCGCGCTGCCCAGGGAGTTCAGTGCCGCCTGGAGAACCAGAAAACTCACCGCCAGCAGGGAACCGAAGAACGCCATGGGCACGCCGGTCTTCACATGCTGCAGGGCCATCCCGCCGTCCCATTTCCAGTCGGATCTTGTCAGCCGCGCAAGAGGCTCCTTTTTGATCATGTAGATGAGGCACAGCAGAGCGGAAATCAGCTGAGAGAGCAGGGTAGCCGCTGCCACACCCGCGATGCCCCAGCTGAAGGCCAGCACGAACAGCAGATCAAGGCCAACGTTTACTAGCGAGGTCAGCACCAGGAACACCAGGGGGATCGCGCTGTTGCCGAAGGCCCGGAGCACGCCGGCCTCGTAGTTGTAAGCGATCGCGGCGGCAGTACCGGCAAAGGTGATGACGGAGTAGAGCACAGCGCCGTCCATGATATCCTCCGGGGTGTTGATCAGGTGGAACAGCGGGCGGCAGAGAAGAATTCCGGCCACGGTCACAAAGGCGGAAACGACGGCGATAAGGACAATGCCGCTGGCGATGGCCCTGCGGGTCTTTTCCCGGTTTCCGGAGCCGAAGTGCTGGGCAATCACCACGGACATATCGCTTGTCATGCCGATCATAAGGCCCAACAGAAGCTGCGTCACAGGCGAGGTCACGCCGACCGCGGCCAGGGCCTGCGTTCCAACACCCCGGCCTACCACGGTGGTGTCCACCATGCTGTAAAGCTGCTGGAACAGGTTGCCGATCATGATGGGAATGGCGAAGGAAATGAGGATGGGCAGAATCCGGCCGGTGGTCATGTCGGTGGATCCGGCAGAGCCGGAGAGCCGGTCAGTCAGTTTCTTGATGGCGGTCATGTTCGATCCCTCCCGGGTGATTTCTTAAACTTAGTATAGCACCCAGCGGATTTCATGTCTAATGCTTATTTTACATATATTATCATGCTTTTTAAGCATGAATTCAAAATGGAAAAGAACCAGGAAAAACCTGGTCCTTCGCCCTTATTCCGCTGCAAGCTCCAACCCCAGTCCATTGACCCAGGCCAGCAGCTCCTCCCGGCCTGCGCTGCCGGTGAAACGGCGTCCCTGTTTCCACTCGGCGCCCAAAGCGGAACCCGGAAGGCCGGAGGAGCTGAACGAGCTGCCGCCGGAGGTACAGAAAGGGATCACGGTCTTGCCGCTCCAGTCGTAGCTTTCCATGAATGTATACAGGATATGGGGAGCATCGCCCCACCAGATGGGATAGCCCACGAACACGATATCATACTGCGCCATGTTCTCCACCGAGCCGCTGATGGCGGGGCGGGCGGCGGGGTCGTTCTGCTCGATGGAGGTACGGCTGCCGCTGTCACTGTAGTTCAGGTCGGCGTCGGTGTAGGGCTCCTCCGGGACGATCTCATAAAGATCGGCTTTGAGACTGTCAGCGATATGTTTGGCTATCGGGCGGGTGTTGCCGGTAGCGGAGAAATAGGCTACCAGTACCTTGGTACCGGTATCGGGTTCAGCTTTGGATGAAGATCCCTCGGATGAATATCCTTCGGGAGGTGTAGCCGTTGTGGCGGGCTCAGGCGTTAAAGCCGATTCGTTTGCTGCAGCAGGTTTGGATATAGCTCCGCCGCCGGGATCCGCCGTGCTCAGCGGCTCCGCGGAACTGTCGGAGGCGTTCTTCCCTGCGCAGGCAGTCAAAAAGCACAGCGCCGACAGAACAAGGAATAGGGCGGTCATTTTTTTCATATGCGGTCATTCCTTTCTCAATTTTGTTCTTACAGGGTGCATTCTTTTGCAGTCAGAACGACCGTATCTGACTGCAGATCCCAATATAGCAAAAGAAGGAGACTTTGTAAAATGCTTATTTTGTGGAACAGATATGCCTGAAAGGCATATCTCCCCCAAAAGGCATTTACCGTTCCTTTCCCCATCGGTACACCCGAAAAGCGGCTGGTCTTGCTTCAAGCCCGCTTTAAGTGATATAATGTATCAATCCCTTGATATCCCATCATTTTACTGGAGGCATATAGATGACCAATGAAAGGAAAATAGAGCTTTTTGAGCGTGAAAAGGTCGGCAGAGCTGTGGCGGTGCTTTCCGTTCCCACGGTCGCAAGCAGCCTTGTGGCGCTGTTATACAGCCTGGCGGATACGTATTTTGTGGGAATGATCAATGATCCCGTGCAAACCGCCGCTGTCACTTTGGCTGCTCCCGTGCTCCTTGCCTTCAACGCTGTAAACAATTTGTTCGGCGTAGGAAGCTCCAGCATGATGAGCCGGGCTCTGGGCCAGAAGGATTTCAAAACGCTCCGGCAGAGCTCTGCCTTCGGGTTTTACGGTTCCCTGTTCTGCGGGATCCTCTATTCCGTTTTTTGCGTTATTCTGATGCAGCCCCTGCTTTCTGTTTTAGGTGCGGATGCTTCCACTGCCGCGGCTACAGAGCGCTACTTGTTCTGGACGGTTTCCCTTGGCGCCACACCTTCTATTTTGAATGTCGTTATGGCCTACCTGATCCGCTCAGAAGGCGCTACCCTCCATGCCAGTATCGGGACCATGAGCGGGTGTGTGATGAATATGATTCTGGATCCTCTGTTTATCCTTCCTGGTGGCTTCAACATGGGGGCGGAGGGGGCGGCCCTGGCCACGTTCCTTTCAAACTGCGGCGCGGTGCTTTATTTCATGGTCTACCTCTTTGTCCAGCGAAAGACCACTTATGTCTGCATCTCTCCGAAAGAATTTACCCTGCGGAAGCCGATTGTAAAGGGCGTGTGCACTGTCGGTATTCCCGCTTCCATTCAAAACCTGCTGAATGTTGTAAGCCATATGCTACTCAATAATCTGGCGGCGCCCTATGGGGCTACTGCTCTGGCCGCCATGGGCATTGCCTCCAAGGTCAGCATGGTGCCGTGGTATATCGGCAACGGGATCTCCCAAGGCGTTATGCCCTTGATCGGCTATACCTATGCGGCCAAAATGCATGATCGTCTCAAAAAGACGCTGCGCTTTACCGCCGCGCTTTCCCTCTCTGTCCTCATGGGAATGGCCCTGCTGTGCTGTGTGTTTTCTCAGCCCATTGTATGCGCCTTTATGAAGGACCCTCAGACTGTGGAGTACGGAAGCTGGTTCCTGCGGGGCATGGCGCTGTCCGTTCCTTTCCTTGCCATGGATTTCCTGGCGGTCGGCGTATTCCAGGCGGTGGGAAAGGGGCCCCTTTCCCTGTTCATGGCTTTCATGCGCAAAGCCGTGCTGGAGATCCCGGTCCTTTACCTTTTGAACCGTCTGATCCCGCTTTACGGCCTTTCTCTGGCACAGCTCTTTTCTGAGATCGTCATGTCTGTTTTGGCTGTAGTTCTGCTGATGCGTTTTTTGAAGAAGCTGAGTTCATCGGGAAAGGCGTAAAACAGAGGAAGAGGGCAGAGGTTCTGCCTTGCGCTGCGGGATATCCTGTGTTAGAATGACTGCGGTGCCGTCCGCGTTTTTGTACTGCGGAAGCGGCACTGTGAAAATAGTCTATCATTCAAATTTTTATGAAGGAGAGAAGAAAAATGATCCGTGTAACAGTTTGGTATGAGGCCGTAGAGGAGAGGGGAGAGCTTCGCCGGGATCTTGCGCCGGCAAATATTCCCGAGGAAGAGTTTCAGAAAATGACCAAGTGGCTGGAAGCTTCTTCCAAAGCAGTGAAAGAAACATATCCAAAGGGTCTGCTGAAAACACTGGCGGATCATCTGCAGTCCTGCGAAGGGCTGGAAGTGACCTACACCGATCTCTTTATGCCCGAATACGGTCTGTCCGACGAGCTTCTGGAAAACACAGACGTGCTTATTTGGTGGGGACATATGGCCCACGACGCGGTGCCCGATTCGCTGGCCGCCAAGGTCGTCAGCCGTGTGCAAAGGGGCATGGGCTTTATCGCTCTTCATTCCGCCCATCTTTCAAAGCCCTTCCGGTGGCTTTTGGGAACCAGTGGCTGCCTGCAATGGCGCGAGGTGGATTATTGCCGCGTGTGGAACCTGAACCCCACGCACCCCATCGCCCAGGGGATCCCGCCCTATTTTGAACTGCCCCGGGAAGAGGTGTATTGCGAGCCCTTCGGCATTGCCAAGCCCGATGAGCTGATCTTTGCCAACTGGTATCGCGGCGGCGAAATGTTCCGCAGTGGTGCTACATGGACCAGAGGCAACGGAAAGATCTTTTATTTCCAGCCCGGTCACGAGACCTTCCCTTCCTATTTTGATCCCAATGTGCTGCGTATCATTGAAAACGCGGTTCGTTGGGCCACGCCCGCAGCCTGGCTTGATAAGCTGGAATGCCCCTTCATCGAAAAATCCCCCGAAGAGCTGATCGGGAAGTAAGCTTTTTCTCACCGGCAAAATAGATACCACAGCCAAAAACAGCCTGTCTCCGCGGAGCAGGCTGTTTTTGGCCGGTAAAACGCAGCTTTCGGAAGAGCAGATAAAAATCCGAATAAAGCTGTGATGAAATTGCATAAAACTCTTTCCATTTGCTTCCTGAAATGCTACAATAAAACCAAGGGCGGCCTGCCGGAGCGCAGGTTGTTCCTAAAAATGAAAAAGGAAGTATGACTATGAGCAAGTTCGGCTATTTTGATGATGCGAACCGTGAGTACGTGATAGAAACTCCCCAAACACCGCAGCCTTGGATCAATTATCTGGGTAACGAAGACTTCTTTTCTCTGATCTCCAATACCATGGGCGGATATTCCTTTTATCGGGACGCGAAGCTTTTGCGCCTGACCCGCTACCGCTATAACGATGTTCCCAGAGACACGAACGGCCGGTACTACTATATCCGCCATAACGGGCAGGTTTTTACACCCGGATGGCAGCCGGTGCAGACTCCTCTGGATTCCTATGAATGCCATCACGGCCTGGGATATACCCGCATTGCATCCTCCAAAGGTCCCATTTCCATGGATCTTTTGGCCTTTGTGCCTCTGCATGAAACGATGGAGGTCAACCGCCTGGTTCTGAAGAATACCGGAGCAAAAGAAGAAAGTCTGGATCTTTATTCCTATGTGGAATTCTGCTTCTGGAACGCTCAGTCCGACGGTGAGAATTTCCAGCGGAATCTCTCTCTGGGCGAGGTCGAGGTGATCGGCTCCACGATATACCACAAAACGGAATACCGGGAGCGCCGGGACCATTTTGCCTATTACACGGTAAACGCGGAGATCGACGGCTTTGACACGCAGCTGCAGGATTTTATCGGCACTTATCGAGGCGCCGGAAACCCCAGGGCATTGGAGGAAAACACCCATTACAATTCCATTGCCAGTGGCGGCGCGGTCATCGGTTCCCACCACCTGAAGATCACCCTGAAGCCGGGTGAGGAAAGAAGCCTGATCTTCCTGCTCGGATATTCCGAGAACCCCAAGGACGACAAATGGGAGGCTCAGGACGTTATCAAGAAGGATAAGGCCCTTGCTGCCATGGGCCGCTTTAAGACCGATGAGCAGGTAGATAAGTCTCTGGCGGATCTGAAGGCATATTGGGACGGCCTTCTCTCCGTATATCAGGTGAAGACGAAGGATGAGAAGCTGGACCGCATGGTCAATATCTGGAACCAGTACCAGTGCATGGTCACCTTCAATATGTCCCGCTCCGCTTCCTATTATGAATCCGGTATCGGCCGCGGCATGGGCTTCCGGGATTCCTCTCAGGATCTGTTCGGCTTTGTTCATCTGATCCCGGAGCGTGCCCGCCAGCGGATCCTGGATATCGCCGCCACCCAGTTCCAGGACGGCTCTGCCTATCACCAGTACCAGCCTCTGACAAAGCAGGGAAACGCCGATATCGGCTCAGGCTTTAATGACGATCCTCTCTGGCTGATCGCCGGTGTGGCAGCTTATATCAAGGAAACCGGCGATTTCGGGATCCTTAACGAGACCGTCGCGTACGATTGCGATATGTCCGTTGCTACCTCTCTTTTAGAGCATCTTCGCAGATCCTTCAATTATACTTTGACTCATCTCGGCCCCCATAAGCTGCCTCTGATCGGCCGGGCTGACTGGAACGACTGCTTGAACCTCAACTGCTTTTCGGAAGAACCCGGCGAATCCTTCCAGACTTTCGGGCCTTCCGAAGGCCCCGTGGCCGAATCCGTGTTCATTGCCGCCATGTTTGTACGCTATGGCCGTGATTACGCCGAGCTCTTAAAGCATGAGGGCTTTGAAGTGGAAGCCCAGGAAGCGCTGAAAGCGGTGGATGAAATGTATGATACCATTCTCACGGCAGGTTGGGACGGCGAGTGGTTTATCCGCGCGTTTGACGCGTTCGGAAACCCCGTAGGCTCCCATACCTGCGAAGAGGGGCAGATCTTTATCGAATCCAACGGTTTCTGCGTGCTTGCGGACGTCGGCGTGAAGGAAGGAAAGGCCATCCAGGCTCTTGACAGCGTCAGGGAGCGGCTTGATACGAAATACGGTATCGTGCTGCAGCAGCCGGCTTACCACCGTTATCACGTTGAGTTGGGAGAGATCTCTTCCTACCCTCCCGGATACAAGGAAAACGCGGGCATCTTCTGCCACAACAATCCCTGGGTATCCATTGCGGAAACACGTGTGGGCCGTGGCAGCCGCGCCTTTGAGATCTGGAGGAAAACAGCGCCCTCCTATCTGCAGGATATTTCGGACCTCCATTCCACGGAGCCCTATGTGTATTCCCAGATGATCGCCGGCAAGGACGCGCCCCATTTCGGGCAGGCGAAAAATTCCTGGCTCACCGGCACGGCGGCCTGGACCTTCCTGAATGTCTCTCAGTATATTCTCGGTATCCGCCCTGAATTTGCGGGCCTTATGATAGATCCCTGCATTCCCGGCGACTATGAGGAGATCACGGTGACAAGAAAATTCCGGGGCGCTACGTTCCATATCCATATTGCGAACCCTGAGGGAAGAGAGAAGGGCATCCGCCATATGACCGTGGACGGTAAGGAAGTGGAAGGCTCTGTCATTCCGGAGCTTGCTCCCGGCGAATATCAGGTAGAGGCCGTCATGTAAAGACCATCGAAAAGCGCATTTGATAGAAGCGCCATAAAAGACGCCCTGTGAAAGCAATGCTTTCACGGGGCGTCTTCAGGTCGATTCCTATCCGATTTCATTGCGCTGCTTTTTTCCTTCGGAAGATAAGCTTCCGGAACAGAACGGCACATCCGTGCAGTATGACGGCCAGTATAGTTGAAAC
The DNA here is from genome assembly GCA_964577585.1 of uncultured Acutalibacter sp. Lineage (GTDB taxonomy): Bacteria > Bacillota > Clostridia > Oscillospirales > Acutalibacteraceae > Acutalibacter. Next base: position 10,183 of record CAZNZS010000088.1, read on the forward strand.
AATCAGGATCCCGATGGGCAGGAGGTGGAAGAGGCTGAGCTCATATTGGGGCAGGAAAAAGCTGAAATACAGGTTGTGTA
>CAZNZS010000089.1:0-10115 GCA_964577585.1 uncultured Acutalibacter sp.
CTTGACGGCCTGCCGCCGGTGAAGGTCCACTGCTCCGTGCTGGCGGAACAGGCCATCAAATCCGCCGTGGCCGATTATTACAAACGCCAGGGCATCGATCCCACGCCCATCGTCGGCGAGATCACGGAATGTGAGGCGTGCCATGTCTAGATGCTGGATTCTAGATACTAGATGCTAGATGCTGGATACTAGATGCTGGATACTAGATGCTGGATTCTAGATGCTAGATACTAGATGCTAGATGCTGGATTCTAGATGCTAGAGAAGGGATTTTAGGGATAAAAAAAGATGCTCTTTTGAGAGCATCTTTTTTTATCTTTATTTTTTATGCTTCTTAAAGAGGCGGATACAGCTCCAGAGGATCGTGCCGAAGATGAGGGCGAGATAGGCCGCCATGGCAAAGCCGTTTAAGGGCCTGCACAAAGCGGAGCACAGGAGCAGGTAGGAAAAGAAAAGGGCAAGGATCAGCTTCAGGACAGACAGCATGGTCTTGACGGCGCGGAGCACCGCTTCCCTGTTTTCCGGCGTGACTTCCACCCCGGTGTTCCAGGCGGCCGGAATCGCTTCAATTAGACTGATGAGACCATACAACACCCAGCCGATGATCAGCGGCGACAAAAGAGAGGTTTTTCCGCCAAAGGCGTCGATCTCCCCGGCGGCGTTAAAATGGGTGGGAATCTCCTCCGGAAGCTGGCTCCAATAAAGGAACAGATACAGGGTGACCGACAAAAGGGCGGCCGCCCCCAGCCCGGTCAGCAGCCAGTCAAGCCATGTGTTTTTCGGTTTACCTTCTGTTTTCAACTGCCTCTCTCCTATTTCTGCTCGTCCGCTTTGCGGATCTCCGCCCGCTTGATCTTGCCGCCCAGGGTTTTGGGCAGCTCATCCACATACTCCACTACCCGGGGGTATTTATAAGGCGCCGTGACCTTTTTCACGTAATTCTGAAGCTCCTTTGTCAGCTCCGGCGTACCCTCATAGCCCTTTGCAAGCACGATGGTCGCCTTTACCACCTGTCCTCTGATAGGGTCAGGCGCGCCGGTGATGGCGCATTCTACCACGGCGGGATGCTCGATCAGCGCGGATTCCACCTCAAAGGGCCCGATGCGGTATCCGGAGCATTTGATCACGTCGTCATTGCGGCCTACGAACCAGAAATAGCCGTCGCTGTCCCGCCACAGCATATCCCCGGTGTTATAGCCGATGCCGCCCAGGTGCTCCTCCGTCATTTCCGGATTGCGGAAATATCCGGTAAACAGGCCGATGGGCGGATGATTCTTCACATCCATGATGGTGAGGGAACCCTCGTCGCCGTCCTCACAGAGCTTGCCTTCCTTATCCACCAGCTGGATATCGTAAAGCGGAGAAGGCTTTCCCGTAGAACCGGGAACAGGCGTGACCCAGGGGAAGAAGTTTGCCAGCAGCACGGGCCCTTCCGACTGACCAAAGCCCTCGTAGATCTGCAGCCCTGTATATTCCTTCCAACGCTTTGTCACCTCGGGATTCAGGGGCTCGCCCGCCGTAACACAGTGATGGATGGAGGAAAGGTCGTACTGAGAAAGATCCTCCTGCAGCATAAAGCGGAAGGTGGTAGGCGGCGCGCAGAAGGTTGTCACTTTATACTTTGCCACCCGTTCCAGCAGATGCTTCGGCTCAAACTTGCCCACCATGTCGTAGCAGAAGATCGTTGCGCCGCAGATCCACTGGCCGTAGATTTTTCCCCAGCCGAACTTGGCCCAGCCGGAATCGGAAACGCTCATGTGCAGGCGGTTTTCCTCCACCCGCTGCCAGTATTTTGCCGTGATGATATGCCCCAGGGGATACAGGAAATTGTGCTGTACCATCTTGGGCATTCCCGTGGTGCCGGAGGTAAAATAGACCAGCATGATATCGTTCCAGCGCGTGGCCTCCTCCCCGGCAGGGCGGGGAAATTCCTCCGGGAATTTTGCGATCTCATCGTTGAAGTCCAGCCAGCCGTCTCTGTGCTCCTGGACCATGATCTTGTTTTTCAGGGAAGGGATCTCCCCCTCCGCCGCTTCCACCTGAGATACCACAAAGGGATCGTTCACGCACACAACGGCGCAGACCTCCGCGGAATTGCCGCGGTACACAATGTCCTTCTTCGTCAGCTGCAGGGTACCGGGGATCAGCACCGCGCCCAGCTTGTGGAGCGCCGTGGCGCATATCCAGTATTCCCAGCGGCGGCGCAGGATCAGCATCACCACAGAGCCCTTCTTCACGCCCAGGCTGCGAAAGAAATTCGCCGCCTGATTGGAAAGGCGCCTGATGTCTGAAAAAGTAAATACCTTTTCCTCGTTTTCCTCGTTGCACCAGAGCAGCGCCCGCTTCTCCGGCTCGGCCTCGGCCCAGGCGTCTACCACATCATAGCCGAAATTGAAATTCTCGGGAGCGTTGATCGTAAAATTCTTTTTGAAATCCTCATAGGAATCAAAATCGATCCTGGGAAGATATTTTTTCAAAAGCATGTCCATGGGAATCATTCATCCTTTCCGCCCGCCGCGTACCGGCAAGGGATATTTGTAAAGTCCTCCGACCGCGCCGGAGCAAAGCCAACTCATTCGGCAATCATCGTCAGGAACCTGGCCTTTTCCGTGCCTCCGCAGCGCTGGCCGTGGGGGATCGTGGGGTTAAAATAGATGGAATCTCCGGCAGTCAGCGGGAATTCCTTATCCCCGATGCAGACCACCACTGTTCCTTCCAGCACCATGTTGAATTCCTGGCCGGAATGGGTGATGAGCTTTGCAGGCTCGTCCGTAGGCTCCAGGGTGACCAGAAGCGGCTGCATGATCTTGTCCGCATACCGGTAGGCAAGATCCTCAAAATGGTATTCCGGATTGCGGTTTACGACCTTTCCTCCGCCGCGCTTGACGATATGATAGGTATCGAGCCGTGCCGGAGTACCGGTAACGATCTCTGTAAAATCCACGCCGAATTTGTTTGCAACGGCATAGATAACGCTGATGGGAATATCCTTTCCGTTCTGCTCATAAGCACGGTATGTTTCCGTATCGACCTTCAGCTCTGCCGCCAATTCCTCCACAGTGCAGTCGCAGGTCTCCCGCAGCTCCCGCAGGCGGGCGCCGATCTCGTTGATGTCGCTCATGGGTCATTCTCCTTTACCCTTTATTTCATGGGAAGAATTATATCACTTCTTATCGCGCTACGTCAATAGAGCCACTGCGTTTTCCACTTCCCGCTCCGTCTGCCCGGCGTCGAGGTAATCTGAGGAATAAAGCACGATGCCGGAACACTGGGCCGCTCTCGCCTCTTCTATTTGGCGGCTGATGATGTCGTCTGAAAGCTGCCATGTGCCTTCATCCGCATCGGAGCCGGCCTTGTAAAGGGCCAGGCCCACATAAAGCCGGAGCCCGTCGTGCCTGGAAAGAGCCGTCCATTCCTCCAGCGCCTCACTGTAGCCCAGGGCCGGGTTTTCAAAGCTGTAATAGAGCTGGGGGCAGATGTAATCCACATATCCCTCTATGGCGCACCAGGTCTTCACGTCCGCTCCCATCCGCTCGTCGTTGCCTAGATTTCCCTGGGGAGAGATCCCGAACAGCGCCCGGCCGTCCGCCTGCTTCACCGCTTCATAGACCTCCTGTACCATGGCGTTGATGTTTGCCTTCCGCCATTCCAAAAGGGAAAGCGGGGTCTCCACCGAGCTCACGTAAAGAGAATAGGCCTCGCTGTCTAAGCTCTCGTCCTCCGCAGGATAAAAATAATCGTCGAAATGGATCCCGTCCACCTTGTAATTGCTCACGATCTCAGCGGCTCCCTCCGCGATCAGGGTGCGCACATAGGAATAAGCGGGATCGAGATATATCCCGCCCTGGTATTCCATGAAATAGTAGGGGCTGTCCTCCCTGAGCTGCTCATAGGGATTGTCCGCCGAAAGGGTTTCCGGGGAATGCTCCGTCTTCACTCGCAGGGGATTGATCCAGGCGTGGAACTGCATACCGAGGCTGTGGGTATATTCCACCATGAACTCCAGAGGATCAAAGCCCGGGTCCTTCCCCTGCTCCCCTGTCAGGATATGGGACCAGGGATAAAGCTTTGAAGGATAAAGGGCGTCGCAGAAGGGCCGCACATGGACAAAAAGGGCGTTCAGCCCCTTTTCCCTGGCGGAATCGGCAATGGCCCTGAAATTGTCCTGAAAAGCTTCTTCTGTGTGCTCTCCCACAGTAAGGGACATGTAGGGCACCCAGACTCCGGCCAGCTCCTTCGGTTCGGAATCGGTCCCCTTGGGGATCTCCAACAGTTCCTCCGCCGGAGCGGGGGTAACGGCAGGAGCCTCCGCCTTCCCCGGCGTTGGAAAAGGCTGGGGCGCCAGCGTTTCGCGTGGCCGTGCCCCGGAGTTTATCCCGGGGGCTTTGTCCGTACTGAAAATCGCCGTCAGGCCCACTGCCAGAACAAGGCAGAGCACCAATATGGCATAGATGTATTTTCTGTTCTTCCACGGTTTCATAAAATTTTCTTTCACTTCCGTTCCGGCCTTTGACATTCGGCCTCTTTTTCAGTATCATAAATAAATATTCATCGGATTGCGGTTTCATACGAGAGGAAAGTGATTTTCATGTCCGGGTTCGTTTTGAAGCTCATCGCCCTGTTTTCCATGCTGCTGGACCACACCTTGAAGGTCCTGCCCTGTGACACATTTTTGATAAACGCCTTTGGAATGGCCCCGGAGACCGCTTACCAGCTGCTCGGCTTTATCAGCCCCCTGGGCCGGCTGGCATTCCCCATCTTTGCCTTCCTGGTGGCGGAGGGCTGCCGTCACACCCGCAGCCCCCGAAACTATGTGGGTCGGCTGCTGCTCTTCGGCCTGATCTCGGAGATCCCCTTCCGCCTGTGCTTTCTGTGGGTCCCGTTGAAGCAGGCCCTGTCGCTCTGGCCGCCCCGGCTTTCCAATGTGTTCTTCACCCTCATGCTGGGGGCCCTTGCCTGCTTTGCCTGTAAGGCCCTGCGGGAGAAAAACCACCCGGTGCTGGCTTATCTCGTCGTGATCCCCATTGCCGCCCTGGCGGGGCCGCTCCACACGGATTACCAGTCCTGGGGCGTGCTGGCGGTGTTCCTCGCCTATGCTTTGCCGGACAGACTGCCCCGGCTTTTGGGCCTGGCCCTTGTGATGTCCGACCTGTACCTGCGATATGTCCCCTGGAACGGTGCGGAATTCCTGTTTAACGCCAGTGTATTCCTGAACTGGGGCCTCGCCATGGCGGCCATCGTCCTGCTGGCCTTCTACAACGGGCGGCGGGGGAAACCCCTGAAATGGCTCTTTTACATCGCCTACCCCGCCCATCTTTCCCTCTTAGCAATGTACTTTGTGCTGTACAGACTGCCGAATATCCAATTCTACTCTTAAATGAAAGGAGTTTTTGCATGAGCGCATACAAATTTCTGCTGTTCGACGCCGACCGCACTTTATTGGATTTCGACACGGACATGACAAACGCCTTTATCCGGCTGTACAAAAGCTGCGGCTTTGAGCGGTACGCCCCCTATTCTCCGGCCATGCTGGAAACCTATGAAAAATGCAACACCGCCTGGTGGGACAAATTTGAGCGGCGCGAATGCACAAAGCCGGAGCTGTTTCGGAACCGCTTTGTGGATTTTCTGGAGGAGACCGGCTTTTCCGGCGATCCTGACGAAATGAACCGCACCTATTTTGAATTTCTGGGGGAAGGCGGGGCCCTGTATCCCGGCGCCCTTGCAATGATAAAAAAGCTTTCCGGCGATTTTTCCCTGTATCTCATCACCAATGGAAACGCGGTTTCTCAGTTTTCCAGGCTGGACCGCTCCGGGCTGCGCCCCTATTTCAAGGATGTTTTCGTTTCGGAAGCCGTAGGCGTGGGTAAGCCCGATCCCCGCTATTTCCAGTATGTGGCGGAGCATATTCCCGGCTTTGAGAAGGAAAAGGCGGTCGTGATCGGAGACTCCCTTTCTTCCGATATCAAGGGCGCTTTCAACGCGGGGCTAAAAAGCATCTGGTACACCGGCGTCTGGGAAGACCGCTCGGAAACGGTCCCCTTTACCTATCGGGCGGAAACCTACGACCGGATCCTGGAAATTCTTTACAGCGGGCAATGACTCTCGCGCCGGAAAGGAGCCCTCATGGAAAACAGCCGGATATACCTTGTAGAAGACGACCCCGCCATACGAAAAGCCATAGCGGATCACCTGACCATGTGGGGGTACTCTGTAAAGGCCGCGGCGGATTTTTACAGAATCGCGGAAGAGTTTGAAGAATTTGATCCCCAGCTCGTGCTTCTCGATATCAGCCTGCCCCATCGCAGCGGGTTTTACTGGTGCGAGGAGATCCGGAAGCGCTCGAAAGCGCCGGTCATCTTCCTTTCCTCCGCCTCCGACAATATGAATATCATCACCGCCATAGAGCTGGGCGCGGACGATTTCATTCCAAAGCCCTTTGATTTTTCCGTGCTGACAGCCAAGATCCACGCCGTGCTGCGCAGGGCGTATTCCTTTCAGGGGAACATGAATCTGCTGGAGCACAAAAACGCCGTTCTGGACCTTTCCACCTGCACCCTTTCCTGCCCGGGCGGAAAGCTGGAGCTGACCAAAAATGAATTCCGCATCCTGCAGGTGCTTATGGAAAACGCGGGCCACGTTGTCAGCCGTAAGGACCTGATCACCCGGCTCTGGGAATCTGACAGCTTCATCGACGACAACACTCTGACGGTCAACATGACAAGGCTCCGGAAAAAGCTGGAGGAAATGGGCCTTGACGATTTCGTAGTGACTAAAAAAGGCGTCGGCTACCTTGTGCCCTAAAAAAATTATAAGCCTTTCACCTTTCAATTGCAATGCTGCCAAATAACTGTAAGGGCTCTCCCCGGCAAAGCCGGGGAGAGCCCTTACACTCTTCATTTTTCTCCGATCTCTCTTCCCTTTTCACTGCCCTTCTTGGCTCTCCCTATGGGAGAGCCGGCAGGCCGTCAGGACTGACAGATAGGGCGCCTTCCCGCCCTTAAATTCCTTTCTAACAGCTAATATCTAACATCTGGCAGCCGAAGTTCTTTTCATAATCTTCGTAATTGCCGTATTTCCGCCAAAGGTCGATCATCATTTCATACCGCTCCAGCGGCAGGCCGGTATAGGCGCAGTTGGAAGTGGAGAACACGTAGCCCCTGCCGTTTGCCATGCCTTCCCGCAGAGTACGCATCACATCCGCGCGGCACTCCCCGTCCGTGCCGGTTTGCAGCAGGGCACAGCTCACATTGCCGATCAGGGCAATGTCCGGCCCCACGATCTCACGAACGCCGGGAATGGTAACGCCGCCCTGGGGGTCTAGGGAATGAATGGCGTCAGGCTTGCAGTCCGCCATCTGCTTGACGATAGGCATGATATTGCCATCGGTATGCTTGATGGTATAGTAGCCCATTTCCCGGTACCCGGCGATCACATCCCGAAGATAGGGAACGATCAGTTCATCGAACTTTTCCGGGCTGAAAAAAGGATTGGTGTTGAAGCAGTAGTCGGAGCACATGGTAAAACCGTCTACCAAATGCCCCATTTGGTGAAGCTTCGCAGCGGTTTCCAAACATTCCTCCAAGCGCCGTTTGGAGATCTCGTTGAGCTTTTCCGGCTCTTCATACATCTGCTCGGAAAACTCCATCATGTGGTCGCCGTCGGGAATCGACCAGGTGGGATCTCCGTGCATCATGATATAGTATTCGTCCCCGCTCTTCTCCCGGATCAACTCCAACAGCCACTGGGTGTTTTCCAGATCTCCGGGATTGGGCTGTACAAAAATGGCGCTGTGGTCGTACCGCTTGGCAATGTCGATATAAAGCTGCGCCATTTCGTTCATATGCAGATCCCGTTCTGTCTGGCTCATTTGCTTCCACTGCCCGTAGTGCCGCTGGGAGTCATGCACCTTTCCAAAGGCTTCCATGGTCAGAAAGAACACCAGCTCAAAGGTAGGGACCTGCCCCCCAATGGGTTCACATTTCAGAGTTTTAATAAAGCGCTCGCGATGTGTCATAAGTTACCCTCTCCGAAGCATTCCGGTCAGCGCCGGGAATCAATGATATAGAAGTGTAGTATCCTGAGCCGTGAAAAGTTTTTATGGAAGCAGGGAATTGAATTTCCCTGCTCCGCGCCCTCTTGGTTATTCGCCGTCAGAGTCCTTGTCCTTCCTCTAACAACTCATAACGTAGATCTGACATGGATTCTCTTCTCCCCACAAAGTGGGGAATACCTCAAATTCCTTAAACCCAAGGCTCCGGTAAAATCGGTTCGTGTTATCATAGTCTTCGTAATAGCCCATTGCAACTGTTTTTACCTGAATGAACTCATAGCCCTTGTCTTTCGCGTACTTGCGCGCTGAATCAAACAGATCGCTTCCCACGCCCTGCCTGTGGTATTCCCGCAGCACGCCCATTACAGCCAATTCCACAGTGCTTTTTCCTGTCTCCTTCAGACAGAGAAATCCGGCTGTTTCTCCGTTTACCTCTGCCGCAAAGAAAGTCTGCCATGCGCTGTCAGCTATATATTCTTCTCTGGATTCTTTCATGCCGAACCAGTCCGACAACGCCTCCAATATTCTTCTCGAAATAGTCCGTTTCTCATCTTCATCGGTTACTTGATATACCATCTGTCCACCGCCTTACTCTCTGCTGAATTCAGTATAGCAAAGCCTCCTGTCTATTGCAAGCAAAAATCAGAACCGGTCACGCGGAGATAAAAGGCGGATCAGAATTTGAAGCGCCGGAAGCAAAGAAATTTTTTCTTTACTGCAGCTTCTTAAAGCAAAGAGGCAGATATAGAAATTCTTCCGTATCTGCCCCTTGGGTAAAACAGGAGGAAAGTTGATTACACTTGATTCGTCAGGCTATACCATCAAGCCGAATCATCGTTAAGCAGTTAAAACGGCTTAATCAATCCGCTTTGCTCTGCAAGCTCACCAGCTTCTTCGGTCTGGAGCCACTGCGCCAGCGTTCTGGCGGGAGAATCCGCAGGCTCATTCGCACGGATTACCGCATAATAGCTGTACGTCAAAGGATAAGTGCCGTCTGCGATATTTTTCTCAGTCGGCGTCACACCGTTTACGGAAAGCAGCTTCAGGCCTTTGGATAGATAGGGAAGCTCCTGATAGATTGCAAAGCTCATGGGTGAGATACCAAGGCCGTCGGAGTTTTGCCCGTCAGTTTCCCGTGCGTAGAATACTTCGTACCATTTGTCAAAAGCATATTGCTTCTGGATCTGCTCATTGATAGGAAGCCCTTTCAGAACCAGGCTTTCCAGCTGTGCCTGCCGGTCGTCGTCATATCCGCTTGTTCCGCAGTAGGGAAGCAAAGCTCGATTTTCACCGCCCAGCACAGACCAGTTTTGAATCGAATAGCCGCTGTAGATCTGCTGCAGTTGGTCCGTAGAAACATTTTTCGCCGTGTTCTTTTCAGACGTTTCAAAAACCAGGCCGTCTCTGGCGATCTCATATCCTTCCAGCCGTACTCCGGCGCTTTCGGCTTCTTTCAGCGTCTCATCTTCAGGAGCGGGAACCAAAATCAAATCTGTGTCGCCCGCAATCAGCTTTTCATAGGCGGAACGGGTTCTCGAATGGTGGAACCCGTAAGGGTCGTTGATCCCATGCATGGTATAATAGAGATTATTTGCCAGATCCTGCATCAGCTTGGAGCCGTCCACTCTGGGATAGGTCTCCGCCGTGATCCCCAGTTTTTGGGCGGTTTCCGTCATGGGGAAGGTCACCGTGCGATTTTTCAGAATATCCTTTGCGTTCAGAAAAACCATGGCTGCTTCCGCTCTGGTGATACGCTTTCCCGGCCGCAGGCTTCCGTCCGGGTAGCCCTTTAAAATTCCCTTTTCCACAGCCCAATTCACGGCGCCAGTTGCCCAGGAGGAAACGGCGTTCACATCAGTAAATTTCTTTATGGATATTCCCCGATGGCTTATGTCGTTTTCCGTTTTTTGCGCATACCGGAACAGCATTGCCGCAGTTTCCTCTCTGGTGATGGCGTCAAAGGGCGCAAATTTTCCGTTTCCCTTGCCGCTGGCGATCTGATACATGGTCGCCCAGCGGATCGGCGGGCCGTACCAGGTCTGGGATTCGTTTACATCGGTGT
>CAZNZS010000090.1:0-9963 GCA_964577585.1 uncultured Acutalibacter sp.
GCCCTTAGGATTTTCAAACTCGCTGGAAAGGCAGGGGCAGTTTGCTGTAGGAGCGGTAAAACGGCTGTTGGGGTGAGCCAGCTTATTGCCCTCGGCAATGTACTCAGGGCCGTTTACATGCTCGCCCTTCCACTCTTCCGCATTGACGGGAGGATTCTTATCGAGAGACTCCCACCAAACGGTATTGTCGTCCAGATTGCGGGCCACGTTGGTGAAAATGGTGCCCTTCTGGGTGGAGATCAGGGCATTGGGGTTGGACTTCATATTGGTGCCGGGGGCCACGCCGAAGAAACCGTTCTCCGGGTTGATGGCGTACAGCCTGCCGTCCTCGCCGGGACGCATCCAGGCGATGTCGTCGCCCACTGTCCACACCTTATAGCCCTTCTTCTTATAGCCCTCGGGCGGGATCATCATGGCAAGATTGGTCTTGCCACAGGCAGAGGGGAAGGCAGCGCAGACATACTTGATCTCACCCTTGGGATTCTCAATACCCAGGATCAGCATATGCTCAGCCATCCAGCCCTCGTTCTTGGCCTGGTAGGAAGCGATGCGCAGAGCAAAGCACTTTTTGCCCAGCAGCACGTTGCCGCCGTAAGCGGAGTTGACGGAAATGATGGTATTGTCCTCGGGGAACTGGCAGATCCAGCGCTTCTCGGGATCCACATCGCACTTGGCGTGGAGGCCCTTTACCCAGTCTTCACTGTCACCCAGAACGTCCAGGACCTTCTGGCCTACGCGGGTCATGATGGACATATTGAGCACAACATAAATGGAATCGGTCACCTCAATACCGATCTTGGCAAGAGGAGAGCCTACAGGACCCATGGAATAGGGGATCACGTACATGGTACGGCCCTTATAGGTACCGCGGGCAATATCAAAAAGCATTTTATAGGCTTCCTGAGGATCCTTCCAGTGGTTGGTGGGACCGGCGTCTTCCTCCTTGCGGGAGCAGATCAGGGTGCGGTCCTCCACACGGGCCACGTCGTTGGGAGCAGTCCGGTGATAGTAGCAGCCGGGAAGCTTCTCCTCGTTCAGCTTGATCATTTCTCCGGTCTGGCAGGCTTCTTTGCGAAGGCTTTCCAGCTGCTCCTCGGAGCCGTCGATCCAGACGACTTGATCGGGAGTGACCAGAGCTTTCATTTCCTCCAGCCAGGAGAGAACGGATTTGTTGTTGGTCATTTTCTATTTCTCCTTTCGCCCAATGGCAAATCAATACAATGTTTTGGGTCCTTGTTGCCCAGTTTTATTCTAACACAGAGACGCCCAGGAATCAATGAAATTTTTGTTAAATGTAGGAAATGCAGGAAAACGGGTCAGAAGACCGGCTGGCGGCGCGTTTTAGTAATTAGCTGTTAGTCGTTAGTTGTTAGAAAAGCTCCCCTTGCGTTCTTGACCGTACTCCCCTTGACAGGGGAGCCTAAGGGCCCCGCCAAATTATAGTTTGGCACCCACCCCTTGGCCTTCTCGTCTGCCACCCCGCGCCCTTTACAAAATGTAAATCGCAGAGTAAAATAGGAAATCATCTTCCCATCCGGAAAAGGAGGCTTCCCCGTGCCATTTGACTTCAAAAAGGAATATAAGGATCTGTACCAGCCCAAAACCTCACCCGCAATCATAAATGTCGGGAAGACAAATTACATCGCGGTAAAGGGTGTTGGTGATCCCAATGAACCGAACGGCGCATACCAGGACGCCATTTCTGTTCTGTATGCTGTGGCGTACACTTTAAAAATGAGTTATAAAACGGACCACAAGATAGAGGGCTTCTTCGAGTATGTGGTGCCTCCGCTGGAAGGCTTCTGGTGGCAGGATCACACCACTTCCATAGATTATTCTCAAAAATCCGCCTTTCACTGGATCTCCGTGCTGCGCCTTCCGGAGTTTATCACAGAAGAGGACTTTACCTGGGCGGTGAAAACAGCCACAAAAAAGAAGAAGCTTGACTGCTCCTCCGCGGAGTTTCTTCCCATAGAGGAGGGGCTGTGCGTTCAGATAATGCATTCGGGTGCCTATGACGATGAGCCAGCTACCATAGCGGCCATGGACAAATTTCTCTCCGAAAACGGCTATGAAAACGACATCAATAAAAACCGGCTCCACCATGAAATCTATCTTTCCGATCCTAGAAAGACTCCGCCGGAAAAATGGAAAACCGTGATCCGCCACCCGATTAAAAAGGCATGATTTTTTCTTTTTTGTAAAGCAGAGGCTCCCTGAAAAATTCAGGGAGCCTTTTTATTGGAAAAAACCACTCTCTGGGCGAGTGGTTCAAAAGAAGACGGAATCCTGTAATGAAGTCCAAAGAGCGATAAGTTGTAAGAAGTAAGACGAGCGATCCCTTCGTCTGTCATCCTGAGGAGCATAGTGACAAAGGATCTCGACCTCAATCTCTGAAAAAACGGAACCGGCAAGATTCCTCACGTACCAGATGTCAGAAAGGACATAAGGATAAGGACGAGATCCTTCACTTCGTTCAGGATGACAGACGGGGGATAGCTGTTCGCCTTTTACACGTCCAGCAAAACTACTTTTCCTGTTTCCCGTGTTGCCTTCATGTCGATGACCCGCTGGTTCTCGCTGCCCCGGAACACGAGCTCCAGGTTCTTCTGCGCTTCGAGAAAGGGGCCGTCTATGAGCACGTCTGTTTCGTCCAGCAGTTCCTTGACGGCGGGATCGTTCTTTTCGAGAAGCTGCTCATAGGTGTAGCCGGTGTACACGGTGATATCCTTCCCCACGCCGTGGACCAACCTTGCCAGCTCCGTCAAGGGCTCCGGCTGGCAGAAAGGCTCGCCGCCGCTGAAGGTCATGCCCCGCAGCAGCGGATTCTGCTGGAATTCTTCAAAAAGCTCTGAAATATCGGTATCCTTCCCGCCCTCGAAGGGGTGAGTCTGAGGATTGTGGCATCCGGGGCAATGATGGGGACAGCCCTGGGTAAATACAGTGTAACGGAAGCCCTTTCCGTCCACAATGGATTCCGGCACAACGCCTGAAAGCCGCACGTTCATAATAAACTCCTTTCCTGTTAAAAACGGAGCGGCATCGCCGCCCCGTTTTTGTATTACTGTAACCAATTGCTTTGAAAAAAACTGTGCTTTTCCACAAGACCTTCGTCATCGGTAAAGCGGAAGGTGATGGGCGTGATCGCCGCATAGCCGTTTATCACCGCGGAAACATCGGTGGAACAGTCTGACGGGACCGAGGCTTCTACACCTTTTACATGGTACTGATACTCCTGCCCGGAACAGTCTGTTTGCTCATAGGTATCCTCCCAGGGATAAAACAGCCCCTGAGGCACCCACTTCACGCCTTTGATCTCTTCCGGCGGCAAAGCCGGGAAATTGATGTTCAGGGCATGGCGGATATCCTTTCCCGGATCCAGCTGCTCCAAAAGGCGGAGAAACAGCGAAACCACTGTCCGTTGGTCAGCGTGAGGCGGCGCGGAAACGGCAATGGACTTTACTCCCTGCATCGCCCCCTCCAACGCGGCGGAAACCGTTCCGGAGTAGTGCAGATCCATTCCCACGTTCAACCCCACATTAGGCCCGGAAATCACCAGATTCACCGGCTTTTCCACAAGCCTGTCAAGTCCCAGGCGGACACAGTCCCCCGGAGTACCGGACACTCCATAGGCCGCCGCCGTGCCTGGAAGCTCATGCTTCCTGACCAGCAGAGGCGAATGCAGAGTGATCCCGTGGCCAACGGCGCTTCTGTTGCCATCGGGCGCTACAGCCACCACCGTGTGGCTTTTTCCCAGCTCCTTTGCCAGAAGCCGGAAGCCCGGTGCGTCAATGCCGTCGTCGTTTACCAGCAGAATACGCATTTTATTTCTGAGCCATGGAATGCTTTACTCTGTCCTTTTCCTCGGCGCGCTTTGCGTTGTTCCAGCGATCCATGGTGCCTACCAGATAACCGGTGATCCTGCGGATCCTGTCAAACTCACGGCCCTCGCCTACCAAAACCTGTGATTTCTTTGAAGCAGTTTTCTTTGCAGCCATTGTTCTGTTCCTCCTGAATTCAAAATTGATAATGATTCCTGTTTTTCAGTATACACTATTCCAAAGGATTTGTCCAGAGAATTTTGAAATTTCTTTCGGACTTTTTTCCGGAAAAATCAGTGGATCAGGTGAGAATAGTCGGGAACGTCGTGATACTTCTTTCTGAGCTCCATGAGCTTCTCCACCGGCACGCCTTCTCCTGAATGGCGGCCACAGCGGGGGCAGACGTCATCGATAATGCCGTTATAGCCGCATACCGGATCTCTGTCTACCGGGTGGTTCACGGAGCCGTAGCCGATACCGGCTTCCTTCATGCAGCGGATCACGCTTTCAAAGGCGTCGATATTCTTGCACACGTCGCCGTCCAGCTCCACATAGCTGATATGCCCCGCGTTCGTCAGAGCGTGAAAGGGAGCTTCCTTTTTGATCTTTTCAAAGGCGTTGATGGGATAATATACCGGAATGTGGAAGGAGTTGGTGTAATAATCCCTGTCCGTCACGCCGGGGATCTTTCCGTATTTCTTCTGGTCGATGCGCACGAAGGTCCCCGAAAGGCCCTCAGCGGGGGTGGCGAGCAAAGTAAAGTTCAGGCCGGTCTTTTTGGATTCATCGTCCATGCGCCTGCGCATATAGGTGATGATCTCCAGGCCCAGCTTATAGCTCTCTTCGCTTTCCCCATGGTGCTTTCCCGTAAGTGCCTTCAGCGTTTCGGCAAGGCCGATGAAGCCCACGGAAAGGGTACCGTGCTTCAAAAGCTCCGCAACGGAATCGTTGGGTCCCAGCTTTTCGGAATCTATCCAAACTCCCTGTCCCATAAGGAAGGGATAGTTGTAAGCCTTTTTGCTGCACTGGATCTTAAAGCGGTGGAGAAGCTGCTCGATGCACAGATCGATGCGCTCGTCCAAAAGCTTATAGAATTTCTTCACGTCGCCCTTGGCTTCAATGCCGATGCGGGGCAGGTTCACCGAGGTGAAGCTCAAATTGCCTCTGCCGCAGGTGGTCTCCCGCTTTCTGTCGTGGACATTGCCCATGACCCTGGTACGGCAGCCCATGTAGGCGATCTCGGTATCGTAATCGCCGGGCTTGTAATACTGAAGGTTAAAGGGAGCGTCGATAAAGCTGAAATTGGGGAACAGACGCTTGGCGGATACCCGCATTGCCAGCTTGAACAGGTCGTAGTTGGGATCTCCCTCGTTGTAGTTGACCCCTTCCTTGACCTTGAAGATCTGGACGGGGAATATGGGCGTTTCGCCGTCGCCCAGGCCGTCTTCCGTGGCAAGCAACAGGTTTCTGATGACCATACGGCCCTGCTCGGAGGTATCGGTGCCGTAGTTAAGAGAGGAGAAGGGCACTTGGGCGCCGGCTCTGGAATTCATGGTGTTCAGATTGTGGACCAGAGCCTCCATAGCCTGGAAGGTGGCGTGGTCGGTCTCGCGCCATGCCGTGTCCTTGGCGTAAGCAGCGGCATCGGAAGCGTCTTCCTCGGTGATCTCCTGGAACCCGTTTTCACGCTGGTGGCGAGGCAGATATTCGGCGAGCTTCTCGCCGTACTCCCCGGCCTTGTCCATGGGGACCCAGCCTCCCAGCTCTTCCTTTGCGGTATTGGCCAGGGCCTTGGCGTCGTCGTAGGACATGCCGTTATGAACCTGCAGAAAGCTCGTCAAAGCCTTGAAGTATTCCTTGCAGTATGTTTTATCCACACCTTGGGCCATGGCATAATCGAAAATGGGAACGCTCTGGCCGCCGTGCATTTCATTCTGGTTCGCCTGAATGGCAATGCAGGCCAGCGCGGCATAGCTGCGGATGTCGTTGGGCTCACGGAGATACCCGTGGCCGGTGGAAAAGCCGCCCTTGAAGAGCTTGATCAGATCGATCTGGCAGCAGGTTTCCGTCAGGGTGTAGAAGTCCTTGTCGTGAATGTGGATGTCGCCGTCCATGTCGGCCTTGGCGATCTCAGGCGGAATGACATATTTCTCATAGAAGCTTTTCGCGCCCTCAGAACCGTACTTCAGCATGGTCCCCATGGCGGTATCCGCATTGATATTGGCGTTTTCACGCTTCAGGTCGGATTCCTCCGCGGAAACGAAGGTAAGGGCGGAATAGATCTTTACCAGCTCGTCGTCCATCTCGCGGATCTTCTGGTGCTCGGCACGGTACAGGATATACGCCTTGGCGGTTTTGGGGTAATCGGCCGCGATCAGTTCTTCCTCCACCAGGTCCTGAATCTGCTCCACGCTGGGGGTCTTCTTGAGCTTGTTCAGCTTTTCGACCACCCGGCTGGTCAGCCGGTCCAGCTCAGCATCGTCAAACCGCTCCGTGGCGTTACGCACGTTGGCCTTAAAAATGGCTCCCCTGATTTTAGAGGCGTCAAACTTTACTTCTTCTCCGCTTCTCTTGATGATCGCTTTCAGCATTCCCACAAATACCTCACTTTTCTCTCGCTGCACGAACGATTCTTAGCCGGCGCCGGGGCTTTCCCTCTGCCCGCGCCTGTCAGACCGCTAAACCCGCAAGACATTTTTCTCTCTCCGCTTTCTCTTTTTCGTGAGAGCGATTCCTATTATAGGATACGGAAGGTCTTATGTCAATACAAGATATAGTGTTTTTTTCAAAAATTTTCCGAAAAAAGCCCAAAATATACCATCTCCCGGATTGTTTCACGATCCTTTGGGAGATGGTAATTTCAGGAATATCCCGGCTTATGGGCCTTTTTCCAAATGTTCCACGGCAAAAAAAGGAAGCCACTTTTTTGGGGGTCTTTCATCCGATCAGGCCAAGATCATATTTCCAGAACAGAACACGGAACACCGCCCGGTCCACAATATCCTGTGTGATCCTGCCCGATCTCACAGCCTCTGTTACCAGAGGGATCTGGGCTTCAAAATCGGTGGTGACAATGAGGTCGTTCCCGGCCAGAACAGCAAGCACGGCGGCGGAACCGTCCCCCGCATAGGCTGCCACAGCGTCCATGGCAAGGTCGTCCGTCATGATGACGCCGGTAAAGCCCAGCTCTTCCCGGAGGATTCGGTGGATCTCCGGAGAAAGGGATGCGGGCAGGTCGGGGTCCATGGAATTTACCACGTTATGACTTACCAGCACACTGTCAGCACCGGCTTCTATCCCCTTCTTAAAGGGAATGAAGTCCTCGCTGCGGAACCGGTCCGCAGGGCGGTCGTCAATGGCGATGCCCGTATGGGTGTCCTCGTTGTTTCCGTAGCCCGGGAAATGCTTTAACACAGAGCCGATACCGGAATCCTTCATGGTCTCCACCACAGCGCCTATGTAATGGCCCGTAGCTTCGGCGTCCTGGCCAAAGGTCCGGTCGTAAATGAAATCGTTCGGGTCCTGAGACAGGTCGGCCACAGGGGCAAGGTTTACATTGATGCCGTAAGACAGCAAGGTCTTGCTCTTTTCCTCGGCATTGGAGCAGATCAGTTCCAGCCCTCCCGCGCGGTAAAGGTCCTGGGGAGACCAGAAGGGTTCGTCAAAAAGATAGGGATCCCTGCTGGCACGAATGACCGTGCCCCCCTCTTCGTCCACGCCGATGAGAAGGGGGATCTTTACAGAGGATTGATAGCTTTGCAGCTTTTCCGTAAGGGCCTCCGCGGTGAGCCAGCCGTCGCCCTCTTTAAAATCGGGAAGGAACAGGATATATCCGCCAAGCTGATACTGAGCCGCCTTTTCCGCCGCCTCGCAGCCCGGGCAGCGCACAAAGAACATCTGGCCCACCTTTTCCTCCAACGTCATACCGGCAAGAAGGCTCTCCACGGCCGCGGTCCTCGGATCGGGCGTGGGCTCAGGGGTTGGCGTGGGGACCGGCGTTGGCTCAGGCGTGGGCCTGGGGGTGTGCTCAGGCGATGCCTCCGGGGAAGAAGGCCCTTCGGAAGCGGACGACGGCCCCGGCTCATAAAACTCTATGGGCGCGGCACAGCCGGACACGCACAGGAGCACGCACAGACAAAGGAAAAGGACCGCTGCTTTCTTCATTCTCGTTTTCCCTTTCAGCTTTCTCTTCAAATTCCCGCAAAGGCAGGGATTCAGCCCTCTTCTGTTCCGGAAACGGCAATGTGGAGCTCATCGAGCTGAGCCTGCTCCACAAAGGAGGGGGCGTCCATCATTACGTCCTGGGCGCTCTTGTTCATGGGAAAGGCGATCACCTCTCTGATAGAGGCTTCGCCGGAAAGAAGCATGACCATTCTGTCCACGCCGGGAGCGATGCCCGCATGGGGCGGCGCGCCGTAGCAGAAGGCATTGTACATGGCGGGAAACTTCCTCTTTACGTCCTCCTCGCCCAGCCCGATCAGCTCAAAGGCCTTTACCATGATCTCCGGGTCGTGGTTCCGCACCGCACCGGAGGAAAGCTCAATGCCGTTGCACACCAGGTCGTATTGCTCGGCCAGCAGTGTCAGGGGGTCGATTTCTCCCCGCTCGGCCTTTTCAAGGGCCTCCAGCCCACCGGAGGGCATGGAGAAGGGATTGTGGCAGAATTCCAGCTTGCCGCTTTCCTCTCCGATCTCGTACATGGGGAAATCGACGATCCAGCAGAATTCGTACCGCTCTTTCGCCATATGGTCCTCGCAGGCCGCGCCCAGCAGCTTTACGGCCACACCGGCGGTCTTTACGGCGTCATTCTTTTTTCCGGAGGAAACCATGACCAGGGTGTTGGGCGCAAGCGTCAACGCTTCCGTGACCTTTTGGGCCAGAGCGGGGTCGGCGTTGATAAACTTGGCAATACCGCCCGCAATAACGCCGCTTTCATCCGTTTTGAACCAATAGGGCTTTTGACCGGCCTGGACCTCAATGTCCTCGCAGAGCTTGTCTATGGCCTTTCTGGTAAGCGTGCAGCCGGACACGGGCACGGCCTTGACGGTATTGTTTTCAAAGGGGCCGAAGCCGCAGTCCGAAAGAAGCTCTGTAACGTCCTTTACCCGCAGATCGATACGAAGGTCCGGCTTATCGGTGCCGAATTCCTCCATGGCCTGTAAGTAGGGGATCCGCCGGAAGGGAGCGGAGGATGCGATACCATAGGCGCCATATTTTGCGAAAACAGGCGGAAGGACCTGCTCCATAACGGCGAAAACATCCTCCTGGCCGGCAAAAGCCATTTCCATATCCAGCTGATAAAACTCGCCGGGCGAGCGGTCGCCTCTGGCGTCCTCATCCCGGAAGCAGGGGGCGATCTGGAAATATTTGTCAAAGCCGGAGGCCATCAATAGCTGCTTGAACTGTTGGGGCGCCTGGGGCAAAGCGTAAAATTTCCCGGGATGCTTTCTGCTGGGCACCAGGTAGTCTCTGGCTCCTTCGGGAGAAGATGCGGTCAGAATGGGAGTGGTGATCTCCAGAAAGCCCTGCTCCTCCATGGCGCGCCGCAGAGCGGAAACCACCTGGGAGCGCATGATGATATTGGATTTTACCTGAGGATTTCTCAAATCAAGATAGCGGTAGCGAAGGCGCTGGGCCTCGTCCGCGTCCTTGGAGAAATTGATCTCAAAGGGCAGCTCGTTATATTGACAGCGGCCCAATACCTGAATGCTTTCCGGCACGATCTCGATCTCGCCGGTGGGGATCTTGGAGTTCTTGTTCGTGCGCTCCCGCACTTTTCCCGTGACCTGAACGGTGGTCTCCTTTTTGAGGGCTTTTACCTGCCGCAGAAGCTCCTCGGTTTCCACCACCACCTGGGTGATACCGTAAAAATCCCGGAGCACCAGAAAGCCGATGCCACCGCCTACTTCTCTGAGATTTTCCAGCCAGCCGCTGAGAGTTACTTTTTCTCCTACGTGGGAAAGCCGAAGCTCCCCGCAGGTATGGGTCCTGTACTTTGTCATATGGTTTCCTCTTTTCTAAATATATTATAGCTTGCCGGCTGCACCGGCGGGCAAGTCGAGAAGGCAGCTTGTACCGACATATAGTGAAGATACCGACCGAAGGGCATTATAGATAAATTATAGTTTACTTCTCTTAGCCT
>CAZNZS010000091.1:0-9908 GCA_964577585.1 uncultured Acutalibacter sp.
TAATTGCCCCTTTTAGGGGCGGTGCAAACCACCAGTTCTACTGGTGGTTTTGATTCTCTGTTAAGAATTTGCAAACAGCTTATTCCCCCTGCGGACACACTACCACCTTAATGGATTCCTCGCTCATCTGCATGGCAATAGCCTCCGCCATTTTTTCCAGCGGAAATTTGTGGGTGATAATATCGGTAAAATCAAGCTTCCCGGCATTCAGGAGCTTCACTGCCCTGCCGTGAGTATCCGGGTTGACAAAGGAGCCCTTGATAGTAAGCTCCTTTTTATACACGTCAAAGAGCGGAAGCTCAAATTTCGCGTCCACCTTGGGCACGCTGAACAACACGATATTCGCTCCCTTTTTGGCAAACCGAAACGCGCTTTGCACAGCAGGCAGATTTCCCACACACTCAATGACCACATCGGCGGTTTCCAGCATGGGAGTGATCTCACTTTCCACCATCGGATCAATTGCGGCATCCGTGCCCAGCTTCAGCCCTACTTCCCGGCGCTTTGCGTTGGGCTCGCTCAAAATCAGCTTTGCCGCTCCCGCCAGTTTTGCAAGCTGCACCATGATCAGGCCGATTGCCCCACCGCCGACGATACAAACAGTGTCTCCTTCCTTTATTTCAGCCCTGTCAATTCCGTGCAGGCAGCAGGCCACAGGCTCTGCCATTGCCCCGAACTCCATGGGAAGCTCCGGTGCAAGGAGGAACGCCTGGGCCTCCGGCACCACACTGTACTCCGCAAAACCGCCGTTTCTGGTAACGCCGATGGCCTCCATGCTTTCACAAAGCTGCTTTTTGCCGGTACGGCAGTGCTCGCATTTCCCGCAGTAAATATTGGGATCTACGGTAACATGATCTCCGGGGCGCAGGGAGGTAACGCCCTCTCCCACTTCCGTCACAATGCCGGAATATTCGTGCCCAAGCACCACCGGCGGAGTCACATCGGCGGAGCCCGCCTCGCCGTGATGGATATGCACGTCGGTGCCGCACACGCCGCAAACCATATTTTGAACTACGATCTCACCTTTTCCGGCATGGGGCATTTCCTGCTCCCGCACCTCAAAGGTCTTGTTTCCCATAAAAAATGACGCTTTCACAAAAAATCCTCCTATGCCGGTATTTCTTAATTCATACCATGCACAGGAGAATTTGTCAATAACCTTGTGTGTCAAATGTCAGTTTATCAAAATCATTTTCAAAGACCGTCATACCGCTGAAACCGAAAACTCACTTTTTCAGGATCCCAATGGCCTCACTGATGGTCTTCTCGTAGGCCTCTTTGCCGTACTTATCAACATCGGCCTTGTTCTTTTCTCCGTGGGTCAGGCAGCCGGCGCCGCCGATGCACCCGCCCACACAGGCCATGCCTTCAATGAAGTTCCCGTCAAGTACGTTTTTGGAAGCCTTCAGCAAAGCCGTGCGGCAAGCTTCAATGCCGTCGCAGGGCACCGCCTTCAGGTCGAATTCTATATTCTGTTCCTTCAGTCCCTGGGCCACAGCGTCGCTCAGGCCGCCGCTTCTGGCAAAGATGCGCCCATAATAGGAGGCATTGTCCAGCACACCCTCTTCCAGCGTGGAAAGGTCGATATCCCGGCTGTCGAACAGCGCCTGCAGCTCCTCAAAGGTGATGGCACAGTCGATATACGGGCTTGCCTCCGGCCTCTGAAACTCCATCTTCTTTGCGGTACACGGCCCGATAAACACGATCTTCGCTCCCGGCGATGTCTCCTTGATGTACTTTGCGATGGTAGCCGCCGGAGACAGATTGTGCGAAACATGCTCCTTGAGCGCGGGGAACTTCTTCTCCACATAGCTCACAAAGGCCGGGCAGCAGGAGCTTGTCAAAAATCCCTTTTCGGAAAGCTCTCTGGATTCCTCATACGCCACCATATCTGCGCCCAAAGCCGCCTCCACCACATGGAAGAATCCAAGCTTCTCAATTCCGGTGATGACCTGCCCCAGCTTTGCGTAGGAAAACTGGCTGGAAATGGAGGGTGCGATTACCGCGTAAAGCTTATAGTTCCGGTTTTCTTCGCTCTTCTTGATCAGGTCCACCACATCAAGGATAAAGGACTTATCCACGATAGCGCCGAAGGGACACTGATAAACGCAGGCGCCGCAGGAAATGCAGGTATTGTTGTCGATGGAAGCCGCCCCGTCCTCCCCCATGCTGATGGCCTTGATCTTGCAGGAGGTCTCACAGGGACGCTTGTGGTCGATGATCGCACTGTAGGGACAGACCTTCGCACAGCGTCCGCATTCCACGCATTTTGACTTATCGATGTGCGCCTTCTGGTTTTCGTCAATGGTAATGGCGCCCTTGGGGCACACGTCTTCACAGCGGTGTGCCAGACACCCACGGCATGCCTCACTCACCTTATATCCGCTGGCAGGGCACTCGTCACAGGCAATGTCGATCACCTCAATGACGTTGGGATTCTTTTTATCCCCGCCCATTGCCATGCGGATCCTTTCCTCCACGATTGCCCGCTCCTTGTAAATACAGCAGCGCATGGTGGGCTTTTTCTGTACAATGAGCTTCGGGATCTCCGTGTAGGCGTCCATCAGCTTATCCTCAAAAGCATAATACGCAACGGCGCGAAGCACCTTGTACTTCAGGTACTGCACCTTGGTATCAAACTTTCTTTCCTGCAGGGGTTTGACCGCCATGCTCACACCTCCTAAAAGCGGCTTATCTTAATGCTTTTTCCCATTTTTTTGAGGGAATCGGCAAGCTCTTCCACAAGCCGCATTTTGATATTGAAATTGATGGGCAGGTCCGGGTTCTGATGGGCCGGATTCACAGCACAGCCCACAAAGAAGTTGATGTCCGTAGCCTCTTCAAACAACATTCTTGCGATCAGAGAAGCCCCGTCCCGCTTATAGTTCCACTGAGAGCCCGATTTGTCGTCCTCCAGATACGCCTTGGCATACTCCACCACCTTGCTGATGGTGATAACGCCCTCGGTCACCAGATCGACGCCCTCTATCTTCGCGATAGGCGGGATCTCCGGGTCCATGTAGTTCAGATCGGCGATGACGGGCTTGTTCAAAAACTCCGCCGTAATGGTGGAGGTGGTCCCGCCGCAGACGATGTGCTTTCCCTCCTTGGAAAAGAACAGGGACTGCATCTTGTTTACGTCCCGCCTGTCGGAGGGTGGACCGATCATCAGGTTGACCTGCTGGCGGTTCCTGATCTTCACCGCGCAGACCGTGGTATCGTCGCCCGGCCTGCCGCCGTAAAGGTGGTTGCATTCTTCCAAAAGCAGCATCCCGTAGGTCTTTGCCGTGTAGCTACTGTCATACATCATTTCCAGGAATTTGATGATGTCGTCCCGCTGCCAGCCGAAATTCAGATTTTCCCCTACGCCGGCATGGATCGCCCCATCGCTCATGGTGATGAGAAAATCATTTTCCTGCAGCTTTATCCTGGACCGGTAGATCATTTTGCCGTCTATTTCTGTTCCGGTTTTGGAGATCTCCACGAATTTTCCGTCCCGGATCAGGATCAGAAGCGGATTGTCATACTGAATGATCTCCGCTTCCTCGTTATCGATAATACGGATAATGGTAAATGTGGAATAGGCCACCTGGCGCACCGCACACACCGGCAGAGTCGAAGCTATGGTGGAAACACAGTCCTCCAGGCGCATGTTGGCTGCCATCATGGTCGAAATAATCTTGGCGGTAAGGGTGGAAAGAATGTTAGCCTTCACGCCGCTTCCCATGCCATCCGCCAACACGATGACCTTGGAGTTTTCGCCCTGATCCACCACCTCCACGTGGTCGCCGCAGAGCTGCTCTCCCCACTTATTCACGCTTACATATCCGATATCCGTACAAAGGTTATTCATTATTGAGAGAATCCTTTAAATTGGTCAGAGCGACCTTGGTCTCCGCAGTGGTCTCGCCCAGCAGGGAAGCGATCTCCTGCACGACGCGCATCTGCTTTTCAATGACCTGGTCCGTCACCGCCACCGTGGACTGGCGGATCTCTTCCTTCTTCTTTCTGTCCTGCTCTTCATCGGTAACGTCGCGCATGATGCACATGACAACGTGGTAGTTCCTGTCGTATATGACGCTTTCCTCCACATACCGCTTGTACTCGGCCAGATAAGTCCGCTGGTCCCTCACGCTGTTTCCCGTCTGCATGACGTCTAAAAATACGGTGGGATCCAGAATGCGGATCACATGGTCGCCCAAAACATCGGAGGCGTGGCGAATGTTCATCATACGGCAGGCGGCGGAATTGATCTGCTGGACCTCCAGATCTTCGTTCAGGGCAATGATGCCGTTGGGCGAATTGTTGATGATATTGTCGGAGAAGGATTCCGCCTTGTCCTTCAAGAACGGCAGGCACATGTCTATGCTTGCCTTCCCGTAATAGACGGCGGCAGCCTTCTGGCGGCAGGTCTCATAGCCGCATGCCCCGCAGTTGAGTTCCTTGTCAGGAGAGGTCTTGCCCATTTTCCGGAGGATCATGTCGATCTCTCTGGGATCTACCGGAGACTGATGGACCTCCAGGAATTTGTGATTCTTGAAAAGCTGCTCCACCGGAGGCTGAGTCACGCGGAAGTCCTCCGTGCCGGCATATCTGTTTACCTCTATGTAATCGGTAACGGGCAGCCGCTTGCTGCGTTCCATGGCAGGCCCGCCGATACAGCTTCCCGTGCAGGCGGACATTTCCACAAAGCAGTTTGTGAGCTTTCCAGCCTTGATGTCCTCCAAAGCGCAGATGCAGTTTTCCACGCCGTCCACCGCCAGATAAGTCACATCGGGCATGTTCTGAGCCATGGTCCGCAAAATTCCTCCCGTGGTCGGGAACAGTCTCGCGCGGCTTTCGTTAAGGCTGTCGGTCCCATTCTCCACCTCGATGCCTTCATCCGCGAACCAGCCGGTAAGCTCTTCAAAGGTAAGCACACAGTCCACGTCTCCGGGATAGTCCTCCGCCTCGGCCTTTTTTGATACGCAGGGCCCGATAAATACCGTGGAACAGCTGGGATCCTCAGCCTTCAGCTTGCGGCAATGAGCCTGCATAGGCGTTACCACGGGCGCGAGATAAGGCATCAGCTCGGGATAATATTTCTGGACAAGGAGATTCAAGGAATGGCAGCAGGAGGAAATGATCACGTCCATACGCTTTTCCTCCACCAATCTTTCGTATTCGGTCTTCACGATGGAAGCGCCGATGGCCGTTTCCTCCACTCTCGCAAAGCCCAGCTTTTTCAGGGCAGCTTCCATAGAGGAAACCGTCGCTCCGGGATAATTTGCCACAAAGGAAGGGGCCAGGCTCACCACAGCGTTTCCGGTCTTTACAAGCTCCTTTGCCTTGTCCACATCGTTGCGGATCTCCTTTGCGTTCTGAGGACAAACCACAAAGCAGTTACCGCAAAGAATGCACTCGTTTGCCACGATCTGCGCCTGGCCGGAAGAAAAACGGATGGCCTTCACCGGGCAGTGGCGAATACACTTATAGCAGTTGACACAGTTTGAGCGTTTGAGCTTCAAATACTCCGCCAAAGGTATCACTCCTTTTCACGCATAACCTTCGACCCCGTCGAACATACGAAAGGGCCACCTCGGAGATCTCCTGCGTTCCCCAGCCCATAGGCTAGAAAACACAAATTCTATCTCCCCCGGTTTGGACTCTCCCGAAAATACGGCGGGGCCAAAAGCTTTCTGCGAAATTACAGTTTTGCGAGTATTTCCTTCTGGAAGAAATCCTTGGTGGTTTCAGGAGCCACGGAAAAGAGCTTGCCGTCTACTGTAACGCTGACGCCGTTAACACAGTTTCCCATGCAGAAGGTGCCGCCCAACTCCACCTTATCCTCCAGCTGATTCTCCTTCACCAGCTCCTGAAGCTGAGATACGATCTGGCGCGAGCCCTTCAAATGGCAGGAGCTGCCAATACAAATTGTTACTTTCATACCTTTCCCTTTATGGCACACGGCAAAGCGCCCTATGCCGTTTCCTTTCTCCGCTTATTCGTACTCCACCACGTTTACCCAGCGCATGAGGAATTCCTCTTCCTCTTCCTTGCCCTTGACAGACTGGGAAGCCGCCACGATGGGAAGCCACTTCTGCACGTACTGCTTCGCAGTATCGCTCTTTTTGCAGAACAGATTCAGATACTGGTCGGCGGTTTTCTGATCGCCTGAAAGGCAGAACAGCAGATAGGTGCGGGCGGCATCCGCGCTGGCGTTGCCCTGGGTGGCATGGGACCAGTCCAGAATGGAATAAGAGCCGTCCTCACGGATCATCACGTTGGTGGGGTTAAAATCGCCGTGGCAGAGCTTGTTGTGCTTTGGCATGCTGCCAAGCCTGGCATCCAGCTCATACCGGGTGGTGGCATCCAGCTTTGTTTCGGAGATCTTTCTCTTCATCTTATCCTTGAGCTTGTTCAGGCGGGGAGCAGTCTTGGAATGCATCTCAAGCTGGATGTCCACAAAGCGCTCCAGATACTCGTCGCGCTTCTCAGGATGCTCTTCCATCAGGCGGGCCAGGGTCTTTCCCTCTACATACTCGGTCACGATCGCCCATTTCCCGTCGATTTTCA
The DNA here is from genome assembly GCA_964577585.1 of uncultured Acutalibacter sp. Taxonomy (GTDB): domain Bacteria; phylum Bacillota; class Clostridia; order Oscillospirales; family Acutalibacteraceae; genus Acutalibacter. Next base: position 6,556 of record CAZNZS010000091.1, read on the forward strand.
GGACCTCTTCCACCGCGGGGATGGGGAGACCGGTCTCCTCCACTCTGGCAATATTCAAAGCCTCGTTCAGAATATCGGCCTTTGAGTATTCCTCGTCAAACACCTTGATCACGTGATTTCCGTCACGGTAGATCGTCTTTGAATTTCTGACCGCAATAATTTTATCCAGTTTCATAAGAATGACTCCTCCCTCTTATTTGCCGTAATAGCACTTCAGATAGATCTCTTTGATCTCGCTCATCAGCGGATATCTGGGGTTAGCGCCGGTACACTGATCGTTAAAGGCGTTCTCCACCATTTCGTCAAGCGTGTCAAGGAAGTACTTCTCGTCTATTCCATAATCCCGAATGGTCTTCTTGATACCGATCTTCTTTTTCAGATCCTCGATGGCCTTGACGAAGTTCTCAAACACCTCGTCGTCGTTCCTGCCCTGAATGCCGCAGAAGCGGGCAGCCTCCACATAGCGCTCCTTGGCATGGGGATACTGATACTGGGAGAAGGTGCCCATCTTTACCGGCACGTCGGCGGCATTGTACCGCATCACCTCGGTGAGGATGACGGCGTTGGCAACGCCGTGGGGCAGATGATGATACGCGCCCAGCTTGTGAGCCATGGAGTGGTTTACACCCAAGAACGCGTTTGCGAAAGCCATACCGGCCATGCAGGAGGCCTCGGCCATTCTTTCGCGGGCAACAGGATCCTTTGACCCGTTTTCATAGGCGGAGGGCAGGTAGTCCAGCACTGCCTTCATGGCCTTCAGGGCCATGCCGTCTGTGAAGGGAGTAGCCATGATGGAAACATAGGCTTCCAGAGCATGGGTCATAACGTCGATACCGGAAGCGCTGGTAAGCCCCTTGGGAGCATTCATCATGTTATCCACGTCTACAATAGCCATGGTGGGCAGCAGCTCGTAATCGGCCAGGGGCCACTTGGTCCCGGTCTTTTCATCGGTGATGATGGCAAAGGGAGTGACCTCCGAGCCGGTGCCGGCGGAAGTGGGGATTGCCACGAACATGGCCTTCTCCCCCATCTTCGGGAACTTGTAGATCCTCTTGCGGATATCCATAAAGTCCATGGCCATAGACTGAAAGTCGGCGTCCGGATGCTCGTACAGCACCCACATGATCTTTGCGGCGTCCATGGCGGAGCCGCCGCCCAGAGCAATGATCACGTCAGGCTCAAAGGCCCGGATCTGCTCTACGCCGGCCAAGGCATTCGCCAGAGTAGGATCGGGCTGAACGTCCCAGAAGCAGGAATAGCGGATGCCCATCTCGTCCAGCTTGTCGGTGATGGGCTTGGTGTAGCCGTTCTGATACAGGAAGGTATCGGTAACGATGAAGGCCTTCTGCTTGTGATACTCAGTTCTTAGCTCATCCAAAGCCACAGGCATGCAGCCCTTCTTGAAATACACCTTCTGGGGCACACGGAACCAAAGCATATTCTCTCTCCTCTCAGCCACGGTTTTGATGTTCAGCAGATGCTTGACGCCCACGTTCTCAGAAACGGAGTTTCCGCCCCAGGAGCCGCAGCCCAATGTCAGGGAGGGAGCCAGCTTAAAGTTATACAGATCGCCGATACCTCCGTGAGAGGAAGGGGTATTGATAAGGATACGGCAGGTCTTCATGGCCTCCTGATGCTTTGCGCGCTTCTCTTCCTCGGCAGGGTCGATATACAGAGAAGAGGTGTGGCCATAGCCGCCATCGGCAACAAGCTGCTCCGCCTTAGCCAGCGCGTCGTCAAAATTCTTTGCCTTGTACATGGCAAGCACGGGAGAAAGCTTTTCGTGGGCAAATTCTTCGGAAATGTCCACGCTTTCCACTTCGCCGATGATGATTTTGGTGCTTTCCGGTACATTCACCCCCGCCAAAGCGGCAATGGTGTGAGCCTTTTGTCCCACGATCTTCGCGTTCAAAGCACCGTTGATCACGATGGTCTTGCGCACCTTTTCGGTTTCCGCCTTTGTGAGGAAATAGCAGCCACGCTTCTGGAACTCTTCCTTTACTGCCTTATATACCTTATCCAGCGCGATCACAGACTGCTCGGAAGCGCAGATCATGCCGTTGTCGAAGGTCTTGGAATGGATGATGGAGTTGACCGCCAGGATCACGTCCGCCGTATCGTCGATGATGGCGGGAGTGTTGCCGGCGCCCACGCCCAAAGCGGGAGTGCCGGAAGAATAAGCGGCCTTTACCATGCCCGGTCCTCCTGTGGCGAGAATGATGTCGGCCTCAGCCATCAACTGATTGGTAAGCTCCAGGGAAGGAACATCGATCCAGCCGAACAGCCCTTCGGGAGCTCCGGCCTTCACAGCGGCGTTCAGCACAACACGGGCAGCCTCAATGGTGCATTTCTTGGCACGGGGATGAGGGCTGATGATGATGCCGTTTCTGGTCTTCAAAGCGAGCAGTGTTTTGAAAATAGCGGTGGAGGTGGGGTTGGTGGTGGGGATCACCGCCGCGATCACACCGATGGGCTCGGCTACCTTGCGGATGCCAAAGGCGGCGTCCTCTTCAACAACACCGCAGGTCTTTGTGTTCTTATAGGTGTTGTAAATGTACTCGGCGGCGTAGTGGTTTTTAATGACCTTGTCTTCCACAACACCCATGCCGGTCTCTTCCACGGCCATCTTTGCCAGCGGGATACGCTGCAGGTTGGCCGCCATCGCCGCGGCGCGGAAAATCTCATCCACCTGCTCCTGAGTGTAGGAGGCGTAGATCCTTTGCGCTTCCCGAACACGGGCAAGCATACGCTCAAAGGTTTCGGAGTTTTCCACGATCTCGTAAGTCGTCTTGCTTTCCATGAGTGATCCTTCCTTTTCTGAGAAATTTTTCACGGCGGAGCCTGCCTGTTTCCGCCGCCTAAAAGAATCAGCGAGCCATATTTTCCGGCACTGCCGGAAGAGAAAACCGAAATCTGCCTTTTCCCCGGTTTTCACTTTGACAATATTTTAACATACTCTTTTCTCTTTGTAAACACATTTTTATCCCAAAGGTAAATCAAGTTTTCCGTCGAATTTTATCTATTCTGTTTGTACCGCCTCTTCCAAAAGAAACGCTAAAGAAAAAGGACGCTATTTCCGCTTTGAGATGACCGGTGCTTTTCGAGCCTGTGAGAAAAGAGAACCGCTTCGCGGTTCAGGGAATCTCCTAATGATTTCTTTGCAATCATTTTAGCATAAAACATTGCTCAATTCAATATGAAAGTGGTCTGTTTGCACAGTTTTAAGATGTTGTTTTGTGAATTCTTTTTTTTGGGGGTCCTCTCCACAACGCATCCCTACTATAAAAAAGCGCCGCCCCCAAACGGAGCAGCCGTGAATTAGCAGTTAGAATTTAGTTATTAGTCGTTAGAAA
>CAZNZS010000092.1:0-9722 GCA_964577585.1 uncultured Acutalibacter sp.
GACGCAGATGTCGTTTAGCATGAAAGATCTGTCAAGTGAAATGATGGGAGCAATGGTGCTCATAATCGGTCTTGTATTAGCGTTTTCAACTCTGTTCCTTGCCATAACTACAGTGATAAAGGGAAATACAAAGACAATCGCCATGATGAGGGTTTTCGGCTATTCGCAGAAAGAATGCTGCAGGGCAATTTTAGGAGGATACAGACCGATGTCCTATATCGGTTTTATCATTGGAACAGTATATCAGTATGGCTTGTTGAGGCTTATGGTGGATATTGTATTTAGGGATGTTGAAAGTGTACCTGCATATAAATTTGACTTTCCTGTTATGCTTATTTCTCTTGCTTGTTTTATCACGGTTTATGAAATTCTGATGTATGTATATTCCGAAAAAATCAGGAAGATTTCTATTAAGGAAATTATGATTGAGTAACAGGGGTAATGTATGCAGACAAAATGGATACTCTGTCCTGTCTGCGGCAATAAAACAAGATTACAGATACGGCCAGATACAGAATTGAAAAGCTTTCCTCTTTACTGTCCAAAGTACAAACAGAAAAGTTTGATTGATACAAAAAAGAGGAAACGGCATGGCCTACGGGTCATGCCGCTTCCCTAAAATGTTTACTTTCGCCCCGCCTAAGCCGCGCGGGGCTTAGCCGATAAGGCTCCACAGGGCTTTTTCCCCGGCGTCCGGCAGCAGCTTTTTCAAATGGAGGAAGATCCGCTCCTTCGATTCCTCCGGCAGCCGGTCATAGGCTCCGGCAACGGCCTCTCCGAGGCTCTGTTCAGGCGTGCTGTACAGGGCCACGCCCCAGCCGTATTGCTTCCCTTCTTTTGTCTGGCGGTATCTGAAATCGGCAATGTTGACATAGGTCTGCATCTGCAGCCTGGTGATCACGGTCTCAAAGCCCTTGTTGCCGCCCTTGCGGTAATTGCAGAGGGATTTCAGTCTGTCAGTCAAAAGACAGCCGTTTTCCAAAATGGCGTCGTAGACCTGTTTGTCCTTAAGAGGAGCCAGACCGTCTTCGAATCTGGCGTCAAAATCGTAGCCGTCCCGGCGGTAGTTCGCAAAATCCGGAAACCATTCCAGGCTGACGAACCCGGCCCTCTTCTGAAAGAATTTTCCATAGGCGCACTGTCCGTTTCCTGCAGCGGGCCCCTTCCATTCCCAGGGTCCCTCCGCCGTTTCGGAAAACCAGAGCTCTCTTGGCGTATGCTCTTCAATGGAAAAGCCGGGGATCTCGTTTTGAAAGAAGGGAAGGAAGCCCCATTCCCGGATCAGCTTTTCCAACGCTTTTACGGAATCTATCTGCACTGCGTTCCACCTCCCTGAAGATAAAAATGATGAGCTAAGCTTTCGGAAGGTGAAGCCAAAGCCCCATGGGACAGTCCATGAGCCGCTTTACCGCCCGTACCTCCGCAAAGCAGCCGCATTGAGAGCAGATGCCGTTCTGAAGATGCTCGCACTGCCTGCAGTAGGCTAGCCGCTTTTCATATTCCTCCGCGTCCACCTTCAAATCCTGATCCAGGCTCTCGATATACTGCCTGACAGACGCACAAGCCTTTTGATCCAGCTCTTCCAGAAGGCAGCGCCTGCACATCGGCCGCCCGCTCATTCGGCAACGATCTCTGCCACGGAACAGGGGGGCAGCGTAAGGCGCAGAGTGCTTCCCTCCGGCTTGATATCGGTGAGGTCCGTGGGCCGGACGCGGTCAGGGTGTTCGAAATCATTAAGGTCTCTCATGCTTCCGGAAAGGATGCGGCCCTCCACTTTTTTGGGCTCCATTCCCGCAAGGACGATCTCCACAGGACATGCTTCCCTAGGGTTCAGGTTTGCGGCGGTAATACACACGGTTCCCGCATCGTCGATGGAGGCGGAAACGCTGAGATCCGGAATGCCGCATAGCTCCTGAGTTTCCGCGAAGGTGCCCAAGAGGACCGCGTTCTGATGGCGCTTATAGAGATCGAACACATGGTATGTGGGCGTGCGTACAAGCTTATCGCCCTCGGTGAGAAGGATGGCCTGAAGAACGTTTACCATCTGGGCAATATTGGCCATGGCGATCCTGTCGCTGTGAGAATTGAAAATGTTCAGGGTCAGGGCCGCCACCATAGCGTCCCGCATGGTGTTCTGCTGATACAGGAAGCCGGGGTTGGTGCCGGGCTCCACGTCGTACCAGGTGCCCCATTCGTCTACAATGAGAGCTACCCGATGAGCGGGGTCCTGGCGGTCCATGATCTGGCAGTGCTTTGTCACAAGCTCTTCCATATAATTTGCGGCCTTGAGGGTAGCAAAGTATTCCTCCTCTGTAAATTCGGTGGCTGAGCCCTTTGCTTCCCAGTTCCCAGTGGGAACCGTGTAGTAGTGAAGGGAAAGGCCGTCCATGTAAGCGCCGGCGATCTCCATGACCTGCTCTGTCCAGCGGTAATCATCCGAATTCGGGCCGCAGGCGATCTTGAACACCTTGTTTTCGCCGTAATTGCGCACATAGGTCTGGTATCTCCGGTATTGGTCCGCGTAGAATTCAGGCCGCATGTTGCCGCCGCAGCCCCAGTTTTCATTGCCCACTCCGAAATATTTTATCTTCCAGGGCTCCTTCCTGCCGTTTTTCTCACGGAGCTGAGCCATGGGAGAAACGCCGTCAAAAGTCATGTACTCCATCCACTCGCTCATTTCCTGAACGGTGCCGGAGCCCAGGTTTCCGTTGATGTAAGGCTCGCAGCCCACCTGGCCGCACAGCTCAAGAAACTCATGGGTGCCGAAGGAATTGTCCTCCACCACGCCGCCCCAGTGGGTGTTTATCATGCGTTTGCGGCTTTCTTTGGGGCCGATACCGTCTCTCCAGTGATATTCATCGGCAAAGCAGCCGCCCGGCCAGCGAAGGACCGGCAGACGGATCTGCTTTAAGGCCTCCACCACATCCGTGCGGATCCCGTTTTTGTTCGGGATGGGAGAATCCTCGCCTACAAAAATACCCTGGTAGATGCATCGCCCAAGATGCTCCGAAAAGTTACCGTAGATATTCTTGTTGATACGGCTTTTCTTATCCATGGTATTGATCAGAATTCTTTTCATTGAAACGACCTTCCTTTTTTGCTCTGTTTGATTTCGTTTCCTCCATCGAATGGAGATCTAATAAATTTATACTATCACATTGCATCGTTTTTTTGAAGTGCTTTTTTGAATTGCCGCGGGCTTTGCGATGAAAAAACGACAAGGCAGAGGAACGGAAGCGTCTATTGACGGAGTTAGGCGAAAAGTTTTAAAATAGCTTTAACGAATAGTGAACAAATAGAAAACAAAGGGTTGACAGAATAAGTTCTATATAGTACTATTTAGGAGGACGCCATGGAAACCAGAACCGGATTTCTCATTACGCAGATCAAGCAGGTACAGGGCAGGGTGTTTCAGCGTCTGCTGGACAATTGCGGCGTAGATGCCTTCAACGGGGCCCAGGGCCGCATTCTTTACGTGCTTTGGCAGAAGGATCATGTTCCCGTTTCGGAGCTTGTCCGGGGAACGGGGCTTGCCAAAAATACCCTTACGTCAATGCTTGCCCGCATGGAGGCTCAGGGGTTGGTTGTAAGGAAAGGAGGGGAGCGTGACCGCCGGCAGGTGCTGGTAGTGCTTACGGAAAAAGCCCGGGCGCTGCAGGAAAAATACGAGTGCGTTTCTCAGGAAATGAACCGCTTATTTTACCGGGGACTCACCCAGGAAGACGCATCCCTGTTGGACGGAATTCTGGATAAGATACTGCAGAATCTCACAGAATGTGAATCGCAATTGAAAAGCGGAAAAGGGAGAAAATAGCATGGGAAAAGTAAAAGGTGATATCGGCAATGACTTTTGCCCTCAGTCATTGTTTCTGTACGGAAATTATCAGGAGGACGGCACGCCTCATTTTGGGCTGTTCTGCTGGTTCAGCTATTGTCATATTCATGACGGTGGGGAAGAGGGGCTTGGAGTTATGGCCTGCATCGGCGAGGAAAAGCTCACAAAGGATCTGATCCGCAGGCAGGGCGTGTTTTCGGCTAATCTTGTAACAAGACATCTTCTGCCTCTGGCAGACTATTACGGCACGACCTCGGGCCGGGAAGAGCCCCGCAAAATGGACAGGCTCCCCGCGGTGGAGCGCGGACAGGTGCTGAACGTGCCCACTGTTGCGGAAAGCCCGGTAAGCTTTGAACTGAAGGTGGTGGAAGAACGCCATCTTGCCGATGGCAGCGATCTGTTCCTTTGCCGCATCTGCAATGTCATGGTGGAAGAAAGCCTGACAGACGCGGCCTTGCCGTTTATAGAGCGGCTTCACAAGGCGGATCCCGTTATCACCGCCGGAGCTCAGCGATATGCTTCGATCACCGGTGAGGACCTCGGCGCCTGGGGCGAACCCAGCGCCAAGTAATAGGTCTGAGAAACAAAACTGAAAAACGAAAAGGAAAAGCCCGGATGCTCCTCTTTGGAATCCGGGCTTTTTGCGTCTGCTTTGTTGTATGGATCAAAGCGGAAAGGCTTTCAAAAAGAAGTCAATGCCTGAGATGGAACGTTGTAGTCAAAACAGTGTTCAAAACCGAACCCTTTGCGCTTTTCCGTTCACTATGTCATTTACAAATGATATGGCAATATGGGTACATCATCGTTTTCTCCTGACTGAAAATACAGGCCCGTCTCAATATCATATTTCAGAACAGGGATAATCCCGCTGTCAAGAACACTGCCGTCACAGTAATAGTGGCTTTCGCCGTCAAAGAAAATGTCATGGAAACGGCGGTCCCCTGCAAGCTCTGACGTTCCCACATGTCCTGCAATGATATCCTTGCAAAATCTTCCGGTTTCCGCAGGGTATTTGTCGGTAAAGGTAATTTCAGAAGTTCCCCATTTCCAAAGATCGTCCGCTTCTTCGTCTATACCGGCATGGACGAAAATCTGGTTTTCCGTTTCATAATACAGGCGGAGATGGGAAAGCCAGTACAGATATTTTTCGTCCCTGCCATTTTCATCTGAATAGGAATTGCTTCTGTCCGCTCCAATGGAATATCCTCCTTCGATGACAAAGCGCTCATGATTTCCCATCAGCACAATGATTTTTTCCGTACCGTATTCCTTTTCCAACTCTCTGATTTTATCCAGCACTTGATAGGATTCTTCTGGGATATGCCCGTGAATATAATCTCCCAGCAGCACCAATTTGCTGTCCCCGGATAAATCGATTAAGGATAAAGCATCAAGAAATTCTGAATAGCAGCCGTGAATATCGCTCATGGCATAAATGATATGGGAACCGTTTGATTTCCTGTCATTCTCTTCACGCATTGTTTTTCTCCCGTTTGAATTTCTGCAAGGATTTTGTCCTGTTCCGCTGCCGTTTTCTTCTTACCGTCTATGAATATCGCTCATTGCTCTCAGTAGTGCTTCTTTCAGATACAGGAAAGGGCTTCCGCTCAGAGAACCCTGATCATTTTATCATTTGATCACTCAAACACCCTTAGAGAGTGGAATCGTTCTCATACTTCTTTAGTTCTTCCTTTGCCGCCTTCAGTTCTCTCTGATGACAGTAATCTACGTAATTTGCCTCTGCACGGCTTAACTTCATCAGCAGCCTCTGCTCCTCTATCTCCTCTTTTGTCTTGATCGGTGAAAACGCCAAAATCGGAGGCTCGTCCCTTTGCGGCTCGTCCAGCTCCTCGGTTTCCGCCATAAATTCGTGGCTTGCCTCTTCCAGTTGACGAATTTTTCTATCTCTTTCTTCTTGGGTGAAACCCAGCATGGAAAGTTCTCGCAAAAGCTCCGCCAGCAGAGCCGGCAAATGCTCTTTGGTAAAGGGTGTTTCCGTGATTTTGTTTCCCATCATCATATCCCAGTCCGAGGTAATACAGGAGTATTCGGGACAATAGCCTTCCCGTAGAAGATCTTTTCGAGCATACATATAAATTTGAACTGCATGATCGTCCCTCCTAAAAAGGGACGGTCCAGCAAAAATGACGCACGGATTTGCTTCACTATCCGCCGGAAGTGTCCGCAGCATGCAGATAAAATCCTGTATTTGGCTTCTCATCTTATCTATTGTTTCTCCATCGGGAAATTCCGATAAATAACAGTTCTTCCACCATGCATTCAATAGCTCTTGGTTGCTGATCTCTTTCAGCCACTGCTGTACTGTTTTTATTTGGACTCCTCCATTCTCCAATGATCTCGCTTCTTTATACGTAGAACTCTTTCATGATGTCCAGGCAAAGCCCGCCCAGCCGTCCCCCAAAGGCACAGCCGCAGTCGATGGCGATCTGGTGTCCGTATCGGAAGATCTGGCCTTCAGGGGCCCGCCCCGCCCACCGCCGGAGCAGGCGGGTAGGTGTGTGTCCGAATACCACGATCCGATCCGGATTTCGTCTATGCCGGCGATGCTCTGGTCGGTGATTTCTGCCAATATCCAAGTGAGACAACTGGCGGCCATCAATTCATGATTTCCAAGGATAGGTACCACATTGGGGCGAGCCATCATGTCAAGGAGAATCTGGATTCCCTTCAATCCCCGGTCGATCACATCGCCGAGAACATAGAGCGTGTCCGTGTCCTGGAACTCCCTTTTATCCAGCATTGCTAGGTACTTGTCACAGTAGCCGTGAATATTCAGAAAAAACGTAAGTCAGAGGAAATCACTCCTTTTGAACGGGAAAATATAAGGTCCCTTTCAGAATAGCGTGGTCGGGGAAGGGGGGCTTAACAGCTTCCTGATTTGTTCCCCGCTGCCATTGCTCGCAGAAATCTCTGCCCCACCGATATATCGATTTATCTCTTCGTGTAAAGCTCCGATCGTATACTGGCTCACATATCTCTGCGTTTCTTACCAAGAAATGATCCTCAGGAAACTCATATTCTTTCGGAGGATGTTCTTTCGTAATGCTGCTCCCCTTAGGAGTATGCAAATTAAATCTTTCTTTCATAGACAGTTCGTGTATGACCGTTTTATTCCAGCTTCGTTCTGTTGTACCACGTCTGAAATTGTTAAAGTCACCGGTTATTATTATGGGGTTTTCTATCTCTCGTATTTGATCCATTACCCATAGGAACTCTTGCTTACGCAGTTTGTAATTATCGAGAGCTTTGATCCGTATGCCTATGACTGATAGAAGGCTGCCGCCGCAGTCAATATCTACCCGCAAATTCTCTGGAATAGAGTCCAGATCTCTGTTACTATCGTAGCACGGTACCCATGAAACCTGCCGTATAGATAATCTGGTACTTTTTACCGCAATCAGGATATCATTTCGAGAACCTATACGGTTACAGCCTGGGGGATTTTCAGATGCGGCACACTGATATCCATAGCTCTCCAGGTCAGCGATAAACTTGTTCCTTCCGTTACTACATGTCCCGGTCCCGCAAAATTCTGTCAAAACCACAATATCGAAACCGTTGATTTCGTCTTTTACCCAGTGAGGAATAACACCCGCTCCTGTTCCTCCCTGTTGATTAATGTTCCATTCTACAATAGAAATTGGATTCATGCAAAAATTCCTCCTTCAGCTGTCCCTTCTTGATTTTCTATAAATTTTGAGGTACAATTTGTGATATTGAACATTGCAGCTCCAATAAGTCTGCGATATTAAATATCGCACTGCTATTATAGCACGACGTTTAAGAGAATGTCAAGAGATTTGTGATATTTATTTTAACAAATTCGAAATTCGGAAAGGTCGTGGACACAAATGAAAATTTCTTCAACATATACGGTCGCACTGCAATTATTGATGATTTGCAGGCATTACAACGAAAAAATCACCAGTTACTTTATCTCAAAAAAGATAGGCGCGGATTCCGCCGTTATTAGAAGAGTAATGGCAGATTTGAAGGGCGGCGGTTATATCGAAAGTAAGCCAGGGCCAGGCGGGACTAAATTGTTGAAGGCCTTGGATGATATAAATCTCTATGATGTATATAAAGCAGTAACTAAGGATGATGATCATATCCTGAAGTTTTACGATTCGACAGATGAGTCTTCACGATTTGAAGAAAAAATGAAATCTGTAGCAGATGAATGCTTCTCCCAATACATCACTTCTTTTTACTCAGAACTGAAAACACATACCGTTGGAGATCTTTACAATAAAATCGAGATTTCGAATAATCCATAGCTTCCTTTACAGTTGCTGTCCGTCAGATTTTCTGTTTACTTATTCGTGTGCGTACTTCTTTAAGCACGCCTCATAAGCTCTGCCACGGAACAGCAGCAGAGCTTATGAGGCGTCTTTTCTGAAGAATGTCGTCTGCACTTTACACCTGAGGGCAAGCTACTGACTTTCAGTCGGCAGATGAGACGGAAACTGTCCTCGTTTTCTGTTCGAATAACTGGCTTGTTTTGCTTTCCTCATTTCTGAGTGAAAAGCAAAACAATAATGCTGCAAAGGAAATGATCGCTATATGTATATGAGTAGCACAATTCCTTTTCTAGAGAAGGAAATTAGTTTTCCATGCCGTTATGAATACAATCGTTTTGTTACTGTCCTCTTCTTATGAGGGCCGCACGGAAGTTCCTTGAAAACCGCATAGACGTTCTTACATAGACTTTCTTAATGATAATGATGTAGCCATTAAAGGAGCAAATGGCATGGCTACAAAAATCAATCGAAAGTTCACTTTCAATGGAAAGAAGCGTTCGGTTCACGCAAATTCCGAACAGGAATATGCTGAGAAAATAATCGAAATGCTGGGCGCAACTGTGACGGTAGGTTCGCTGATTGAGAACAAGCACAATTTTGAGCAGTATGCCCGGAATTGGTTTGAGACCCATTCACCAACCATAGCAAAGGCAACAACCGTCAACTATGAACGTCAGCTTAATAGTCGTCTGATTCCTGCTTTGGGAAGCAAGGCGGTTGAGGATATCACGACAGACGATATCCAACGGCTGTTTAACAGCATGGAGGGGACAAAAGCCACAAAGGAAAAACCCAGAATCGTGCTGAACATGATTTTCAATTCTGCTTACGAAGACGGGATCATCGACAGAAATCCTATGAAGTCAAGTCGGTTGAAAATCACAGGCAAAGCAAGTCAGGAAACCACGCCCTATACGGTGGAGCAAATAAGATTCCTTGTGGGGCGTTTGGAGAAAGTGCAGGAGCCGGGCGACCGTGCGTTTTTAGCATTACAAGCCCTGCACGCCTTTAGGCTGGAAGAAGTTTTGGGCTTGAAGTGGGCAGATATTGACTTTGCAAACAAGATCATACATATTCGCAGGGCGGTAACGCACCCCACCCGGAATCGACCGGACATCAAGGAGACCAAAACGAAAAACAGCGAAAGGAATATCGCGCTGTCACAGATTGCAGCAAAGTACCTAAAACCTGGAAAAGCTGATGAATTTGTGCTAGGCGGGAAAGAACCGCTGTCCTATTCGCAAGTCCGGGGTCTCTGCAAGAGGATTCAACGGGACACAGGCTTTTCCGAGAATATTACGCCCAGACGATTTCGGGCAACGGTTTTGACTGACATTTACGACCAGACCCACGACATCAAACAAGCACAGGCGGCAGCAGGGCATACCACGTCAGCTATGACCCTAAAGCACTACGTCAAGGGGCGGGGAACCGCCAGCGAAGCAGCGGCAGCTATTGACCGCCTTTATGGTGGTACGGCAGGCTGATTCGCAAAAAATTCCCAAAATCCAAAACCTGGGAAACCGCATAAACACTGGGCTTTTCAGACCTTTCAAAGCCCGAAA
>CAZNZS010000093.1:0-9048 GCA_964577585.1 uncultured Acutalibacter sp.
GGGACACAAGCTGCGAACTGACCGAGCCGAAGGCGAGAAAGGCAAGAGTTTCTGCTTTCTGTTAGTGCGTCAAACTACAATTTACCGCTCTGATCCAACATCTAGCATCCAGCATCCAGGATCTGCCCTGTGAAAACCTCCACCGCTTCGCCGGTCATGAGGACGCGGCCATCAGTATAATTGATGACAAGGTCGCCGCCCCGCAGGTGGACAAGCATGTCCTCCCCCTTGGGGCAATAGCCGCAAAGCACGGCCGCCACGGCAGAAGCGCAGGCTCCTGTGCCGCAGGCCATGGTCTCGCCGCTGCCTCGCTCCCAAACTCTCATTTTCAGAGTGTGGTCGTCGATGACCTGGATAAATTCCGTGTTCACCTGCTCAGGGAACAGGGGATCGTGTTCAAATTTGGGACCGATAGCTTCCAGATCAAGTTCGTCGGGGTCGCCGCCGAAGATGACGCAGTGGGGATTTCCCATGGAAACACAGGTGATATTGTGTTCCCCGCCTGCCAGCTCGGTTTTTCTGTCAATTACAGCTTCTCCCGGCAGGTTGACGGGGATCTCCTCCGGCGTCAGAATGGCTTTTCCCATATCCACCGTGACGGCCTCTGCCTTGCCGTTCGTTTCATGGATCGTGCAGGTTTTGACGCCGCTCAAGGTTTCGATCTTCAGCTCCGGCCTTCGTGCAATACCGTGATCAAACACATATTTCGCCACACAGCGGATCCCGTTGCCGCACATTTTTCCCTCGCTGCCGTCCAGATTGAACATCCGCATTCTGGCGTCGTTTTCGGGGGATTCCGGCGGGCAAATGAGGATCACGCCGTCGCCGCCTACGCCCTTATGCCGGTCGGAAAGGCGCACGGCCAGCTTTTCGGGGGCCTCTACAGGGTCTTCAAAGCAGTTAAAATAGATATAGTCGTTGCCGCAGCCGTGCATTTTTGTAAAAGTAAGCATTCTGCCGCCCATGAAAACGGCCCCCTTTCCCCGGCATTCGCCGGGTTTTATTCCATCTCAGGGCAAGTTCTTCCCCGCAATGCGCTTTTTCAGTTTCTGGAACATTTCTCCGCGTCTATGGCAAGCACAAACATCAGGGCGCACAGGGCGTCCCGGGGATCCCGCACATCAATGACATAGGTATCTGTCCAGTTCCAGATCTCCTTGGTGATCACCGCCACCGGATCGCCCGCGGGCCCGGTGATGGTATAATCCCATTCGACCCAGTTCCCGTCGATGTGCCAGCCGTTGCAGTCAATATTATATTTGGGCTTGAAAAAGGTAAATTCCTTTGAGATGCAGCCTATGTATTGCTCGCCAAGATACAGCTCAAATTTGGGCACGAATGTAAAGATAACTTCCTTTACAGTTCCCACTTCATTCCCGTAGGCATCGAAAATTTTCAAGCAATGCCCCCAGGAAAGCTGACCTTTTACGGTATAAACCGTATTGCCGGCTTCATCGTAAATGTCGTAGCTGTCAAACCAGGAAAAGAACCGCTGCTTAAACAATAGTTTCATCTCTTATTCTCCTTCCGGGACCGATTCCGTCACCGAGGCCACATTCTGATCGCCGCCAATTCCCAGATACGACGGCCGTTCCACACTGTCCGCGTCCACCTGCACAAAGAGTTCGTCCACATTTTCCCAGAAAGCGTTGAGGCCGCTTTCCGGCAGGTGTGCCATTGCCCAAACTCCGCCTATTTTCCAGCGGATCTGCCGCACGGGCGGCAGCGCCACAGGGGTGGGCTCCGGCGTTGGAGACGCAACTGCCGAAGCAGGTTCCTCCCACCAAGGTCTCTGTGTCGGCGGCTGGAATATCACGCTGAGCTTTCTCATTTCAAAGCCGGGCCGGCCCTCCACAGGGGCCCAGTCGCCCGCCGGGGTGAATTCATAATAAGGGCCGTCGTGATCAAATTCGGGAATCTCCACGCCGGGAAACAGGGCGATAAAGACATGAAACCACTCCTGCCTTCCCCCGTCCCCCGGGCGGTCAAAATCGAAACAGGCCACAAAATCCCGGCATCCGGCGGAGACATACCCTTCTATCCCCCAGGTGTCCCGAACCGTTTCCTCGTTGAGCCAGAGGAACTGCTCCGGCGGCTTCCGGGTGGAAATATAGCAGATCTCCTGCAGCAATGCTTCCTGCCCGGAATAATAGGGGCTGGAGGCCAGCAGATCGAGATCCCCTCCGTCTCCGGCCACGGCTTCCGGCCGGGGAGTGGGCTCCGGATCCCTTTCCACCTGGTGGCTGGTGGGAAGGGACTCAGGCGCGCTTTCCACCTCATCAATGGCGAAGGAGACTTCCGCAGAGACGGAGGAGCTTCTTTCGGAGGACTGTTCCAGCACACCGGATCCGGAAAAATCGCCGGAGCCGCACCCGGCGGTTCCCAGCAATACGGTGGCGGCCAACAGGACAAGAATAGTTTTTTTCATGAAACTACCTTCCTTCCGGGTTTTTCCATTATACACCGGAGCCCGCTTTTTCACTCACCTGGCCGGGGCCCTTTTCTAACAATTAACAACTAAAATCTAATAACTAGATTTCCACTTCGCCGTCATAGACCTTTTCCGCCTTGCCGGTCATGAGGACCCGGTCATCGGTATAATTGATGGTAAGCTCACCGCCCTTTAAGATCACGCGGATATCGCGGTCTTTTTCGCAATAGCCGTTTAAGGTAGCAGCCACCACCGCGGCGCAGGTGCCGGTGCCGCAGGCCATGGTCTCGCCGCTGCCCCGCTCCCAGATACGGGCCTTCAGGGTGTGCTCATCGATCACCTCGACAAACTCAGCGTTGACCCTGTCGGGGAACATGGGGTCCTTTTCGAATTTTGGGCCCAGCGTATTCAGATCCAGCTTATCCACGGAAGGCACAAACACAGTGCAGTGAGGATTTCCCATAGAACAGCAGGTGATGCGGTACACGTCGCCGTCAATGGAAACGGGCTTATTGATCACGCTTTCCCCTTCCTGCCGGACGGGGATCTTTTCGGGAGAAAGCTCCGCTTTCCCCATATTGACCGTCACCTTGGAAACAAGGCCGTTCTTCGTGGTGACGACACAATCCTTCACTCCGCTTCTGGTATCGATGCGGAGCAGATATTTCCCTTCTCCCACCTTTTCTCCCTTGCGGATGCCGTTATCGAACAGGTATTTTGCCACGCAGCGGATCCCGTTTCCGCACATCAGGCCCTCGCTGCCATCCAGATTGAACATGCGCATTTGGGCGTCAGCCTTTTCCGAGGGGCAGATGAGGATCACGCCATCGCCGCCCACACCGTTGTGGCGGTCTGACAAATAGATGGAAAGGAACTCGGGAGAAGACACCTCGTTCTCCGGCTCAAAGCAGTTGATATAGATATAGTCGTTCCGGCAGGCGGACATCTTCGTGAAACGGATCTTCTGCTTCTGCTCCTTCAGATTGTTGATATCGATGATTTCCGTGTTTTCCGGCGTGTAACGGCTCATGAGAGAATCGGCCAGGGCGTTGGCGGTATCCAGGGCGGTCAGGCAGGGAATTCCCAAAAGACTTGCCTTCCGGCGGATCTTCACGCTGTCTCTGGCGGGATTCCTGCCCTTGGCGGAGGTGGAGATGACGTAATTTACCTTCTTGCTTTCCAGCAGGGTGATGGTGTTGACACTGCTTTCGTGGATCTTGTCCACGATCTTCACGGAAAGGCCCACCTTGGCAAGCACCATGGCGGTGCCGGTGGTGGCATAGATCTCAAAGCCCATTCTGGCAAATTTCTTGGCGATCTCGCCGATCTCGGGCTTGTCCTGATCCCGCACGGTGATAAACACACCGCCGCCCCGCTTCATGTTGTGGCCGGAGGCCACCAGGCCCTTGTAAAGAGCTTCTTCCAGATTGTTGCCGATGCCCAGCACCTCGCCGGTGGATTTCATTTCCGGCCCCAAATGGGTGTCCACATCGGTGAGCTTTTCAAAGGAGAACACGGGCACCTTGACCGCCACATAGGGGGAGGGCTTATAGAGCCCGGTGCCATAGCCCATATCCACAAGCTTTTCTCCAAGGCTTGCCCTGGTTGCCAGGTCGCACATAGGAACGCCGGTAACCTTGCTGATATAGGGCACGGTACGGGAGGCACGGGGATTGACCTCAATGACGTAAATTTCCCCGTCCATGATGATGTACTGCAGGTTAATGAGCCCGATGCCGTGCAGCTCCCGACAGAGGGTTTCGGTGGTGGAGACAATCTTTGCGCTCATGTCGTCATCGATATCGGAGGCGGGATATGCGGCGATGCTGTCGCCGGAATGGATGCCGGTGCGTTCCACGTGCTCCATGATACCAGGGATCAGGATGTTTTCCCCGTCACAGATGGCGTCTACCTCGATCTCCATGCCGGAAAGGTACTTGTCGATAAGCACGGGGTTGTCCTGCTTGTGGGACAGAATGATGCCCATATATTCCACGATATCCTCATCGCAGTAAGCAATGATCATGTTTTGCCCGCCCAACACATAGGAAGGACGCATCAGCACCGGATAACCCAGCTTTTCCGCGGCTTCCAGCGCTTCATCGGCGGTCATGACCGTAAATCCCTTGGGGCGCTTGATGCCGGAGCGCTCCAAAAGGTCGTCAAAGCGTTCTCTGTCCTCCGCCATATCGATGGTGTCCGCGGAAGAGCCGAGAATGGGGATATTGTTTGCGGCAAGAGTTTTGGTCAGCTTGATGGCGGTCTGGCCGCCGAAGGCCACCACAACACCAATGGGTTTCTCTATATGGAGAATGTCCATGACGTCCTCGGGAGAAAGGGGCTCAAAATAAAGCCTGTCGCCCGTATCGAAATCGGTGGAAACCGTTTCGGGGTTATTGTTGATGATGACCACCTGATAGCCCAGCTCCTGCAGAGACATAACGCAGTGGACGCTGGCATAATCAAATTCAATTCCTTGACCGATACGGATGGGGCCGGAGCCCAGCACCACCACGGTGGGCTTATCC
Source organism: uncultured Acutalibacter sp. (assembly GCA_964577585.1). Lineage (GTDB taxonomy): Bacteria > Bacillota > Clostridia > Oscillospirales > Acutalibacteraceae > Acutalibacter. The sequence continues at coordinate 4,960 of CAZNZS010000093.1, forward strand.
CCCTTATCCCGGATGAATTCCAGGGCCTCGTCCTCTCCGCCGGATTCCTCTGTATTGTAGGAGGCGTAGAAATAAGGGGTGTGGGCCGCGAACTCTCCGGCGCAGGTATCTACCATTTTGAAGGTGGGCTTTCTCTCAAATTCCACCTTGCAGCCGGAGAGCCGGGAAATGGTGGAATCGGGGTAGCCAAGCTGCTTGCCTTTGGTATAAAGCTCTTCGGTAAGCACGCCGGCGGAAAGCTCCCGCTCATATTCGATCAGGTGAATAAGTTTGGAAAGGAACCAGCAGTCGATCATGGTGCGCTCGTGCATTTCCTCCAGGGAAACGCCCCGCTTGAGCAGAGCATACACCGCAAAGATGCGCTCGTCCGTGGCGTGGACGGCGATCTGCCAAAGCTCTTCGTCGCTTTCCGCTTCAAATTTCGGAAGGTTCAGGGTGTCAAGGCCGATCTCCGCGCCGCGTACCGCCTTCATCAAGGCCATTTCAAAGGTATCGGCAATGCTCATGACCTCACCGGTGGCCTTCATCTGGGTGCCCAGCTCCCGCTTGGCGTAGACGAATTTATCAAAGGGCCACTTGGGAAACTTCACCGCCACATAGTCGAGGGCAGGCTCGAAGGCGGCATAGGTTTTCCCGGTCACGGCGTTCTTGATCTCGTCCAGGGTATATCCGATGGCGATCTTCGTGGCCACCTTGGCAATGGGATAGCCCGTAGCCTTGGAAGCCAAAGCGGAAGACCGGGACACTCTGGGATTTACTTCGATAACGGCATATTCAAAAGAGGTGGGGTGCAGGGCAAACTGGCAGTTGCAGCCGCCCTCCACGCCCAGCTCATCGATGATCTGCAGCGCGGCGGAACGAAGCATCTGGTATTCCTTATCGGAAAGGGTCACGGTGGGAGCAATGACGATGGAATCACCGGTGTGAACGCCCACGGGGTCCAGGTTCTCCATGGAACACACGGTAATTGTGTTGCCCTTGTGGTCGCGCATAACTTCAAATTCGATCTCTTTCCAGCCGGCAATGCTCTTTTCCACCAAAATCTGGGTGATGGGAGACAGGGCAAGGCCGTTGGCCGCAACCTCACGAAGCTCTGACAGGTCGTTTACAATGCCGCCGCCGGAGCCGCCCAAAGTAAAGGCGGGGCGAATAATGACGGGATAGCCGATCTCCTCGGCAAAGGCCTCGGCGTCCTCCACGGTGGTGACCACCTTGGAGGGAATACAGGGCTGGCCGATCTTTTCCATGGTGTCCTTAAAGATCTGGCGGTCCTCGGCCTTATCGATGGTCTCGGGAGAAGCGCCCAAAAGACGGACGCCGTGGCTTTCCAAAAAGCCTTCCTTGGCAAGCTGCATGGAAAGGGTCAGGCCGGTCTGGCCTCCGAAGCCGGACAAGATGCTGTCCGGGCGCTCTTTCTCGATGATGCGCTTGACGGTGGTAAGAGTCAACGGCTCAATATAGATCTTATCGGCCATGGCCTTATCCGTCATGATGGTGGCGGGGTTGGAGTTTACCAGCACGATCTCAATGCCGTCGTCCCGCAGGGCACGGCAGGCCTGGGTGCCCGCATAATCAAATTCGGCGGCCTGTCCGATCACGATAGGCCCGGAGCCGATCACCAACACTTTTTTGATATCCTTATTCAGCGGCATGCTGTTCTTCCTCCTTCTGTGGGTTTAAAATATCCTGATACGCGGCAGCGGAAAACTCTTTCAGCGCGGGATGGTCCGTCAGCGCTTTGACGATCTCCCAGCCCTTTTGGGCCTTGACCGCATTCTCCGGTATGGGCCGAAAGCCCAGGTCCATATACACCTTACAGGCAAGCCATGAGGTGGTCTGAGTGGGGATCTTGCAGTGGGGATACCCCAAATCCGCCATCACCTGCAGCGTGTGGGAGATTAGAGGCTTCGACAGTCCCTTTCCCTGATAGTCTTTTTTCACGGAAACCCAGTGGAGCCAGCCGGAATCTCCGGTTTCCTCACCCTCCACATCGTGGTATGCTGAGGCGGTGGCCACCTTTTCTCCGCCCGCGGTTTCCACAAAAACCATGCGGTTCAAAAGCTCGTCCTCGTGGCCCAGATAATATTCATTCCAGGAAGCTAAGCCCTGTTCATAGCTGGAAAACTCTCCGGCGGAACTTTCGATCTCTATCCAGCGCTCTCTGTCCCCCGGCCGGTAAAACACAAAGCGGTATCCTTCCGGCAGATCATAGTGGGGCAGGTCCTTCAAATCCCGCTCCAGCCGAAGCTCCACATAGCGGATCCTTCTGTCGAGCGCGTCAAATACAAGGGGTTCCTTCATTTCAACCTCCGTTTTTGCCGTCCATCATTTCAAAAAATGTGTCAAACAGTTCCATGGTATCCCGGGGCCCGGCACAGGCCTCCGGATGGAACTGGGTGGTGAAGGCGGGGCAGTCAAGATACCGGATGCCCTCGCAGGTGTTGTCGTTGACATTGACAAACAGCTCCGAGCCGGTTTTCGGGTCAATGCTTTCGGAAACCACCGCGTAGCCGTGGTTCTGGCTGGTGATGTATACCCGGTCTGTCTCCAGGTTCTTCACCGGCTGATTGCCGCCCCGATGGCCGTATTTCAGCTTTTCGGTTTTACAGCCATGGGCCAGCGCCAAAAGCTGGTGGCCCAGGCAGATGCCGAACATTGGAATGTTTAGTTTACATATTTCTTTTAGATTTTCAACTATTTCCAGATTTTCAGCGGGGTCTCCCGGCCCATTACTTAACATAATTCCGTCAAGCTTCAGCGCCTGCAGCTCCTTCGCGGTGGTATTGCAGGGACAGATCACGACCTCCGCCCCACGGCGGGTCAGCTCACGCCAGATGTTTTTCTTCAGGCCAAAATCCAGAAGAGCCACGCGCTTTTTTGTTTCGCCCTCCGGCTTTTCCACATACCGCTCCGCGGTGGAAACAGCCTTTACGGCTCCGGTGACCCGATACCGCTTCAGCGCTTCAAGGTCCACCTTCTCCGGTTCGTCGGTGATGATGCCGTTCATCACACCCCGCTCGCGAATGATCTTTGTGAGAGTGCGGGTGTCGATGCCGGAAAGGCCCACCACGTTTTTTTCCTGAAAAAAGGTGTCAAGGTCACCCTCCGAACGGAAATTGGAGGGCTCTTGGCACCAATGCTTCACGATATAGGCCTTCGGGCCGATGCCGCCGCTTTCAAAATCGGCGGGAATGACCCCGTAATTGCCGATCAACGGGAAAGTCTGAACGACCATCTGTCCCCAATAACTGGGGTCGCTCAATGTCTCCAGATAGCCGGTCATGCCGGTGGTGAACACCACCTCGGCAGTCACGTCACCTGAAGCGCCAAAACGCTCGCCCTTGAATATCTTCCCGTTTTCCAATACAAGATATCCTGTTCTCGTCATATACTATCTCTCTCCTTTTCACGTCAAAGGATCCCACTTTTTCAAACAATCATTTTACCTTATTTCCACCCGCCGTGCAAGGGGAAATTTACATTTCAGGCATGCTTTTCCATACGCTCTATTTTCAGGTTGGATTACTCTCCCTTTTTGGAGATTTTTTCTAACTGGCCGGGCGTCCGGCACACCTTCCCTCGCGGCGCCTTGAAGAAAACCTTTCGTCAAAAACACAAAAATTCCCGAACTCTACTATAATGGATAAGTGATGAACAGCAAAAATCCCGGAGAAATCCAAAATGAAATTGACAAAAGCCCCGCTGTGGGCTAAATTAAATGGTAGATTTACTGAAATCGGGGGTCATGGTATGGGAAACTGCTTTGAAAACCGCAAAACCGTGCCGGAGATGTTCGGCAGTTCTGTGTTCAACGATGACGTGATGCAGGAACGGCTGCCAAGAGACGTGTACCGCTCACTGAGAAAAACCATAGACGAGGGTAAGGATCTGGATCTGGCTGTGGCAAATGTGGTTGCCAGCGCCATGAAGGATTGGGCTGTGGAAAAGGGCGCCACTCACTTCACCCACTGGTTCCAGCCCTTAAACGGCATTACCGCCGAAAAGCACGACAGCTTTATTTCGCCCACCTCCGACGGCAGGGTCATTATGCAGTTTTCCGGAAAAGAGCTGGTCCGCGGCGAACCGGAC
>CAZNZS010000094.1:0-9006 GCA_964577585.1 uncultured Acutalibacter sp.
CCAAGAAAGCCATGGCTTTCGGCGCTTGTTCTGCACCGACCGAACCGAAGGTGAGAACGTGTTCACTCCTTTCAGGGACGGTCAAGGGCAAAAGCCTTTTCTAAAAACTAACAACTCACGGCTAACAACTAGATTGGTAAACTACAATTTTCCGCTTTGTCCCTTCTCTTCTCTAACCACTCACAACTAACCACTGGCAAACGAGCGCGCCGCAGGTTTTCCGTCCTGCGGCGCGCTCGTTTTATATGTTCTGTTCCCGTCAGTCCTCTTCGATGGGATCGTTTCCGGTGATCGCCTTTTTCTTCCATTTTCCCTTGATAAAGAAGATGGTGGTAAGCACCGCGCCAATGACCCAGGAAAGCAGCAGAGAAATAAACAGGGGGTCCGGGGTGCCGGAGCCCATGGCCCCGCCGGCAGGCCGGGTAATGTATTCCAGGCCGTATGCAATGGGCACACGCACGATGACCGTGGTGACAACGGAGATCCACATGGGGGTCATGGTATCGCCCGCGCCCCGCATGGTGCCGGAAAGGATCTGGGTAACGGCCATGGCTATGTAGCCCACGGAAAGGATCCGCAGCATTCTCATGCCGATGTCGATAATCGCGGGAGTAGAGGTGAAGAGACCCATCAGCGTGCGCCCAAAGATCAGGATCAGGGCCACTAAGACCACAGAAACGCCAAGACCCATTTTCAGGCCGTCACGGGTGCCCTTTTCCGCCCGGTCCAGCTTGCCCGCACCCATATTCTGCCCTACAAAGGTGGTCATGGCCGTGCCAAAGGTAAAGTTGGGCATCATGGCAAAGCCGTCCACACGCATGACCACCGTATTGGCCGCCAGCACATCCTTGCCGTAGGAATTGGTGAGGGCCTGCACAATGATCATGGCAAAGGAGAAGATTGCCTGGGTCAGGCCGCTGGGAAGTCCCAGACGAATGAGCTGGCTTAAAAGCTTCCTCTTGGGCCACAGCATACGCAGCTTCAAATCCACAATGCCTTTCATTTTTATAAGTCTGATCACACACAGCGCACCGGAGATCATCTGGGAAATGATGGTGGCCCAGGCCGCGCCCGCAACGCCCCAGTTAAGGCCCGCCACGAACAGCACATCCAGCCCTATGTTCAGCCCGCAGGCCACAAGCAGGAATACCAGGGGCATAATGGAATCCCCCAGACCGCGAAGAACACCGGAGATCACGTTGTAATAAGCGCTGCCCAAAAAGCCCACAAATAAAATCAGCATGTATTCGCAGGCCATGTCGTAAATCTCGGCGGGAGTGTCGAGAACGCTGAGCATCCAGGGCGTCAGCAGCGGGCCCGCGGTCATGACTATCACGGTGGTGACAAAGGTGGCTGTAATGGTAGTGCCCACCGTCCAGGAAAGCCGTTCAAAATCTCTGGCTCCGAAGAACTGAGAAGCCATAACGCTGGCGCCAACGGAAACGCCCATGAACAGCACCAGCAGCAGGTTGATCACAGGGCCGCTGGCGCCGATGGCCGCCAACGCGTTATCCCCCACATAATTGCCCACCACGATGGAATCCACAGTGCTGTAAAGCTGCTGGGCAAGATTGCCCACCAGAAGAGGCACGGAAAACAAAATGAGGTTTTCCATGGGTCTCCCTTTTGTCATGTCCTGAGCGGAAAACATGGATGAAATTTTTCCTGCCATACGAAAGCGATCCCTTCCCTTCCCAAAATTAAATTCAAACCGCCTGAAAGAGCCATGCGGTGTCAGTATACAAATCTGCTTCCAAAAAAGAAACTATTTTATTCAACATCCCATATCCATGTCAGAAAAGAACGAGGCCCGGATCCCGAGCCTCTTAGCTTTTCAAATAGAAATGATCTGACTGATACGGAAAAGCTTAGGACCTGTATACAGCAGGTTCTTAAACCCTCTGCAGGTACTGGGCCAGCATCTGCGCCACCTCGGCGCGGGTCAGCAGGCCGGAGGGGTTCAGCATGGCGCTGCTTGAGGGCAGGAAGCCACGGGAAACCGCCCATGTCAAGGCGTCGCGGGATTCCTCGGAAAGCAGGGAAGAATCCGCGTATCTGCGGAAGCTCCCGGGCTCTGTCCAGGCGGCATATCCCCTGTGCAGTGTCAGACGGTACAGATAAAGGGCGGCTTCTTCTCTTGTCACAAGCTGATTTGGCCGGAAATTTCTGGCATTGTCGAGGGAGACAAAGCCGCAGCCCACAGACCAGGCAGCCGCCTCAGCATACCAGGCGGAGGGATCCACATCCGCGGGAAGCTCGGGAAGCTCACATTCCACCCTGAAATCGCTTCCGTAGATCTCCATCCGCTTTAACAGGGAAACATACATGGCCCGGGTGGTCAGCAGATCAGGAGCAAAGCGGGTATTGCTCACACCCTGCAGAATGCCGTTGTTTACCAGGAAAAACACGGAATCCGCGTATGCCGCGGTGGCGGGCACGTCCTTGAAGGAAATGGGGTCTGACGGCTTGGGGCCTATCACGTCCTGCCCCCGGGCAAAGGTGACCTTCACCGTATTCTGGGAATCCGCCGTCTCAAATTCATAGCGGGTGATATCCTTCATCAAAATACCGTTGATTTCCACGGATTCCACCCGGTAGCCGTCATAAGGGGTGATCACCACAACCCTGCCGCCATCCTCCACGGAAACCACGCCGCCGTAATTTGTGGAGATCTGCGGGCGGTAACCGGAGGGCGGAGAGACGTTTCCCTCATCTTCCTCCTGGTTTCCCGTGACAGAATCGCCGGGCTGCAGCGTGATGGTCCTGCCGAAGCAGTTCATGACCTTTATGGGAGAAGAGGTAAAATTCGTAAAGGTGGAGCCGGAGCCCGTAAGCCTGATGGTGCCGTTGTAGGACAGAGCAGAGCCCCAAAGCGTGAGAGCGCCGCCATTTGCCACCTCTACCACGCCGGTGCCGGAAAGGCCGCCGCTTAAGGTGAAGGCAGCACCGGAGCACACCACGATGCTGGTGTTGGAAAGCACTGTGGAGCCGGACACATTGACCGCGCCGGTGATTGTCAGGGGCGCGGTGACCATCAGATCCGTGAGGGGACAGGGAAGCATAATGGGATCCAGGCTGTTGCCGGGCGTGTAGAAGCTTTCGCCGGAAAGGCTGGCGGAGGTGGAAACCCGCAGTGTGAGCTTTTGCACGTTCACGCCTTCAAAGGCGTCGGGAGCCAGACTCACCACAGAGGTGGGGAAGGTCATTTCCGTCAGGTTCCAGCAGCCGGAAAAGGCCTTTGTGCCGATGGTCGTAACACCGCCAGGCAGGTCGATCCCTCTCAGGGGTACGCCCTGCATAGCTCCGGGAACGGTGTCTCCCACAGAGCCGCCGATCTCCGTAACGGTATAGTAATGCATGTCCTCCGAGTCAAAAACCTGTTCGGGAATAGTATAGACTCCGTCATAGCCTTCATAGGACTGCATATTTGCATTCTGGTAAAGCTTGACCCGGTCCTCGCCCTCGGCGGCCTTCAGGCCGGTGACAACATAGGCAAAGGGCGGATTCCCGTCCACAAAATAGGCGCCCTTCATTTTGGCGGCAAAGGCCTTCATTCCTCCCATGGGGAAAGACAGCGCTACAAGGGCCGCCGTCAAAAACAGTGCAGGCAGCTTCAGCAAGGACCTGCGGCTGATTTTTTTCATCATATCGCACTCTCCTATCAGAAATCAGGGGCATACTTTCACTTATTACCATGCTCAGTATACCATAGTAATACCGGGAATACAATTCCCTTTTTCCCGCTTGCGACAGTTTTTTCATTTTCGCGATCCCTCCAAACAAAAAGCGAACGAGGAGAGCGTTCCACCGTTCGCTTTGTAAGATCTGAAAAGGATTCGCCTTCCCGATACGGGCGGAGCCTTAAAGGCTGCCGGTCACTTGCTTCAAAAACGCGAAGCCTTACCCTCGGCAAAGGTGGAAAAATCCGGGCATCGCTTATCGGGAGAGCCTTTGTCAAAGGGGATTTTGCCCAAGTGAAATCTCCCAACAACCTGGAAACCATCACATTGTGAAGTATTTCATTTCCATCAATGCCTGCTCCCATACTGCTTGACTCTCCGCTGTCGTCACATAAAATTGGTTTTCGCGGAATGTAGAATACCGCAGCAAAAGGTTTTGGCTATAAAGGGTTTCAAATTTACGAATATCTTCGTACCTTTTGCAATAGACGTGATTTTTGTATGTTTCATACAGGTATGGCGCCGTTGTATATAATTTGAATGTCACCCTGTCATCCAGAGCGCTGAGCATCATCGGCATGGTGCCGCAGTAACCGGATTCCACCACTACGATTTTCTTTTCTTTAACGGAGGAAAGGAGACGGGAAAGCAGGTCCTTCAGCTTTCCATGCCGCTCCAGCACCGTCAGCATTTGCTCTTTACAGTAGGCACGGTAGTCATCGAAGAAAATATGACCATATTCAAGAGCTTCATAAATTGACAGCCGGAAAGCATCATCGACATCTTTCACACCTGATATATCCCATAAAAAACCGCGGCTGATGATCCACGCATATAAGTGCTTCCGATCCCTGCTTCGATAGTACAGATATGGCAGAAGCGCGTCTCTGAACAAGAAAATATACGCGGTTTCCTCCTCATAGCCTATCCAGCCGCAGTAATCCCGAATGTCAGCTAAAAACGAATTTTCGGAATAAATATCATACAGGGCCGCTTCTTTTCGCACTTTTTCCATCACCGATATAAGTTCGCATTCCGTGCCGCTGTATGCTGTTGTTTCCGGCAGTCTGCCCCGGTTGATCTTAAACGGTTCATCACCAGCATTCTTGATTGCCCTGCGCAGCCGCGAAAGGCAAGAATACTTGCTTTCCAAATAATCGTTCAGTTCCGTGTATCCTTCGTCCATAAGATCGTCAAGCATCTTCAATAACTGCTTGGCCTCATAAACCTCAGCCGAAGAAAGCGGCTCGTTTTCAAGCCGCTGCATCGCTTTCATGTAATATTTTTCGTGGAACGAAATAAAGCCCATATAATTTCTCAACTCCCGGTTTGTCGGATTTGATACGAGTAGAATATACCACCGATCCGAAGAATGTTCCATCCCTTTTACAGACACTGACAGTAATGGCAATGCCTCGGTATATAACGAAGCCCGCTTGTTGGCGGCCGCCGCCTCCAAGTCTCCCCGGCACATCAGGGCAGCGGCGTCCGATGTGCAAGCCGCTGCTGGCGTCTGCTGTATATACCGGCAGGGAAAAGCCGATGTTAAAGTCCCTTCCGGAGGGCGCACGATAGCCGCGGGCCATCTCACCATCAGTCGGCGGCGGTGGTGGGTAAGCGCGTATCTGGCAGAGTGCCGGCAAAGAGACCGAATCACTTAGGTCATCCTCAGACGCTCCCACCTTGATTCCCTCCTGCCGGTCGATCACCGCCTTTCCAGCCTGTGTCATTCCGCCACAAATGAACCGCCAGCCATGTAATGTATTCGGTGGTGAAACCATTCTTAATACGCATTACATCTCACGATTGCTTTTTTGCCAGCTTATCCATGCTTACGCCCAGTGCCACGGAGATCTTATAGAAGGTCTCCACCGAAAAATTGTAGGTCTTTTTGCTGTGGCTTTGCAGCTGGCGGATAAAATCGTGGGACAGGCCGGTCAGCTCTGCAAGCTCCGCGGAGGTCATTCCCGTTTCCTTCCGATAATATCTGATATTCTCGCGAATGGTGTCATAAATGTCAGAATCAAATTCCAACTGTTTTCCCGTCTCTTTCATATGCGTCACCGCCTAACAAAATTGTATCGGATCGTTTCTCAAAAGTATGTTAGGCATTAACTCACAAATTCATGTTGAAATCAGTAAGGACAATATGCTATAGTAATGTTCGGAAAAGAAGTATCAAATAGAGGAGTCGGATGTAATGAAACACAAAATTTTAAGCCTGTGCCTGGCGGTTTTGCTGCTGGGCTGTCTGCCCCTGACGGCCGGCGCGGAAGAGAATGTCTATTTTGAGTACGACTGCGGCGCTGCCGGGCACCTGAGCTACCAGGTGGAAACAGATGGCGGAGAAAGCTATGCCGTGATCAGGGCGAAAACGGATATGGACGTGACCGGCGAGCTGGCCATTCCCTCACAGCTTCCTGCCGGGAACGAGTCAGTACCGGTAAGGGTCATTTCCGGGTATGCTTTTTCCGGCAACACCGGTTTGACCCGTGTGATCCTTCCCGAGGGAGTACAGTCCATTGAAAACGGCGCCTTTAACGCCTGCTCCTCCTTGAAATCGCTGAACATTCCCGCCAGCGTGGAGGCTATTGGACAAGGAGCGTTCGGCGGCGTTCCCTGCTCTATTGCAGTGGCAGAGGGGAACCGGCACTTTGCTTCTCTGGAAGGCGGCTTCCTTTGCGAGCTGTATGAGGAAGAATCCGAAGGAACGTCCGTATCATGTAAACGGCTCCTGCACTGCCCCCGGGCCACCGGTGATCTTGAGATCCCTGAGGGCATTACCCAATGGGAAAGCTCCGCTCTGCCCTCCACCGGAAGCTATACCTCGGTAACGATCCCCGCGTCTCTTTCTGCGTCTGTCATTACCGAGCGGAATTCTCCCTTTGAGTTCCGTTTCCTTTCGGCAGAAAATTGGAAGGTGGCGGAAGGCGCGGCTTACACCGCGGTGAACGGCGCTCTCTTCAATGCCGATGGGACCGTTCTCTTGAAATACCCTTCCGGCAAAACGACGTGCTCTGTTCCCTCCCAAGTGACAGCGCTGGGAGCAGGCGCTTTCCGCGGCTGTTCCTTTCGGGAAGCAAATCTGAGTTCTCTGCATATTACAGAACTGCCGGTGCTTGCTTTCAGCCAGAGCAGGCTTGAGACGGTAATGCTTCCGGAAGCCTTGACACAGATAGGAGGCTTCGCTTTTCAGGACTGTGCGGAGCTTCGAACGCTTTCCCTGCCGGATGGAGTGACGTCGCTTGACACAGGCGCTTTTTCCGGCTGCGTGTCCCTGACAGAGCTGCACCTTTCCAATGGGATTACCGATATCGGCATAGAGGGAAGCTGGGAGGGCCGTCCGGTCTTTTCTCCTGAGATCACCATCACAGTAAATGAAGATCACCCTGTCTACAGCTCTGACAGCCAGGGCTGCCTTTATAAAAAAGACGGAACCGGTACCCCTGTCAAGCTGCTGCGGGCCGCAAACAGCCCTGGCCCCGTGGTACTCCCCAGCACGGTTACCGAGCTTGCCAACGGAGCCTTTTACGGATGTGAGGATATCCCCTCGGTCACTCTTCCGGAAGCGCTGGAAACCATTGGCGTAATGGCGTTCCAGAACTGCATTTCCCTGCAGGAGCTGACGATTCCCGCCGGTGTTACGAACATTTACGGTCTCTGTGCAAAAAACCTGTCCGGCGCGAAAGCACCGGTGTGCAGGATCACGGTAGAAGAGGGCAGCACTGCCTTCTATTCCCATGACGGCGCTCTTTACCGCCTGGATTCCAACGAATTGATCTATGCCCCCAACCGGGCTGCCATGGAGATTTCTCCCGATGCCCGCAGCATTGGGATGCAGGCTTTTGCCAAAAATACGGCTCTGACGGGGATCAATATCCCGGAAGGGATTACAGAGATCGGCGCATACGCCTTCTCCGGCTGCAGCAGCCTGAGGCAGGCAGCCTTTCCGGAAGGGCTCAAGCGCATTTCTCAGGGCGCTTTTCAAGACACCGCCCTCACGGAAGTGACCCTGCCCAATACGATCAACTATATGGGAACCAGAGTGTTTGAAAACTGCAATGCCCTATCGAGGATCAAAACAGCGGACAGCGCCGCGCAGGCCGCTCCCGCAAGGGCAAAAATGAGACGGGCCGCGGCCCGGAGCGGAGACGAGCCGGTGGACGGGCGGCTGGACGATGTGATCGTTGCCGACTGCCCGGAGCTCACCACGCTGGAAATTCCCGGCGATGTGCGGGAGATTGCCGCCACTATCTATGAAAACTGCCCAAAGCTTGCCCGCATCTATGTGCCCGCAGGCGTGAGCGTTATTTGTGAAGAAGCCTTTGCCGGACTGGACAGTTTGACACTTTATGGAGAGGCGGGCTCTTACGCGGAAACCTTTGCCGAAGCGCATCAGATTCCCTTCGTTTCGGGGAAACCGCAGGATACACCCCCTCCTGTAACCCCTCCCGTTTCAGATGATCCCATAGTGGAAACAGTGACCACGGAAAGCGGCAGTACCGTGACGATCACCACCCAGCCCGAGGGCGATAAGACGATTGAGGTAAAAACCCCCTCCGGGGAAACCGTCGCCGACATAAAGCTTCCCGCCGATCCCGGCGCGGGGAAGAAGTTTGTGGACGTGAAAGAGAAGGACTGGTTCAACGGCGCTGTAGACAAAGCAACCGCTTACGGCCTGTTCAACGGCACCTCCGATACCACTTTCTCCCCCAATACCGGCATGAGCCGGGGCATGGTGGCCCAGGTGCTGTATAACCTCAGCGGCCAGACGAAATATGGTTTGGGCACCGGCACCTTTACGGATGTAAAATCCGGCCAGTGGTACCAGGATGCTGTCGATTGGGCCTCCAAGGCCGGAGTCGTCAACGGCATCACGGAAACCAGCTTCGCGCCGGACCGTTCTGTGACCAGAGAGCAGCTTGTGACCATGCTGTACCGGTACGCCAAAGCCATCGGCGCAGATACGAAGACCATGACAGAGCTGACAAGCTTCCCCGATGCTTCCAAGGTTTCCTCCTATGCCCAGGACGCCATGAAGTGGGCGGTTGCCAACGGCTTTATCGGCGGCAGGGCCCAGAACGGGAAAGACTATATTGCTCCCGGCGGCACCGCCAGCAGAGCAGAGGTGGCCGCGATCCTCACAAGATTCGTGGAGTTTTTGAAGAAATAGAAGAGAAACACAGCAAAACCGGCCTGCGGGAGATCGCAGGCCGGTTTTTGGTTTTCTAGTCATTAGCCGTTAGTTGTTAGATAAATCGGAATTTGCAGCGTGCCGCTGCATCCACTCGTGAAGGCAGCAACAGGTGTTTTTTCTGCGCGGCCC
>CAZNZS010000095.1:0-8868 GCA_964577585.1 uncultured Acutalibacter sp.
GAAATGTGGTGTGCCGCAAGGCATTGTGCGTTCGAGTCGCATCCTCTCCGCCACGTAAAAAGAGCGCCGGAGATTTTCGGCGCTCTTTTTTGTGTTTCTTCATATTTTCCGGTTGAAATGGGGGAAGGGCATGGCTGTTAAGGTAGAGGCGGAGCTTACCAATATGTGTATGGTGTACGATGGCAGCCGGGTTTTGGTGCAGAATCGCCGGAAAGAACACGGCTGGCCGGGCGTTACCTTTCCCGGCGGCCATGTGGAGCCTGGGGAATCCCTTACCGATTCCGTGATTCGGGAAGTGCTGGGAGAAACAGGGCTTACCATTTCAAATCCAAGACTTTGCGGCGTGAAAAACTGGATGCAGGACGACGGTTCCAGATATATCGTCTTTCTATATCAGTGCAATGAATTTTCCGGGGAGTTGTGTTCCTCGGAAGAAGGGGAGATTTTTTGGGCAGAACGAAACGATCTGCCCGGTATGAATCTTTGCAGCGGTATGGAAGAAACTTTTCGGGTTTTCTTTGAACCGTCTCTTAGTGAGCTCTATTATAACAGAAATGATCCTTTGAACGATTGGCTTATTACTTTGAATTAAGGGGTAAAGAATATGAAACATCAGGAAATTGCTGCATTTTATAAGGATTTGTCCGCTTTTGCCGGAAAAACGGTGACCGTTTGCGGTTGGACCAGAACGATCCGCGATTCCAAAACACTTGGCTTTATCGACTTAAACGACGGTTCCTCCTTTAAGGGCGTCCAGGTCGTTTTTGAAGATGGAAAGATCTCCAATTTTAAGGAAATTGCCTCACAGAACGTAGGGGCTGCCTTGATCGTTACCGGAACACTGATTGCTACGCCGGAAGCAAAGCAGCCTTTTGAGATCCACGCGGAAAAAATTGAGATCGAAGGGCCTTCCACACCGGAATATCCTTTGCAGAAGAAACGGCACTCCGTGGAATATCTGCGCACGATTGCCCATCTGCGCCCCCGTACTAACCTGTACAGCGCTGCGTTCCGAATTCGTTCCGCCGCCGCTATGGGTATCCACAAATTCTTTCAGGAGAACGGCTTTGTGTACTGCCATACGCCCATTTTCACCGCCAGCGACTGCGAGGGAGCGGGCGAGATGTTTCAAGTGACCACCCTTGATCTGGAAAATGTGCCGAAAACCGAAGACGGAGCAGTGGACTATAAGCAGGATTTCTTTGGGAAGAAGACCTCTCTGACTGTCTCCGGTCAGTTGGAAGTGGAATGTATGGCTCAGGCCTTCGGAAAGGTTTATACCTTTGGTCCTACCTTCCGGGCAGAGAATTCCAACACCACCAGACATGCTGCGGAATTCTGGCAGATCGAACCGGAAATCGCCTTTGCCGATCTAAATGATGATATGGATGTCATAGAAGGCGCGATCAAATATGTGATCCATTATGTGCTTGCAACCTGCCCTCAGGATATGGAATTCTGCAACACCTTTGTGGATAAGGGGCTAGTTGAGCGCTTGCGCCATGTAGCCGATTCTGACTTTGTGCGTGTTTCCTATACCGATGCTATTAAGATATTGGAACAGCATAACGATGAATTTGAATTTAAAGTGTCCTGGGGGACAGATATTGCCACGGAGCATGAACGGTATCTTACCGAAAAGCATTTCGGGAAGCCCGTGTTTGTCACAGATTATCCCAAGGAGATCAAATCCTTCTATATGCGTTTGAACGATGATGGAAAAACCGTTGCCGCTACAGACCTGCTGGTTCCCGGGATCGGTGAGCTTGTAGGCGCCAGCCAGCGTGAAGAACGCTATGATGTGCTGCTTGACCGCATTCACGAACTGGGCATGAAGGAAGAGGATTACTGGTGGTATCTCGAACTGCGTAAGTTTGGCGGCACAAAACATTCCGGCTTTGGCATCGGTTTCGAACGTCTTGTCATGTATCTCACCGGAATTGAGAACATCCGCGATGTTGCTTTGTTCCCCCGTACGCCCGGTGCGGTCGAGTTCTGAGCTTTAACAGTCAGAGATTTTGTGCTGAAAAAAGAGCTTTCAAACCTGAAAGCTCTTTTTTACGTTCTCGAAAAACTTTTTCGGATGTGTCAGGAATCCTTATGCTCATTCGTATTACAGGTGAAAGCGCTTTTGAATGGAACGGAGAAAGAGGTGAGGAACGTGTGGGAGTTTGGCGATGCAGAAGCAAAGCGTCTGGTAGAGGAATATGCAGATTTGATCCTTCGGCTCAGCTACACGTATTTGAGATCCACCCATGATGCGGAAGATATCTGTCAGACAGTATTTCTGAAGCTTTTGATGTCCGAACGGCAGTTTGACAGCCCGGAGCATGAAAAAGCCTGGATCGTGCGCACGGCGATCAACGCCTGTAAGGATGAGCTTCGGGCATTCCGCCGGAAATCAGTGCCGCTTGAAAACCTGGCAGAAATGACAGCGCCGCCTGTCCCGGAATCTGACACGCTGGAGGCTGTAATGGGACTGTCCCCAAAATACCGGGAGGCTATCTACCTTTTCTATTATGAAGGCTATTCTGTCAAAGAGATCGCAAAGCTTCTGCACAGAAGCGAAGCAGCGGTATCAGCTCACCTGAGCCGGGGCAGGAAACAGCTTCACCAAAAACTTTTAGGAGGCGACATGAATGAGCAGCAGATTTGAATTAGGCAGGGAAACGCAGGAATTGGATTACTGTACTGCGATGGATGAATTACAATTTTCTTCAGAAGCAAAAAGACAAATTGCCATAAAGCTTGTAAAGGACACGGCAAAGCAGAAAAATCCCAGAAAGGTACACCGTATGGCGGCTGCGGTTTTTGCAGCCGTGCTGGTGGCGGTACTGGGAATCGGAGCAGCGGCGGCTACGGGAGCGTTTCAGCCGGTAGTGGATCTGTTCGCGCCTTTGTTCGGAGACGAAGAGAGCCAGATGGAGCTGATAGAGCGAATGGGAACGCCGCTTGCTATCAGCGATACCGTGAACGGCATTACTGTTACCGCTAAGGCCATGCTGAGCGACGGTCAAAATATTGCCGTACTCTATTCTATTTCCCGGGATGACGGCAGTTCTTTAGTTCCGGCCGATGCTCCAAAAGATGGGATGCTCCTTTTTGGGGCGGAGGGGATAGACAATGATCCCTGGAGCTTTCAGCGCCGCAGCGGGCAGATGATCGAATGTTTACCTGGTGCAGAAAGTGCTGAGTATATCCAATATTACAGCGCGGAGAATGGAGAGCAGGACCACATTTCGGTCGACCTGGGAAGCTTGGAATATTGGTATGGCAGCCCCACGGAAGTCATTTCGTTGTCAGATAGCGGCGCTGATTTCTGGAAATTTGATCTTCCCGTATTGGAGAACAACTGCCCGATTCAAGAACTCTCCAACGGACACGAGGAGTTTACGTCAAATGATTTTCCACTTGCAGTTACAAGCGTTCGCGTATCGCCTATTGCCGTAAAAGTTACGTTTGAGCTGTTGGACGAAAATTTGGCTGATAAGCTTAAAGCGAATGCAGTAGATGCGGCAGAGCTTGACGAAGCTTCTTCCGATGAGCTCGAGAATGCGATTTTCTATGACAAGAGCCTGCTCCTGCGAAAGAAAGATGGTACAGAAATTGATCTGAGCCATTTTGATGATGGTCACGGCAATATTCACCCTGCAATTATTTGGGGATATTCAAAAGAAACCGGTTCCGTCTATGGCATCTGCGGTACTTCTCTGGAAGAGATCATTCCGCTGGAAGAGATGGATCGTGTGATTTTTAACGGGATAGAATATCCGGTAAACCCATAAGGAAATTCAAGGAAAGAGACCTTGGCAAAGCCAAGGTCTCTTTCCTTGAATTATTCTTTTCCGTCCCAGCAGTATGTACACAACTTGCATTTGTCTATTCCAACGGACTCTTCCAGATCGTCCAGACGGTGATAACGCAGAGAAGTGAAATTGCGCTTCTTTCCGATAATCTCCACCATGTTGTGATATTCCGGTGTTTCCGGGTCCGCGTAGCGATCAATGTTTGCGGGCTCCGGTGTGCCTTCCAGCTCCTGGATGGCTCTGCGGGTAGCAAGCTCCGTCAAATGGGTGGAACGGGAAAAATTCAAATACTTGCAGCTGTAAAGAATGGGAGGACAGGCCGGACGGACATGTACCTCCTTCGCGCCGCTTTGGTACAGAAAATCAGAGGTCTCACGCAGCTGTGTTCCACGCACGATGGAGTCATCGATCAAAAGCAGACTGCGGTCCCGTATCAGCTCCTGGACTGGGATCAGCTTCATTTTGGCGATCAGGTTTCGGTTGCTTTGCACAGTCGGCATGAAAGAACGGGGCCAGGTGGGAGTATATTTGATAAAGGGGCGGGAAAAGGGAACGCCTGATTCATTTGCGTATCCGATTGCGTGGGCAGTGCCGGAATCTGGAACTCCGGCAACTGTATCGGGTGTCACCAGCGATTTATCTCGTTTTGCCAGCATTGCGCCGCAATGATACCGCATTTCTTCCACGCTGACGCCTTCATAGGAGGAAGACGGGTATCCGTAATAAACCCAGAGGAAGGTGCAGATTTTCATGGACTTTCCCGGCGCCGAAAGCGTGGTAACGCCTTCCGGGGTAATGGCTGCAATTTCTCCGGGCCCAAGCTCTCTTTCCTCTGTATAGCCAAGGTTGAGGTACGCAAAGCTTTCAAAAGATGCGCAGAAAGCGCCGTCTTTCTTTCCGATGACCACCGGAGTGCGCCCCAGTTTATCTCTGGCACAGTAAATTCCCTTGGGAGTCAAAAGAAGCATAGTCATTGAACCGTCGATCATTTCTTGGGCATATTTGATCCCTTCGATCAAATTTTCCTTTTGATTGATCATGGCGGCAGTCAGCTCTGTGGCGTTTACCTCTCCGCCGCTCATTTCCAGAAAATGGGAATAGCCGTTTGTGAACAGCTTTTTCACAAGCTCATCAGTATTGTTGACCTTTCCCACGGTTACGATGGCATAGGTGCCGTGATGGGAACGGACGATCAGCGGCTGAGGCTCATAATCGGAAATGCAGCCAATTCCGAAATTCCCGTGCATTGCGGAGACATCTTTATCGAATTTTGTCCGAAAAGGGGAGTTTTCAATATTGTGAATGGCACGGTCAAAGCCTTTGTCTTTGTCGTAAACGGCCATACCGGCACGTCGTGTTCCGAGATGAGAATGATAATCGGTACCGAAAAAAAGGTCAAACATACAGTCTTCTTTTGAAGTCACTCCAAAAAAGCCGCCCATAGTAAGTGTATCTTCCTTTCCAAAAAACTACTTTATGTGCCCCAAATAACGCAAATATTATAGCACAGGAAGGCGATATCCGCAAATCCTTATTGTGCTTTTAGTGAGGTGTACAGAAAAATGGAAAATAGGATCAATGAATCATGCAAAACATAAAAAATGCAGGATTCCGTAAAACGACTTGCATTTTTGCGCCTGGTGTATTAAAATCATTTAAGCTGAGCCATAAAAATGAATGAACAAGTGCAAGCGTGATTCAAATTTGCTGCTATGACTAAGGAGATGTTTCGATGCGGCTTACGGCAATGGAATTTGAAGAACTTTCAAAGATATATCAGGAGGCTCTTCAGCAGTATGAGGATATCAAATCGCTGAAATTCAATTTGAATATGGAACGGGGAAAGCCCTGCGCAAAACAGCTTGATTTGGCTTTGGGCGTGCTGGAAGCGCTTCATGCCAGAAGTGAATTTGCAAATTCCAACGGCGATGATTGCAGAAACTACGGCGTGTGGAACGGCCTTCCCGAAATGAGGGCGATTTTTTCAGAGATGCTGGGCGTGCCTGCAAATCAGATCGCCTTGGGCAACAATTCCAGCCTGCAGATGATGTTTGACTGCATTTCTCAGGGCTATACTCACGGATTCAGCGGATGTGAACCCTGGTGCAAGCAGGGAAAGGTCAAATTTCTTTGCCCCGTTCCGGGATATGACAGGCATTTTGCCGTAACACAGTATTTTGGCATTGAGATGATACCGGTGCCCATGCTTCGCACCGGACCTGATATGGACCTGATCGAAGAGCTGGTGCGCGATCCGGCCGTTAAAGGCTGCTGGTGTGTTCCCAAGTACTCCAATCCTACAGGTATTACCTTCTCAGATGAGACCGTAAGGCGCTTTGCGGCATTGCATCCCGCGGCGAAGGATTTCAGGATCATGTGGGATAACGCTTACTGTGTGCATGATCTTACCGATACGCCCGATATACTTCTGAATCTTTATGAAGAATGCCTGAAGCAGGGGACAGAAGACCAGGTTTTCTTTTTTGCCTCCACGTCAAAGATATCGTTTCCCGGTGCGGGCGTATCCGCTTTGGCAGCCAGCGTGCGCAACATAGACGATATCAGAAAGCGTATTTCCGTTCAAACCATCGGACCGGATAAATTGAATCAGCTTCGCCATATTTTGTTCCTGCACGATATTAATGGCGTAAAAGAGCTAATGCAGGGACACAGGAAGATTTTGGAGCCGAAGTTCAAAATCGTTTCCCAATCTCTGGAACAGGAACTGGGCGATATGGGCATTGCAAAGTGGAGCAATCCCAACGGCGGCTATTTTGTGAATCTGGATGTTATGAACGGCTGTGCAAAGCGCGTTGTGGAGTTGTGCAGTGAGGCCGGTGTTGCCTTGACCGCGGCCGGAGCCACGTTCCCCTATGGGCAGGATCCAAACGACAGCAACATCCGTATTGCTCCTTCTTTTCCTCCTGAAGAGGAACTTATCCAAGCCATGCACGTGCTTTGTATCTGCGTCAAATTGGCTGCCGCGGAAAAGCTGCTGGCGGAGCGCGCGTAAAAATAACATATCTTTTACGATGATTCTGGCCCTTTCGGCGTTTCTCCCTTGCCGAAAGGGCCTTTCTCATTCTCTTTTTCATCTGTTTCGAAAAAAGGCGGCAGGACGCCGAGGCCTTTCAATGAGGAATAAAGGGTAAAGAAAAACATCACATAAAAGAGGAGCCAAATGCTTTTTCTCACCAGAGAAAAATAGATGGCGGCCAGCATGGCCAGCGGATGGATCTTTACAGAATTCGATACCAGCTTTGGTTCTGAAATTTGTCTTATCAGGCTCATAACGCCCCATCCGATCAAAAGCCCGGCAGCTTTGGCATATTGACCTATGAGGAGCTGGTAAATGCTCAGAGGGAGAAAAACAAATCCGGGCCCCAGCACAGGCAGAACATCCGCAACGGCTGTGATCAGGGAAAGAGTCAGTGAATACGGGATTCCAAGAATGCTGAGCACGATCATCGCTTCGCAAAATGTGATGAAATAGAGGATCAGATAGGAGAGAGCATAACTTTTTCCTGTGCCGCGGGAGGTTACACTTTTTGCGCAGGAGGCTGTGTCAGGGCTTAACACCCTTTTTGCCCATTCACGCAAATGCTCCAGATCCCTGGCAATGAAAAATGTGGAAACTATCGTTACGATAACGAGGGTCAGAACGATGGGAAGGGAGGTTATCACGCCCAAAAGCGCATTCAAAAAGCTCAGAACCATTTCCCAACTGTTTTGAAGCAGATCCATGATCTCTTTTTGGTTTTGTTCCAGGATTTTAAGCTCGAATCTTTCCAGATACCGTCCAATCCCGCTCAGAAATTCCGCTACCGGTTTTGAAAATTGAGAAAAGCCATCCATGGAAGCGCGAACGATAAAAGCGCTGATCTCTTTGACAGCAAATGTCCCCAGAACAATTATGCATAAAAGGACAGCCCCCATAACAGCCCCGGCAGCAAGGAAAGATGCCTTTGTATGGCCCAGATGCGTTTTCTTTTCCAGAAACCTGATAAGCGGTTGTATCGCCGTTGCGATAAGCAGCCCCAGCAAAAAGGGCAAAGTGTAGAAAAAGGTTTTCACCCAGAGGAAAAATACGATTGTATACCCTGCCCAGAAAAGGAATAAGGGCGCCAGGCGTTTTAATTCCTGCGGCTGAAACAAAAAAATTCCTCCCAAAAAATCACGCTAAGAAAAGTATTTACCGCGAAAAGTAAAATACTATGGAAACAAGGATGAAAACCGGAATTTTTGATTTTTGAAAAACAGTGCCGAAAACCATGCTGTGAAATGAAAAAGTGCGTACTGCGAAATAGAATTCCACAATACGCACCAAAAAATTAGCTGTATCAAATCAGGCTTTTCCCTTATCTTCGCCGGTCAAAAGCCAGAGAAGAGATACATTCAGGATGTCAGCCAAGGCAAGCAATTCGAAATCTGTAACATAGCGAAGCTGCCCTTCCAGCTTGGAAAGGCCGGAAGCGTTCAGATCGATTCCCCGGACCTGAAGCTGGGCAAGAAGCTCCTTTTGCTTCATTCCCTGGCTTTTTCGAACAAATTCGACGCGTGCGCCGATCAGGTTTTTATTTCCCAAGGGTTGGCTGCGCAATCTCATTTTCTACCTCCTGCCTGCCATTTTGAAATGAAGTTTTCTACTTTATTTATTATAGTGGACTTTTCAGGAAATTGCAATATGCAGAGAGTACCGCGAGCTTCAATTTTACTAAATTAAATTCTTTCGGTCTTAAAACTTTCAACGATGTATCTGAATGAAAATTAGCGCTGTACTTTTCAGGCAAAAATGGCTATAATGAAGAAAATTCAGGTACCACATGTAAATCTTTTTTTGCGGAGGTAAAAATATGGATCAGAAATTCTTTGACAGAGCCAGTGACCTCACTATGTTGACGGATTTTTATGAGATCACGATGGCAAACGGATATTTCCTGAATGAATACAAAGACACCGTCTGCTATTTTGATATGTTTTTCCGCAAGGTGCCGGATAACGGCGGATTTGCCATTATGGCCGGCGTGGAGCAGCTGGTGGACTATTTGAAAAATCTGAAATT
>CAZNZS010000096.1:0-8800 GCA_964577585.1 uncultured Acutalibacter sp.
GCTATCTCAGCCGCAACAGCGAGGACGGCGCTTTTACGACGGAGATCCTGATCCCCCAGGCGTGAATTGTAATTCGTCCCCCGGATAGAACCATTCGTCCCCGAATTGCGGCGGGGGCGTTTCTTTTTGGTAAAATAGCGGCGAGGTGAGAAAATGGAGAAGACAGAAATGAAAAAGAAAAGGGCCCGGTACGGAATGGCATCCAATTGCGCTTTCATGTTTCGGCGAGCCTGGCGGGACTGTAAGAGCGTGCCGGTCATATGCGCCGGGCTCATCTTCTGCAGCGTGACAATGAGCCTTCTGGAGCTGTTTGTGGTACCTTTGATCCTGCAGGCGGTGGAAAGCGGGGCAGGCCTTTGGACGCTGCTGGAGATCATCGGCTTGTTTACTCTGGGCATGGTATTTGTCAGAGCGCTGCAGGGGTATCTGGATGAGAATACCATGTTTGGCCGTATCTTGATTCGCAGCGGACTTTCCCTTGATTTGCACATGGCTTTTTGCCGCACCTCCTTTCCCCATACGGAGGATCCGGAGTATATCAAGCGGGTACAAAAGGCAAGTAAGGGACTGAACGATAACGCGGCGGCAGGAGAACGTATCTGGGAGACCATGACGGAGCTTCTCGCCTACGGGATCAGCTTTGTCATTTACCTTTTGCTCCTGGCTCAAACGGGCCCATGGGTGGCTTTGCTGTGTGCCGTTCTGTCCGCCGCCAGCTATTTTACGGGAGAACATATCCGGGCCTGGCGCTACCGGCACCGGGAAGAGGAAGGAAAGCTGACGCATCAGGTCGAATATGTGACCAAACGCAGCCGGGATACAAAGCTTGCAAAGGACATCCGGATTTTCGGGATCGGTTCCTGGCTGACAGAGCTTTTTGACAAGTACAGCCGGATGTACCGGGACTTCTACGGAAAAAGCCAGCGGTACTGCTTTTGGGCAGATCTGCTGGATGTGGCGGTGGCCCTGCTGCGCAACGGGGCCTCCTACGGGCTGCTGATCTCCATGTTTCTGAAGGAAGAACTGTCAGCAGCGGAATTTGTATTGTATTTTACGGCGGTGAGCGGGTTTACCGCCCGCGTGACCGGAATTTTTGAGCGGTTGAGCGAGCTTCACCGGCAAAGCCTGGATCTGTCTGCTCTGCGGGAGGCCTTGGAAGAGCCAGAGCCCTTTCGCTTTCAGGACGGGAAGCCCCTTGCTGTCAGGAAGGAGCATCTCTATCGGTTGGAGCTGCGGGATGTTTCCTTCCGCTATCCCGGCGCGGACCACGATACCCTGTCCCACGTGGACCTTGTGATTCGTCCCGGAGAAAAGCTGGCCATCGTGGGAAAAAATGGCGCGGGCAAGAGCACTCTGATCAAATTGCTGTGCGGGTTCTATGATCCGACGGAAGGCCGGGTCCTGCTGGATGGGGAGGATATCCGGCAGTATGACCGCCGGGATTACTACAAGCTTTTTTCCGCGGTGTTTCAGGAGTTCTCTTCTCTGGCAGGGACCGTGGCGGAAAATGTGGCGCAAACCGAGGAAGAGAACGCGGACTTATCCCGGGTGTGGAACTGCTTGGAGCGCGCGGGAATAGCGGAAAAGATCCGCGGCCTGCCCCAAAAGGAAAAGACGCACCTGGGGCGAGAGGTCTATCTGGACGGAGTGGAGCTGTCCGGCGGGCAGATGCAGCGGCTGATGCTGGCGAGAGCGCTTTATAAGGGCGCGCCAGTGGTGGTGCTGGACGAGCCCACCGCCGCGCTGGATCCCATTGCGGAGAGCGATCTGTACCAAAAGTACAGCGAACTTACCGGGCACAGCACTAGCGTGTATATTTCCCATAGGCTAGCCTCCACCCGGTTTTGCGACCGCGTGCTGCTGATAGAAGGCGGCGTTATAGCGGAGGAAGGGACTCACGAAGAGCTTCTAAAGCGGAACGGAAGGTATGCCCGGCTGTTTGAAATTCAAAGCAGATATTACAGAGAGGGGGCAAAGGAAGATGGAGCAGAAGAATAAGCGCCTGTCTTTTCAGGAAGCGTTTCGCCATACCTGCCGCGGCTTGGGCATTTGGTGGAAAGCGGCGCCGGAATGCCTGCTCTCCGGCTGGGTCAGAAAGGCAGTGTCCGCTTTGTCACCTTATCTGCCGCTGTACTTTACCGCCCGGCTGGTCAACGTCATTGTGGCCGGGGAGGAACCGGGGCATATCTGGATGACGCTGGGGCTGCTGCTTGCGTCCACCGCGGTTGTGGGCGCGGCTCAGGCAGCGTCGGCCTGCTGGGAGGAAACAGTAAGTAACAGCCATGCGCTGCCTGCCCACGATCGGATCTTTTTTGAAAAGCTTTTGTCCATGGATTTCCGGGATGTGGACGATCCAGAGAAGCAGGCGCTGCTTACGCAGATCAGGCAGAACGCAGGCTGGAGTGGCTGGGGGCTTTCAAAGCTCTGTTGGATGTCTGCGTACATGGTGGAAGCGGTTTTCCGTATTCTGGGGGCCGTGGCATTGTCTGTGAGCCTGTTTATGCTGCCGGTGCCGCGGGAAAGCTCCCTCAGTTGGCTGAACCATCCTCTGTGTCTGTTGGGAATGGGGATCCTGCTGGCGGCGGCAGTGGCTTTGTCCGCGTTTGCGGGAGACAAGGCAAACAGCTACTGGGCAAAGTATGACGGCACCCAGGGAAACCGGGATTTTGTGTACTTCTTTTTTGTCGGCATGGAGGAGCGCCACCGGGGCGTTGATATTCGTACCTATGCCCAGGACAGGTTTCTGGAAAGCGGCGGCAGGAAGGATATGGAAGGCGAATATTCTTTTGGCCCCAACTCGTCTTTGGGAAAAGCCGCGCGTGGACCGATGGGAGCGTTTCGTGCCGCTTCGGGAGCGGTCTCTCAGGCGTTTACCGGAGTCATTTACCTGTTTGCCGGGTTAAAGGCCTTGGGAGGAGCCTTTGGGGTGGGCTCGGTCACCCAATATGTGGGCGCCCTGGCCGGGCTGGCACAGGGCTTGTCACAGCTGTTTGAAACTGCCAGCGAGCTGCGCGCCAACGCGGAGTTCCTCAAGCCTGTGTACGAATTTCTGGACATTCCAAACACCATGTATCAGGGAAGCCTGACCACGGAAAAGCGCGCCGACCGCAGGTATGAGATCGAGTTTCGGGATGTGTCTTTCAAATATCCCGGCACGGATACCTGGGCGCTGCGCCATGTGACCATGAAATTCAAGATCGGAGAGCGGCTTGCCGTGGTGGGGGAGAACGGTTCGGGAAAAACCACCTTCATCAAACTGCTCTGCCGCCTGTACGACCCCACCGAGGGGGAGATCCTTTTAAACGGCATCAATATCCGCAAGTACCGGTACGACAATTACCTGGAACTGTTTTCCGTGGTGTTTCAGGATTTTCAGCTGCTGGCCCAGCCACTGGGACAGAATGTGGCGGCGTCTGTGGAATATGACAGGGAACGGGCAAGGGCCTGCTTGGAAAAAGCGGGATTTGAGGAACGGCTCAGTTTGCTGGAAAAAGGGCTGGATACCTGCCTGTATCGGGAATTTGAGGAAGACGGGGTGGAGATCTCCGGTGGCGAGGCCCAGAAGATTGCGCTGGCCAGAGTTCTCTACCGGGACGCGCCATTTATTGTGCTGGACGAACCTACCGCCGCCCTGGATCCTGAGGCGGAAGCAGAGGTTTACACCAGGTTCAACGATATCGTTGAGGACAAAACTGCCGTCTACATCAGCCACCGGCTGTCCTCCTGCAAATTCTGCGATGAGATCGCCGTGTTCCACCAGGGCCGGGTGGTGCAGCAGGGCACGCATGAAGCGCTGGTGGCGGACAGTGCCGGAAAATACGCGGAGCTCTGGTCCGCTCAGGCGCAGTATTATAACTCGGCCTCCTGAGTCCTGTTTGATCCCGGCCGAACCGGTCCGTAAGCAAAGGGCAGCTTTCCTGTGAGGCTGCCTTTTTCGTGGGCCGTTCGGTGCTGTTGCGGGAGCCGACCCGGCAGGAACAAAAAACGGCATGTCTCTATAAAATGGTTGTAGGAACCTCTGAATCAATCGTCCAAGCACATCTCGGCGGCAGATATTCCGCCTGTCTTTGCCCATAAATTATGGGCAGCACCGCGCAAAGACCGCCTTTGGCTTTGCACCCGCCTTGCTTGCAGATTTTCCGCTATATCTCACAAAAGTCCTCGGCCATACACAAAGTATGGCCTGCGGTTTTTGCTTCATCTGGCAAAAAATCTGACTGCACAATTCGGGCACAATTCCTGTGCGGCGTTGCCCCTTGAAATACACCAAGTATTCCTGTGATTTTGGGCCTTTGACATAACGTAATATCTTCTCGCCAATCTGACCTGTTTGATTTGATCAGAGCTTCCTTAGAAAACAAATTGCGGTGGGAATTTATCCAACGCAGCTTGCTTTCTTCACAAACAGGGCATTTTCCAAAAAAACGGAGAGCCTATTGATTAAATCTCCCAGATCCAGGCAAAACTAGGAAAAGACCGGTCAAATCGGTAAAAGCGGCTGGAAGGGGCCCGGAGCAAAAGTTTCGCAGAAGCCTTCGGAATCCCTTTGGCAGGTGCTTCCCTGAGTTTGAAAAAGCCTGAAGCGGAGAGAGGAAGGTCATAGTGATTGTCCATCGAGGAGATATTTATTACGCGGATCTGAGCCCTGTGGTCGGCTCTGAGCAAGGCGGTGTTCGTCCGGTACTGATCGTGCAGAACGATGTGGGGAACAAATTCAGCCCCACCGTGATTGCGGCAGCTATCACAAGCCAGCACGATAAAGCAAATCTTCCCACACATATCGAGGTGAACGCGGAAGATACCGGGCTTGTGAAAGATTCCGTGGTGCTGCTGGAACAGGTGCGGACAATAGATAAGCACCGGTTAAAAGAAAAAATGGGCCGCCTGGATCAGGAGTCCATGCACAGGGTCAACGAAGCAATTTCCATCAGCCTCGGCCTGCCTACATAGGCCGGGCGGGAAGAAGCCGGCATCTGAAAGATGCCGGCTTCTTCCGTTTGGCAGCTTTGAGGAAGATGATGAAGATCAAAACAGGTACAGGCAGTTTTTTCGATTTCCCCACATAAAGATTAAAAGAAAGGAATGGGGGGGCTAACTATGTTCTTGAAATATCTGCTTGAGCTTTTGTCAGGAATATTCTACCTGTTTTTGCATGTGACCGGAGGCGGCACTTTTCCCAAGGCGCTGAGTGCTCAAGAGGAAAAGAAATGCCTGGAGGAAATGGCGGCGGGGAGCAAGGCCGCCAGAGAAAAGCTGATAGAGCACAACCTCCGGCTTGTGGCGCATATCATCAAGAAATACTACGCCAACCAGAATGACCAGGAGGATCTTATCTCCATTGGGACCATAGGGCTCATCAAGGCGATCGACAGCTTTGACCCGCAGAAGGGGATAAAGTTGTCGAGCTACGCTTCCCGCTGCATCGAAAACGAGATCTTGATGTTTTTCCGAAGCGGAAAAAAGAGCGCCCAGGACGTTTCCATCAATGAGCCTATCGATACCGATAAGGACGGGAACGCCCTGACGTTGATGGACACCATGGCTGTGGACGACACCATTGTGGAGAGCATCGATCTGAAAATGAAAAGCGAGAAGCTTTACCGTTTTGTACTGAAGGCGCTGACGGACAGGGAAAGGGAGATCATCTGTATGCGCTATGGCCTGAGGGGGCAGCGACCCTTGCCTCAGCGTGTGGTGGCAAAGAAGCTGGGCATTTCCCGCAGCTATGTGTCACGGATTGAGAAAAAGGCTCTTTTAAAGCTTCGGGCTGAGTTTGAACGGGAAGAGTGACGCGTGGGGCTGCCAGAGAGTGGATTGAATTGGCGCAAGCTCAGTTCCCCCGTTTTGCTTATGGGATTGCAGGCTGCCCTTTTGCGGTTGCGATTTTTGAGCGCTCTGCTATAATAAAAGCATGATCATGCGGCAGGAGTACCAAAAATCAAGCTTGAGGTGAACTGAACTATGCCCTTTACCATTGTCCGGCAGGACATTACAAAAATGAAGGTGGACGCCATTGTCAACGCCGCCAATACCGGGCTGCGGATGGGCGGCGGCGTCTGCGGCGCGATTTTTCATGCCGCCGGGGAGCGGGAGCTTCAGGCGGCGTGCGACCCGCTTGTGCCCGTCAGAGTGGGGGAGGCGGCCATCACGCCGGGGTTTGGGCTTTCTGCCCGGTATGTGATCCATGCGGTGGGGCCCGTCTATCATTTCTGGAACAGAAAGAGCTGCCGGGAGCTTTTGGCTTTGGCCTATCAGTCTGCGCTGAAGCTGGCGGCGGAAAACGGCTGTGAGAGCATTGCCTTTCCCCTGATTTCCAGCGGGATCTACGGCTATCCCAAGGAGAAAGCGCTGATGGTCGCCCGGCAGAGCATCGAGCAGTTTCTAAAAACTCACGACATGGACGTGTATCTGGCGGTGCTCGATCCCGCCGCGTTTCAGGTCAGCAAGGCGCTGCTGAGCAGGGTGGAAAGCTATATCGACGAGCATTATGTGAAAGCCCACACTTTTGCCCGCGGCAGAGCTCCTGGGCCGAAAGCGGCGGCAATGGAGCAGACGGCCTCGCTTCCCATGATGGCGGCCGCCCCGGCGCTCAGTGAGCTGCTGGACGATTTGGACGAGCCCTTTTCCGAGACGCTTCTAAAGCTCATCGACCAAAAGGGCAAAACCGATGTGGAGGTCTATAAAAGGGCGAACATTGACCGAAAGCTCTTTTCCAAAATACGCACCGGAAAGGGCTACACCCCCAAAAAGCCCACTATTCTGGCGCTGGCCATTGCGCTGGAGCTGACCCTGCCGGAGACCGACAGCCTGCTGGAGCGGGCGGGCTATGCCCTTTCCCATGCCAGCCAGTTTGATGTGATCGTGGAGTATTTCATCGTGAATCAAAACTATGACATTTTCGAGATCAACGAAGTGCTGTTTGCCTATGACCAGCCGCTGCTGGGAATGTGAAACAGGAAGGTAAATTAGAAGTCAGGGAGACGTGGATATGCAGGAAGAATCTTATGAAATAAAATCTATATCGTATCAAATCAGAAGAATAGAAGAAAGTGATTTGGACAGTTCATTGTGTAACCTATATGTTGAAATATGAACAATTTCCCAAAATGACGATGTTCTCAACAATATCAAGCATCATTACATTGTGGATAATTGTTGTAGCATTTATTATGCCTATGAGAACAAATAAAAAATAAAGGTAAAAACAACGCTTATGGACGAAAAAATGTATCGTGAACTCGGTCAACTGACAAAAGATAAAACTATTTGGAAACAAAATATACCTTATGTAGCCTCTTTACTTAAAAATCAATCCCCTAAAATAACGGCTAAAGCAATGTGGCTACTTGGAGAAATGGGATTGATATACCCGCAGGAAATCGCACCATATACAAAAGAAATTGCTTCTTTTATCGTTTCGGAAAATGACTTATTAAGAGAGCGTACCGCTAATGCTTTAGGACGAATTGGCAGAGCAGATTATAAACTTATTGCCCCTTATTTTAAGGAACTATTTACTTTGGCAGGAGATAAAAGCTCTAATGTGCGGTTGAGTTTTATATGGGCTTCTGAAAACATAGCAACTAATAAACCAGAGGCGTATAAAAATCATATTTCTGCATTTGAAAAACTTCTTGATGACGAAAATATCCGGGTAAGAATGGAAGCGCCAGAAATGTTTCGGGTATTAGGAAAGCGTAAGCCAGAGTATGTAAGCCATTGCTTGAACAAATTGAATACTTTGTCAAAAAATGATGTCGATAGAGTTGTACGCATTCATGCTAAAGGTGCGATAAAGGTAATTTCTACCTACATTTCGATTTTGGTATAGCACAAAACCAATATATTAAACGGACAAAAGCCGGACGTTTAACGCGGAGCTATGCCATTCATGGGGGTGTAAAATTTGACTGATAATCAAGACGGTTCCTTGTGGGTACACTGTCCGATCTGCGGCGTTTAACCAAGCGGTTGAGGACTTTTTGAAAACCATACGGAGAGAAAAAGAATGAAGGAAAATTTGATTGCGCAGCTGACGGCAAAAGACGATCAATATGCTTGCGCTCTTGCGGATAAAATCATATTGGAAAGCCGGGAAATAGATGAATGGTACGAACATTTTGATGACTTTGCCTCCCTGCTGAGCCACCCGAAGTCCTTTGTGAGGAACCGGCCGCTGATAGAAAGAGACATCGCAGAAGCGGAAAAGAGCTTGACTGATTAAATGGATTGAAAGAAAAACTTGTCGCTTTCAAAGCGACCGAAAGGCCTCCTGTGCGGGCTAAAATGAAGCCAACGAAACACAGGAAGCACTGGATAAATTGGCAAGAGAGATTGGCGTGAACATTTTGCGGAGGAAAAAGGCGCAAAATTGTATTTGATGTATTTCAAAATTTAGCAACGCATTTCCTTTCACAAAATTTCCGTCAAGCTCCGCAGACAGATTTATTCGGTGGTTCCTCAGGGAGGTCTTTTTATGAAAGCAACAGAACTGGTCTTTATTCTCGACAAAAGCGGCTCCATGGCAGGGCTGGAAAGCGACACCATCGGCGGGTTTAACTCCATGATGAAAAAACAAAAAGAGGTACCCGGTGAGTGCCGGATCACCACCGTCCTGTTCGATAACCGCTATGAGCTGCTCCACGACCGCATCGACATTCGGGCGGTTAGCCCCATGACAGAGAAGGAGTACCAGGTGGGCGGCTCCACCGCTTTGTTGGACGCCATCGGCCTGACCATCGAAAAGCTTGCCGCCGTGCAGAAAAACACGGCGGAAGCATACCGGACGGAGAACGTGATG
>CAZNZS010000097.1:0-8677 GCA_964577585.1 uncultured Acutalibacter sp.
ATTTTTCATTTCCCTTTGCCCTTATTTCTACACTATACACTCTACACTATTCACTCTTCCCTGCCCTTCCGCCCTTATTTCTACATTATACATTATACATTGTGCCTTGCTCTTTACTGGATCGCAAAATCCCCGTCCCGGAAGATCTCCACTTCCTCTCCGTCTTCGGTGATGCCCGTGATCTTCAGATCGGGAGTGCCGATCATAAAATCGATGTGGATCGTGGAATCGTTGAAAAGCTCCTTTGCTTCCTCGGGCCCGGAATTAAGCCCCCGTCCCAAGGCCAGATGGCAGCTTGCGTTTTCATCGATCAGGGTGGTGTAATAGACAAGACCGCTCATGCTGATGGGCGAATGATATTCCACCAGGGCGGCTTCCCCCAGATATCCGGCGTTTTCATCGGTGGCGATCAGGGCTTCCAGCATTTCCTTGCCCTCGTCCGCCAGAACCTCCACTACCTTTCCGTTTTCAAAGCGGAAGCCGAAGCTGTCGATCTTCTTCCCGCCCAGGACCAACGGCCTGGAGGCGTAGACAACGCCCTCCGTCTGAAATTTGTGGGGCGTGGTGCAGATCTCCTCCGTGGGGATATTCGAAGTAAAGGGAATGTACCGGTCCGGCGTCTCTCCTCCATCATAACCGAACTTTGACCAGGGAGTAAGCCCAACTGTCAGGTCTGTTCCGTTCCCGGCGGTGTAATGCAGGCTCCTGAGCTTCAGCCGGTCCACCGCCCGACCCCGCTCTCCGGTGATTTTGTGCTTTTCTTCCCAGGTCTTTACCACATCGTTATTTTCGTCGACGTAGCAAAGCTTCAGAAGCAGCCGCCAGAGCTTTTCCTCCGCTTCCTCCCCGCGCTCCGGCAAAATGTATTCCGCCCACTCCCTGGTGGGCACCATGGCGATCAGCCACTGGCAGTGCTTTTCCCGGCTGGCCCGGCGCATGATGTTTCGTACCGCGTCCACATGGGCAAAGATGGCGTTGGAGTTCTTTTCGCTCACATCCTCCATCAGCTTTGGGTTCACACCCTCCAAACGGACATAGCAGGCCCCGTTGTCAAGATACTGCTGATGCATCTCATATTCCCAGCTTTCCAGCCTGCGAACGTCTTCGTCAGCACGGTATCTGGCGGCAATTTTCATGTTGGGCAGATCAAGGTAATGCACCACCACATTTCCGGCGCCCAGCTTATAGCATTCCTCGGCAAAAACAGAGGTAAAGCCGTAGCCCTCGATGGCCGCCTCCACAAGCACCGTCTGGCCTTTCTGAACATTCAGCCCCACCCGCGCCAGGGTATAAGCATATTTCCTCTTCATTTCTTCCAGCGTCATGTGTTTTCCTCCCGCAAATTCAGGGAAGCCCTGATTAAAGCTGCTTCCTTGTTCTTTTCCTCTATTATACAGCAATCTGCCGCCATTTCCAGCCCCCAAAGGGCCTTCCCTGAAATTTTTCACGTTTCCTTTTCACGATCACCCGGTAAGGCTTTTCTTCCCCGCCTCGTCCTTATAGTCCGTGTTGAATTTTCCCTTGAAATGTGGTATGGTTTTATCAATAAATAATAGGAGGAATTCCACTATGCTGGCCAGAAAACTGAAACCTGAGGAACGCTTTTATTCAGGCCTCCATATGGCCGTGGCCTTTGAAGGCGGCTTCGATCTTCCAAAAGCCCGGGATGAGGCCGAAAACGCCAAGGAAGACCCAAACAGCGACTGCTGGGCCGCCTTCCCCGAAGAAGGAAAGCCCCCTGTGGCAAGCATTATCATAAACAATTTTCAGTCCCGGTTTGACGGGCACATCGTCAAAATGGGGGGTGTCGGCGGCGTTGCCACCCTTCCCCCTTACCGGCGGGGCGGAACGATCCGCGCCTGCATGAACGCCGCTTTACAGGATATGTTCACGAGCGGCTTTGTCCTTTCCTCTCTCTATCCCTTCAGCACCGCGTTTTACAGAAAATTCGGCTTTGAAAACGGGCAGCTCTGCCATCTGTGGAACCTTCCCCTTTCCGATCTGAACGTGCCGGACGTGGGCGGGAAGGTGACCCAGCTTTTCCCGGGAGACGATCTTTCCCCACTGCTCAGCGTCTATCATGATTTTTATGAAAACTGCAACCTTTCCGTGGTGCGTGAGGTCTTTGACCCCGGCCTGGAAAAGGAAAATCTGCTGGACCAAAAGCGCTATATCTTCGTTTGGGAAGACGAATCCGGGAATCCAGGCGCGTTCCTCATCGGCAGCCGCGATGGCGAGGTTCTCAACTGCCGCACCGATTTTTCAGCAAAAAACGGCCTTTTGTTCCGGGACGCCAGAGCCCTGCAGGGCCTGCTCTATTTTGTCCGCACCGCCTTTATCGCCAATTTTAACTCCATCCGCTTCTCCACCCCGGCCGATATCAATATCCTTTCCCTGTTCCCGGAGGCTGCTTCCATGGAGGGCTCTGTTTTTGTCAACGGCATGCTCCGGGTGATAAACGCGGAAAAGGCCTTAAAGCTCTGCAAATGCAAGGGCGAAGGCAGCCTCACCCTGAAGCTCACCGATCCCATCCTGGAAGAAAACCGTGATACCTTCCGCCTGAGCTTTTCCCCCGACACGGAAAACCGGGTGGAGCGCGTAAACAATGATCCTGATATCATTTTGAACATCGGTGACTTTTCCACCCTGCTCTGCGGCGTCAGAAGCGCGGAGGAGCTCCCCTGGATCCCGGCTGCGGAAATCAAAAATCCCGGCGCATCCTTTGAAAAGGTCTTTTATCGCAAGCCCTGCCATGTATTGGATTTGTTCTGAACAGAAAAGGAGGAAAGCATGTGAGCATCGCAAAAAAGGAATGGACCCGTAAAGCCTGCGGAGAAGAAGGCGAAATCTTTTCCAGAAGCTGGATAGACGAAGAAACACTCCCAAAGGCGGTTCTCGTCATCGCCCACGGCATGTCCGAGCACAGCGCCCGCTACGATCACTTTGCCTCTTTCCTGGCCCAAAACGGGTATGCCGTCTACATGAATGATCACGCCGGCCACGGCCGTTCCGCGGAAGCAGGCGGCCACGGCCATTTTGCCGACAAAAACGGCTGGGAAAACGTAGTGGGAGACCTGAACTCCCTCATGGACGAGGCGGCGGAAAACCACCCCGGCCTTCCTCTGTTTCTCATGGGTCACAGCATGGGCTCCTTCCTGTCCCGCTCTTTCCTGACCCGTTACGGGAAGCGGCTTTCCGGCTGCGTCCTCTGCGGCACCATGGGCAAAAATTCCGGCGTGGGGCCGGGTAAGCTGCTGGCCTCTCTCCAATGCCGCGTCAAGGGGCCCAGATCCAGGGGAAAGCTCATCGATAATCTGGCCTTCGGCTCTTACAATAAGCGTATTGAAAACCCGGTGAACAAATTTGCCTGGCTTTCCGAAAATGAGGAAAACTGCCGCGCCTATGACGCCGATCCATTGTGCGGCTTTGAGTTCACCGCCGCGGGGTATCGGGATCTCTTCACCGGCATTCAGGAGATCAGCTCTCCCCGGTGGGCCGCCGCGGTCCCCAAGGAGCTTCCCATTTACCTGGTGGCCGGCGAGGAAGATCCGGTGGGCAATTACGGCGTTGGCCCCAGGCAGGTGGCAGACGCCCTGCAAGCCGCCGGCGTAAAGAGCGTAAAGCTTACTCTTTATCCACATATGCGCCATGAGATCTTAAACGAAACGGGTAAGGATCAGCCCTGGAACGACATTCTTTCCTGGCTGGATGCCCGCCTTGCCAAAAAAGAAGAGGCAACAGCATGATCGAGAAACTGATTGCCTGCGCGCTGGCCGCCGCCCAAATTCTGATTTCGGCAGTGGGAACGGTTCCTTCCGGGGGGAAAAGCTCCTTTTCGGATGTTAAGCCCGGAAGCTGGTACTATGAAAATGTTACGGAGCTTGCGGAAGCGGGCATTCTTGCAGGATATGAAGACGGGACCTTTCGCCCGGACAAAACCATTTCCGGTGCGGAATTCGTCACCGTTATCGCGCGCTGCCGGGGGCTTTCCCCCTCTCAGGGCCAGTGCGGCCATTGGGCGGCCGATATGACCCAGGCGGCGCTGGAGCAGGGCTGGTACGATTGGGATGAGCTCCCCCCCACCGGCGAGACCTTCAACCTCCCCATCCTGCGCCAGCTTGCGGTGAAGATCCTGATGAAGGCCTTCCTGCCCGGGGCCACCGGAGATTATCAGACGGAATCTCAAAAAATTTCCGACTTTTCCCAGCTTGACGGCAGATATTACGATACCGTTCTGGCCGCCTACGCCCGGGGTATCGTGAAGGGAGATTCCAGCGGAGCCTTCCGCCCCAAATCCGGGCTTTCCCGGGCCGAAGCCTGCGCCCTGATCAGCCGGGCCTTAAAGGTCTCCGGCGCTCCCCTTCCCGAGGTTCCCGACACGCCCGATCCCCCTTCCGGCACAGAAACAGTGAAGGGCGGCGTTTCCGAAAACGGCTGGCTCCAGGTAAAAGGGACCCAGCTTTGCAATGAAGCGGGAGAGCCTGTAGCCCTCCACGGCATGAGCACCCACGGCATGCAGTGGTACGGTCAGTTTGCTTCCTCAGGAGCCGTCAAAACAACGGCTTCCTACGGCGCGAACCTGTTCCGGGTGGCAATGTATACCGGAGAAAACGGCTATATTTCCCAGCCAGCCGCTATAAAGAAGCAGGTAATTGCCGCGGTGGACGCCGCCATCCAAAATGATATGTATGTCATCCTGGACTGGCACATTCTTTCAGACGGCAACCCAAAAACCTATCTCAAGGAAGCCAAAGCCTTCTTTGCGGAAATGGCGAAAAAATACCGGGATAACCCCGCGGTACTGTATGAGATCTGCAACGAGCCCAACGGGAATGTCTCCTGGGAAAACGATGTCAAGCCCTATGCTAAAGAAATCGTGAAGGCCATTCGGGATGCCGGCTCCAAGGGAGTGATCCTCATCGGCAGCCCTACCTGGAGCCAAGATATCCATCTGGCCGCCGCCAGTCCTGTGCCGGGCGAAAACCTCATGTACACCCTGCATTTCTACGCCGGCACCCACGGCAAGGACCTGAGAGACAGGATCGATTCCGTCCTGAAGCAGGGCGTTCCTGTCTTTGTTTCGGAATGGGGCACAAGCCGGGCGGACGGCAGCGGCGGCGTGTTCCTGAAGGAAGCCGGCGAATGGCTGGATTTTTTGGATTCCCGCGGCATCAGCTGGGCAAACTGGTCTTTGTGCGACAAAAACGAGACCTCTGCCGCGCTGAAGCCCAGCGCTTCCTCAAATGGCGGCTGGAAGCAGACCGACCTTTCCGAATCCGGCAAATTTGTCTTTTCTAGATTCTAGATACTGGACGCTGGATAAAGGACAGAGACAACGCCCGTCATTCTGAGTTCTCTCTGTTATTCTGGGCCTCTTTTTCTGTCGTTCTGAACCTCCTTTTTTGTCATTCTGAACCGAAGGTGAAGAATCTTGTTCTTGACCTTGTCCTTACTTCATTGCGCCGAAGGCGCAACCATCATCTAGTATCCAGCGTCTAGTCCGTGAAGAATCTCGCCCGTCCCCTCGCCCTTAGGCTCCCCTTGAGGTAAGGGGTGATGGTCTCCAGTGGCAATCGTCTATGACCGACCGAATCGGAGATGAGAACGAAAACGGGAAAGCTGTCAGCGAAGCTGACTGAGGGGATTTCACCTTATTTATACATTGTACATTTTGCATTCCCTTTCTCTTCCAAAAACGGCCCGCCGCGGATCAAACCGCGGCAGGCCGTTTTTCATCGGTTCTCAAGAAAGGCGATCTCTGCCGTCTTTACTCCGGCTCCTTCAAAAGCTCGGCAGGATCCACATATACGCTGTCCCGGCGCGCTTCCAGATGAAGGTGAGGATCCTCCGCGGCCTCAAAGGGCACCGCCGTCACCACACCGATGATCTGCCCTTTTGTCACGATATCCCCCGCCTTTACCTGGAAGTTTTCTCCCAGACCGCAGTAGAAAAACTCATAATCTCCATGCTCTATCAGGACCACATTGCCCAGCATGTTGTCGGTATAGGTCTGCTTTACAAGGCCGTTGCCGCAGGCCAGCACATTGCTGCCGCTTTCCGCTTTGAAATCGGCTCCCGTGTGGATCCTCCAGTCCCGCATGGTCTCGGAATAGACCGGTGCTCCGGCGCTGTAGGCCTTCACGATGTCCTTTTCCTCCACCGGGAACATCATCTCATCGCTCAGCTCATACATGGGGGCGTTTACAGGCTCCGCCGGGGTCTCGCTGCTTTCGCTTTCCGCGGCGGGCTTGCTTTCCTCCGGTTTGCTGATTTCAGACTTGCTTTCGGGCTTTTGGCTCTGGACACTTCCGGCGGTCTCCTTTACGGAAGAAGAAGCGGTCCTGGGAGCCTCCGGATCCGTGTCCGAAACCCCGCCTTGTCCCCGGCGCACATCCTCTGCCTGGCTGTTAAACAGCCTGCTTTCCTCTCTTTCCCCGTTCAAGATCGGCTGTGTATAGCTCTGTACCGCGTCATAGGTGCTCCAGGCGGCGATCCCCACCGCCACCAGGCACACTGCCAGCGCCAGATAAAAGCCGTTTTTCCGGGCCTTGCTTTCCGAATACCGTTTTCCGTTCATGTGTTTTCCATTCCTTTCGGAGTAAAATACAGGTTCAAAACTGTCTTGCTACGTCTGTATTCTGGACCGAAAGAACTGGAATTATTCACATGCTTCAAAGTCCGTATGAAAAATCAAAGGTCAGTTTCATAACATGGATCCAGACCGGCTGCTTTCTGCCTGCCCGGGCAGTTTGGCTTCTTCCGCTGGAAACATACCGGAACGCCAATGGTTCTCCGCTGGCGTTGTAGAAGAAATACAGCTCGTTTCCGTTCCACCCCTGCCAGATCAGCTTGTTCCCCGCATACGCATAGCTGTACTTCGTCCCGTTGTACGTCTTGCTGGTCCTCAGACCGTTCTTGTCATACTCATAGGAAACGGTCCTTCCGCTGGCCGTGGCGCTGGCAAGCTCTTTTCCGTTTTTCCAGGCCATCGTCCAGCGTCTGCTGCCCGCTCCGTAATAGCTGACAGGATTCCCGCTCACCGGCGTTCCCGTCACGCCGGAAGTACTGTAGGTCTGTCCTTCATAGGCAATCTTCTGCCCATTGTAGGACGTCAGCAGGTCTCCCCACTGGCTGTTGTCGTAGCCGTAGGGGATAGTGGTGCTTCCCTTCTTCCGGCTCCGAAGGTTGCCCGCCGTGTCATAGGTGTAGGTTTCATTTCCCGCAACGGTATTCGCGCTTGCTAACTGTCCAAACTTATCATACACGTAACTGGATTCCAGCGCAAGGGCGTTTGTTCCTTCCCTGCTGTAGATCTCTTTGATATTCCCCGCGGCATCATAAATGCTGCGGTAACCGAATTTCATCGTGCTGCCGTCAGGCTTAGTGGTCAGGAATATTAAAGTATGGGGTAGCTTTTACCATCAACAGTAATCGACAGTGTTTCTGGATGATCCGGAATGAACATGCAAAACAAATAGCTTTTGGATACTGCATTGTCCACTTCTATGGGTTTCGTGGAACTGCCATTGGAAAGTTGTACCGCTTTTGGAGAATCTAACCCGATTCCCCAGAGGTACAAATCCGAAGTGTCTCGAAACTGCACTGTGAAAATGCGGCAACCATTTTCTGTCACCATAGATTTCTTCTCCTTTTGAAAGAAAATGTGACTGGAATTCCAATAGCCATTCTCGTCTTTCGGTAGGATAGCCGTACTGAGCCCCCCGGAAGGCTGCCGATAAACAACAAATGCAGATTGCTCTCCATTGGCAGTTGTAATGATTTTTCCTTTTCCAGAATTAAAAAAGGCTTCCTCAATAGTAGGATATCGCGGCGCAATGCAATCGGGCAATATCCAGTAGAGCGGCAAAAAGAGTATAGTAGCAACAATCCAGGAGAATAGCACACATTTTGCTTTGGCAATCCTTTTATCCTTTAATTTTCGAATAGCATAATAGATGAAAAAAGCAATTACAAAATAAATTAAGACCGCAACTGAATTGAAACCCATCATAAACTCACCTAATTATAAGCAGGTTGTGGAGCCGGTGAACCACCAAAAGACACATTTCCGGTTTTAATCAACTGTGCAAGCAGCAGCAATGAATTTCCATTAAGGCTATAGTATGTATAATTTACTATACTAAATCCGTCTTTGCTTGTCGTCGTTGATCGTTCAAACCCGACTTGCAGTTTTGTTAAATCGATTCTAATTCCACTAGATGAAGATGTAACACTCTTCCCAAATTTTGTTGTTGCAGGTATACTTATATCATCTAAAGCCAAGTTGATTTTTACATTAGCAGTTTCGTTCCCAAATTTTATTCCTGCGTTCGACAGTATCCAATTATCTGATCTACCTTCCGCATATACCGAGATAGGCCTTGAAGAATCTCCGATTTTCGAAACATCTTCTTTTGTATATTCCCCCGATACAACAGATATTGGTAAAACAGCTTGCACTACTGGATCATCTGTCAACCATGAATGCTCAAACCAATCCTGTCTGGCAGTCACTCGCGCTCCTGCGCCAAAAAATCCACCGGATTTAGTTTCCCCCGCGCCTCCGCCGAGCATCGGCATATAGGGAACCATCATATGTCCGCTGGGATCCGAATAGGAAATAGGATTATTCCCGCAGTACACGAACATGTTATACCCCAGGAAGCCCTGGCCGGTG
>CAZNZS010000098.1:0-8614 GCA_964577585.1 uncultured Acutalibacter sp.
CAGATCCAATGATTCCGGACGGTTGGTAGCCGCCAAAATGATCACGCCGTTATTCCCCTCAAAGCCGTCCATTTCCGTGAGAAGCTGATTTAATGTCTGCTCCCGCTCATCGTTTCCGCCGATCTGCCCGTCACGTTTTTTGCCGATGGCGTCTATCTCATCGATAAACACGATACACGGTGCCTTCTCCTTGGCCTGCCTGAACAGGTCTCGGACTTTTGACGCGCCCATTCCCACGAACATCTCCACAAATTCAGAGCCCGACATGGAGAAGAAAGGCACATTGGCTTCTCCCGCAACGGCCTTCGCCAGCATGGTCTTGCCGGTGCCGGGCGGGCCCACCAGCAAAACGCCCTTGGGCATGGAGGCGCCTATCTCCTGATATTTTTTTGGGTCATGCAGATACTCTACGATCTCCGCCAGATTCTCCTTGGCCTCGTCTTCACCGGCCACATCGGAGAAGCGGATACCGTCGGAGGACTTTACATATACCTTGGCGCTGCTTTTCCCCATATTGAACATCA
This sequence comes from uncultured Acutalibacter sp., assembly GCA_964577585.1. Classification (GTDB taxonomy): domain Bacteria; phylum Bacillota; class Clostridia; order Oscillospirales; family Acutalibacteraceae; genus Acutalibacter. The sequence continues at coordinate 525 of CAZNZS010000098.1, forward strand.
TGGAGCTTGATCCGCCCCCCGCTTTCTTCATCAACTGGCGGGTCATGATCTGGCCTATCCCGAAAAATATAAGTATCGGCAGCACCCACGACAGCAGAAAGCTCATCAGCGGGGAGGCCTGCTCGATAATCTCGCTGGCAAACTCCGCCCCGGAATCGTAGAGGCGCTGAGTCAGGCCGGGGTCGTCCATACGGCCGGTCTTGTAGATGTTCTCGTCCTTATCGGTAAACAGTATCTTGTTATCCTGTATATTGACCTTGTTTATCCTGCCCTCCTCGGTCATGGACATAAACGATCCGTAATCGATCTCCCTGACCTGGGCCTGCAGGATCTGAGGCATGAGCAAAAAATTGAAAATCACCAATACCAGCATGGCGATCCCGTAATAGAAGATCAGTGGTTTCTTGGGCGTTTTTACTTCATGCATGCTGAGTTCTCCCTTCTTTTCGGAACGTGCGCGTTCCTTTCCGGCAGACTGCCGCTTTCGCGCACACCTGTTTTCAAATGCTTCCAGCCGTTTTTCACACCTGTTTCTTTTCCCGGTGATCCCGGAACCCGCGCAGTATGGCCTTCGTGATCTCCACCGCCGCCAGCGGAAGCAAGGAGAACAGGACCGTCAGGAGCCACTGCGTCCCATTCAGCAGGGTCAGGCTGAAGATGGACCGGAAATAGGGAACGGCCTCAATAAGGGCTAGCACCAGCAGAGAAACAACGATGGACAAAAACAGCTTGGGATTTTGTCCCCCATTTCCGCCGGCAAAGATCGACTCCGTGTTGGAGCGCTGGCTGAGAGCGTGGAGCAGCTGAGAGACGGACAGAACGAAAAACGCCATCGTCATGCCCACCTCGTATCCCGCCATGGACAGACCGGTCTGGAACGCCAGGATCGTGGCTGCCGAGAGAAACGCCCCGTGCAGGCACACCCGGACCACCAGCCCCCGCTCAAACAGGGTACCGGACCGTACCGGCTTGTGCCGCATGATATTCTTACTGGCAGGGTCCACCCCCAGGGCCAAAGCGGGCAGGGTGTCGGTGATCAGGTTCACCAGCAGGATATGTACCGCCAGAATGGGGGCGTCCCAGTTGAACAGGGTCGCGATAAACAGAGTCAGGATCTCCGCGATATTTCCCGCCAGCAGGAACTGGATGACCTTTTGAATGTTGCGGTAAATACGCCGCCCTTCCCGTATCGCAAACTCGATGGTGGTAAAATTGTCGTCCATCAGAATCATATCCGCGGCATCCTTGGCCACATCCGTACCTGTGCGGCCCATGGCGATGCCGATATTCGCCGCCTTCAGTGCCGGGGAATCGTTTACGCCGTCGCCGGTCATGGCGGCGACCTCGCCCCCTGCCTGCAAAGCCTGAATAATGCGCAGCTTGTCGGAAGGAGAGACACGGGCGAATACCGCCGCCGTTTTGACGGCCTCGCCCAGCTGTTCGTCTGTCATGCGCGCCAGCTCCGGCCCGGTCACGGCGGTGTTCCCCTCCTGGAAAATGTGGAGCTGCCGGGCAATCTCCATGGCCGTGACCTTGTGGTCGCCGGTGATCATCACCACCCGGATCCCGGCGGTATGGCAGGCGTCCACCGCTTGAATCACTTCTTTGCGGGGCGGGTCGATCATGCCTGTCATGCCGAGGAAAATGAGGGCTTCCTCTACATTTTCGTTTTCGTCCTCCGGCACATGGTCCAGCGTCCTTGTAGCGTAACCCAGTACACGCAGCGCCTCTTCGGACATCTTCAGGCACAGGTCTGAGATCCGCCTTCGGTCGGCATCGGTCATTTCCCGAACACCCCGGTCCGTCCATATCCCGGTGCAAAGGGGCAGCAACTCGTCTACCGCGCCTTTGGTGTAGGCAACAATTTCCTCTCCCCGGCGGTGTACGGTGCTCATGCGCTTGCGCACGGAGTCAAAGGGTTGCTCGAACACCCGGGGCATTTGGGCTTCAAGCCGCTCCTGCTCCAGTCCGTTTGCCCTGCCGAATGTGAGCAGCGCGGCTTCTGTGGGGTCGCCCAGGCACTCGCCGGGGCGGTCGGGGTCCCACGCGGCGTTATTGCACAGGACCGCCGCCCGAAGCAGCTCCGTGCTTTTATCCGTGCGGGCTGCAAATCCCCCCGCCTCTGCCGTCCTGCCGTTTTCGATCTCCCGGTCCTGGGCAACATGGGTCACCGTCATGCGGTTTTCGGTCAGGGTGCCGGTCTTGTCGCAGCAGACCACCGTGGCGCTGCCCAGGGCCTCAACGGCGGGCAGCTTGCGAATCAGGGCATTCTGTTTTGCCATGCGCTGCACGCCCAGCGCCATCACAATGGTGGCCGTGGCGGGAAGCCCCTCCGGGATCACCGAGATTGCCAGAGAAACCGCCGTCATCAGCAGCGGGACCCAGGGGCGGCCGTACAGAGAGCCGATGGCAAAGATCACAATGCAGACGATCAGCCCAACAATGCTCAGAGTCTTTCCCACGGAATTCAGCTTCTGCTTTAAGGGCGTGTCCAGCTCATCCTGGCCGTCCAGCATACCGGCGATGTGTCCCACCTCTGTGTCCATACCGGTGGCAACCACCACGCCTTCCCCATTTCCGTACATGACAATGGACGACGCATATGCCATATTCACCCTGCCGCCCAGCGTGGCGTCCGGCTCCAGAACGGTTTCGCTGTCCTTTTCCACGGGCAGGGATTCCCCGGTCAGGGACGCTTCCTGCAAAGCCATGCGGTTTTCGCTGATCAGCCGTATATCTGCCGGAACAATGGAGCCATCCTCCAGCAAAACGATATCTCCGGGCACCAACTGACTGGCGGGTATCAAAGCCTCTTCGCCTTCTCTGCGAACGCAGGCCGTGGGCGCGCTGATGCTTTTCAAGGCCTCCAGGGCATTGGCGGCCTTGTATTCCTGCACAACACCGATCACCGCGTCGATAACCACAATGGTCAGGATCACCACGGCCTCCACCCACTCGCCCAAAACCATGGAGAGCACCGCCGCCCCCACTAAAATCAGCACCATCACATCAGATAACTGTTCTATCAGCATTTTCCCGATGGACTTCCGGGCAGCTTTTCGCAGCTCGTTGGGCCCGTAACAGGCCAGCCGTTCCGCCGCCTGCCGGTCAAACAGACCCTCGGGGCTTGTCTCCAGCATTTCCATGGTTTCAGTATCTGTTTTTGTGTGCCATAAGGGCACGTCGCCTTTCTTGCCGTTCAATTTAGTTCCTCCTTGTCAGTTTAGAAAATCCGTGATCTTTCGTGCGTCCTCATACCCCTTTTCGTAGAAGCGCTGCAGCGCGTCACGGCCCTTTGTCAAAGTATCCACGCCGCAGGTGTCGTCCGGCGCGATGATCCTCACCTTGCCCTGGCCCTCCAGGCGCTTTGCCAATTCCACTCCGGCATTGTAGCGCTCGGCCCTTTTTCTCAGCCTTTCCGCAGCCAATGGGTACGCTTTTTGAATCCTCTTGGCAAATTTCAGGTCCTGCCCCGGGGACCTGGGAATATCTTTAGGCTTTGTCAGGAGCAGGACCACTTTATCGCAGCCCATGGCGAAGGCCTTCTCAACGGGCACCGGGTCGCCCAGAGCACCGTCAAAATAGGGGATGCCCTCCACCTCGTAGGGGTGACAGATAAAGGGGATCGCCGAGGAAGCCTTCAACACGCTGTAATCATCCTGATGCAGGTCGCTCTTGCCAAAGTACCTGGCCTCGCCGGTATGGGCGTCGGCCGCCACCGCCACAAATTCCGTGGGGCTATTGAGAAGGGCCTCATAATCCAGCGGGTTTTCGCCGTCCGCGTTGCTCAGAGTACCGTAGATATAGTCCAAATCCAGATAAGAGCGCTTGAACAGGAAATTCCTGATACTCATATATTCTTTTCGGAAAGGATAGTCCGTGTAAAACGGGTAATTCCTTCCTTTCTGTCCGGCGCAGTAGGACGCCACATTTGCACTGCCCGCCGACACGCCTATTCCCACATCAAATCGGATGCCCTTATCCATACAGTAGTCAAACACCCCCGCCGCGTACACGCCGCGCAGACCGCCGCCCACATCCACGATACCGGTTTTCATACTCCGCCTCCGTTTATCTAAAAATGTCCAATGTTCAAGGGCAGTGGGTCCATGCTGCCGGAGAAATTCCTCCTGTTTGACGGCTATCCCACTGTCGGCGTCTGCCGCGATCGCGATTTTTCCGTTCACCGACTTTTCCCTTTTCGCCTCCGGCGAAGAATTTTCCTGTGTAGATACTGTATACCGGATCGTCTCCAAATCAAATAGACAAAAGCTTCCTTCTGTCTTAAATTTTCATGCTTTTTTATAATTCTGCTGTTTTTGCGCAAATTTACGGATTTTACCAAAACGTTTGCGGAGTAAAAAAGCAGCCCCTCCGCGCGGGAAGGACTGCAGAGCTCTTATTCGTCCCGTATCATTCGGCCCAGCTCCAACCGGAGCTCCCCGCTCCCAGCTCAAAGTGATACTTCACGATACCCAGGTCCAGTTTGGTATAAAAGCCTTTACCGGCAGAAGCGGACACCTCGTTTCCCCGCAGGGTCAGAGTAAACTTCTGCTGGTTCATTGCCGTGGGAGCCAGCAACGCGGCCTCTGTTCCGGCACGGAACCAGCCGGGCAGGCTGCCTCCGGTTTGGGTCACCTCGGAAATGTTTTTTGACTGATGCGCAGCCCCCTGCGTTTTGCCGTAACCGACGGCTATCACTGCGCAAAGCTTCTCGCCGCGCTCCACCGTAAACGCCGATTTCACCTTGCTGTAGGTCATCGCCACCCAGCAGGTATTCAACCCCAGCTGCTGCGAAAGCAGTGCCAGACGCTCGCCGCAGTAGCCGCAGGTTTCCTCAAGAGAGGGGCCCTTCCTTCCAACCAGCGCAATGTAACTCGTCACGCCGCTGAACTTGCCGTAATGGGCCATAAAGCCGGAGAAGGCCTTCGGCTCATTCAGCACCAGCTGGATATGCAGGCCGCTTTCCCGATTGCAGGCGTCTATCTCCTTCTGCAGGACTGAAACTTTTTCCGATTCAATGGGCTTATCTGTGTACTGCCTGACGCTGTGCCGGGCCTGCATGGCTTCCTGTAAATTCATTTTGAATTCCTCCGTTAAAAATACTTGACCGGCTGTCGTCGCCGGGTTCGGGGCAAGCGCTCAAAGCCCGGTATGGGGTTCACGGTTCCGATCAACGCTTTACCGGCAAAAAGAGGGGGCAATGCGCATTCACACTGCTCCGCTTTTTGTTGTGAAAGAGTTCAGAGCTGAGGATAGATCTCGCTGAACACCGCGGCCAACAGCCTGTCAGCCTGCCGGGATTCGGCGGTGACGGTCACCACAGCGTCCTTGTCCCGCAGGACGATAGAGAACTGCCCATACTTGCCGTCTGCCCGGAAGCTGCCCTCTGGGCCGCGCCAGAACAGATACCCGTACCCATAGCTTCCGTTTTCCACCTGCTTCTGTGTGGAGGTCCGCACCCATTCCCTGGAAAGAAGCTGTCTTCCGTTCCAGCAGCCGTCCTGCAGGTAGAGCAGCCCCAGCTTGTGGAGCTCGTCTATGGTGAGAAACAGCCCGCCCGCCCCGAAGGTCCTGCCGAGAGGGTCCGTTTCCCAGGTGGGAAGCTGGATCTCCAAGGGGCGAAACAGGCGAGGATACAGATAATGGACCAGGTCGCAGCCTGCCCGGCGCTGCACCAGCACCCCAGCCAGATAGGGCCCGACATTGTTGTAAACAAATGCAGTGCCCGGCTCCGCCGTGAAAGGCTGAGCAAGGGACAGCCTGACCCAATCGGATTCTTTATAATAAGGGCGGTCTTCTCCCATCAAAAAGCCCTTTTCCTGCCCCAGGCACATGGTAAGCAGGTCCCGGACCACCGCCTTTTTCAGGTTTTCCGGCACCGGGTCGGGCAGTTCCTCCGCAAAAGCCTCGGTGAGCTTTTCGTCCAAAGAAAGCAGCCCCTCCCGGACGGCAAAACCCACGGCGGCAGAGGTAAAGCTCTTGCTTGCGGAATACACGTTTCTGCGGCAGGCCCCTTCCCACAAGTGGCGGGCGACCTCCGTTCCGTGCTGGCTCACCACCACGCCCAGCGCGCGCAGAGGCTCCGCCTTCTGAATAAATCCGTTCAAATCCATCTGAATCCACCCTTTCCACAGCGGCGCTGACGTTTTTTCAATGATACCACGTCAGGTCTTCTGCCGCAAGGGCCCTTTTCGACTGCGGCTTCCCGGAAATTTTCCAAAATCAGCGGAAACTCATTGCTAATCCAAAGTTTTTTCGGTATACTGGTTCCCAGGGAGCGATGACGATAGTCATTTGGCCCACGGTTCGGATATGCCAAACCCGACATGACGATATAGGCCGTTTTGGCTGATTTTCCGGCGCGCGAAGAGCACAGATGAATTCAAAGATCCGGAGGAACTTACCATGAAAAAATTTTGCACACTGATTTGCGGCGTATTGATGCTTCTCCTGTTCAGCGGCTGCGCAAAGCTGTCGGAGTTTGTCCCCGGCCAGAAGACGGAAAGCAGCACACAGGCGAAGCCTTCTGAAAGCCAGATTTCCTTTGAGGGGACAGATCTGGAAGGAAACAAGGTCACTGCCGAGATTTTCTCCCAGTCAAAGCTCACCATGGTAAACGTGTGGGCGACCTACTGCAACCCCTGTCTCAGCGAAATGCCGGAGCTGGGGGAACTTTCGGCGGAATATCAAAAGGAGGAGTTCCAGCTCATCGGCATTGTCAGCGACGTGATGGAGGGAAGCGACCAGACCGTTGTGGAAAGCCTTGTTCAGGAAACCGGGGCGAATTACACCCACCTGCTTTTGAACGAATCCCTGTATAACGCGCTTTTGACAGACGTCAGCGCCGTACCCACCACCTTCTTCTTTGACGAAAACGGAGTCATTCTGGATACCGTGGTCGGCGCAATGGATAAATCGGCGTGGGAGGAAAAGATTCATGAGCTTCTGGGCTAAAATGAAACGGCATCTCTGGATCTTGGGACTGCTGCTCGGTCTTCTCTGCTTCGCTTTGGGCATCTTTTACGGTCAATTCTCCGTTATTTGGCAGAAGGCAGTCATGATCTGCCTGGAATGTATTGGGATCGGGTGATGTATGAAAAGAATTCGGCTTTGGGTGCAGCTTCTGTTTACCATCGTGACGAACGGATACCTGTACGGCTTTGTAAACGGAAAAATCTATCGGGGCGGCACGAAATACGTCTGCGTTCCGGGGCTCAACTGCTATTCCTGCCCGGGGGCCGTGGCCTCCTGCCCCATCGGGGCGCTGCAGGCGCTGTTAAATCAGCAAGGCTTTCAGGTCCCCTTCGCCGTGCTGGGCTTTTTCTTCCTGTTCGGCAGTCTTCTGGGGCGCTTTGTCTGCGGCTGGCTGTGCCCCTTTGGGCTGGTGCAGGACCTGTTACATAAAATTCCCCTTTTCAAAAAGAAAAAGCGCCTGCCCGGCCACCACGTTTTGAAATATGGGAAATATGTGGTATTGGTTCTTTTGGTAGGAGCCGGCTCTCTGTTTTTGTTCGGCGGATACGCTAAGGTGCCTGCGTTCTGCAAGTACCTGTGTCCCTCCGGAACCCTTTTCGGCGCTCTCCCCCTGCTGGGAACCAACGGCACGCTGCGGGACCAGGCCGGCGGCCTGTTTTTCTGGAAGCTGGGAATTTTGCTGTTTCTTTTGGTGCTGTCCGTAAAGGTATACCGCCCCTTCTGCCAGTATCTGTGCCCGCTGGGGGCGATCTACGGGTGGTTTAACCGGTTCAGCCTGGTGCAGATCCACTGGGAAAAGGAGCGATGCACCTCCTGCAATGCCTGCGGAAAAGCCTGCCCTGTGGCGCTTTCCGTGCAGGAAATTTCCCGCTCTCCGGAATGTATCCGCTGCGGGAAATGCGTTTCCGCCTGCCCCCAGAACTGCCTGCATTTTTCCCCAAAAACGTCGAAAAAAGCTTCAGAGAACTCGCCCTCGCTGAAGAAGTAAAGACAACAAGGCAAAAACCGGCCGGAGGATCTCCCCCGGCCGGTTTTTCTTTATCTTCTCTTTCCCCGCTTTTCGTGATCTCCCCGGATCGCATTGAGCGGCATCTGGGGCAGGACGCAGGTCT
>CAZNZS010000099.1:0-8404 GCA_964577585.1 uncultured Acutalibacter sp.
TCGCAGGAATACTTGGTGTATTGCAAGATTTTGGGGCAAAGACAGGCGGAATATCCGCCGCCGAGGTGCGCCTGGACGATTGATTCAGCGCTTCCATAATATTACTTTCTGAGGCCAAGCTCCGCAACGATGGCGCGGTAACGCTCGATATCGACCTTGGTAAGATAATTCAGAAGGCTTCTTCTGTGACCTACCATCTTCAGCAGGCCCCGGCGGGAATGGTGGTCCTTCTTGTTCTCACGAAGATGCTCGGTAAGATCGTTGATGCGCTTTGTCAGCACCGCGATCTGTACCTCTGGAGAACCGGTGTCGCCCTCTTTGCGGGCATACTTCTGAATGATCTCTGTCTTTTCTGCTTTTGTCATACTGATTTCACCTTTCCGGCGTCATTCGCCGTGTAATATTCGCCCGAACGGTTTCCAGAAAGCCCGTCGCCTTCGCGGAAGCTTTTTGGCCGTTATCCACAGGTCCGGGTCGGTGTTTCCCGGATCCGAGAATAGGGCAGCTTTGTTATTTTATCACGGGAATATCTATTTGTAAAGCCATTTCCCCGCAGTTTTTTCGGAAAATCCGCATTTTTCAAAAAGAAAATTCCGGAAATTTTGTTTTTACGATCTCTTTTGCCTGCCGGGCGTTTTTCCGGATCTCTGCGCCCAGCTCCTCAAGGGAATCAAATTTCCGCTCCGGCCGGATGAATTCCAGCAGCTCCACCCTCACCCTTTTGTGGTAAAGGTCCCCTGAAAAATCCGGTATCCAGGTTTCGGAAAGCACCCTGTCCGAGCCTACGGTGGGCTTTACCCCGATATTCGTAACCCCGGCGCATGCCCTTCCCTCCACGTGCACCAGGGAGGCATACACTCCAAAGGGCGGGCAGACAAGGGTTTCCGGATAGAGCTGGTTCATGGTGGGCGTTCCCATGCCCGTACCGAGATGGTTTCCGTGGATCACCTCCGGCGCGTAGCAGAAGGGTCTTCCCAGAAGCCTGTTCGCAAGGGGAATGTCCCCGTTCTCCACAGCGCGCCGTATTCTGGTGGAGCTTATCTTTTCACCGCCGTCCGACCTGGTGGGAATCACAAAAAGCTCCGCCCCATTTGCCGCGCAGAGCTTCCGCAGAAGCTCCGTATTTCCCAGGGCGTCCCGACCGAACCGGAAATCTTCCCCGCAGTAAAGCTCCCTCGCGTGAAAGCGGTCAAACAGCACCCCGGTAACGAAGTCCCCGGCGGAAAGGGTCCTTATCCCCGAAAACTCAAAGGAATACAGTTCCTGCATGCCCATTTCTTCCAGGATCTGCACCTTTTCCTCGGCAGAAAGCAGCCCGGGCTGACCCGATGGGCTGGTCTCAAAGGTAACGACCCCCGCGCCGCCGGGCTGGGCGGTGGAAAGGGCTGCGCGCAAAACGTCCATATGGCCCTGGTGCAGGCCGTCAAAGCTGCCGAGAGCCAGAGCACAGGCGGGTTTATCCTTTTTCTCCGGAAGCTCTTCGATCCCCCGGATCCTTCTTAAAACGTACATGGTTTTTCCTCCTCAGGCACAAAAAAGCCTTTGAGAAACCGCAGCTCTCCCTGCTCGGGGTCCACAGCGGCAAGCCCCAGAAAGGCCTCCTCCGAGCAGATCCGAAGCCTGTCGCCGGCATGGAAGGCCATTTTGGGCAGGGGAAGCCGATCCATAGCGAGCGAGCCGCCGTTGCGGAACCTGGCCGCCTGCGCCGGGGTCACCCGCACAGCCGGATATTCTTCAAAAAGCTTTTCCACCGGCAAGAGCATATCCTGTATGCGCCCTTCATCAGCAGCGGCCCGCAGTTCTTCCAGGGAATGGGCGCTGTCCTCGGAAAACCCACAGGCACACACTCTCCGCAGGGCGGTCATGGTCCCGCAGGTCCCCGCCGCTTTGGCAATATCTTCGATCAGCGTTCGGATATAGGTCCCCTTGGAGCAGGAAACGGAAAGAACCCCCTCCCGGGAGTTCTCATCGTATTGCTCCAGCTCCAACCGGTAAACGGTAACGGGCCTGGGCTCGCGTTTCACCTCGAGGCCCTTCCTCGCCAGCTCGTAAAGCCGCTTTCCGCCTACGGAAACCGCCGAATACATGGGCGGGATCTGGGAAATTTCCCCTCGAAAGCCGTTCAGAGCTTCCTCTAGCCGCTGCCTTGAGACATGGGCGGTATCCGTCTCTGTAACCTCTCCCGTAATGTCTCCGGTGTCCCGGCGCTCTCCCAGCCGGAAGCCCGCCCGGTATGCCTTGTCAGTATCCGGCAGCAGGCTGGCCGCCTTTGCCGCTCTTCCCAGAAGCAACGGGAGCACCCCGGTAGCCATGGGGTCCAGGGTGCCGGTATGTCCTATTTTCTTTTCATGGGTCAGCCCCCGCATGACCGCTACCGCGTCAAAGGATGTAAAATCCCGGGGCTTGTCCAGTATGATGATTCCGTCCATAACAGTTTACAGTCCCTGTTCTTTCACAAATCGGTAAAATTCCTGTTCCGCCGGTTCGTCTTTCTCCTGCACTGTGCCCACGCTCTGGGTGTACACGACAAATTCCTCCTCGCCGTCCAGCCGGAAGGTCTCGTCGCACAGCAGTTGATTATAGTAGCCGATCCCGCAGGTGCCGAGCCCCAGGGCAGAGCAGCCGAGATAGAGGTTTTCCCCCACATGGCCGGCGTCGATCAGATTGACCTTGTGGGCAAAGGGACCGTACCGCCATTCCGCACGGTACGGAACAAAGGACCAGTAAAACACCACATTGGACCTTTCCGCCCAGGACTGGCCGAACAGAGAATCGCCGATCCTCTTTCGCAGCGCCTCCAGCTGCAGTTCCTCCAGCAGCTCCAGCCTGTGAGTCATGGGAAGGTAGTGATACACGCCAGGGACCAGCCCTTCCACCTTCTGCACCAACAGGTAAGTTTCAAAGGGGTGCCGCGCGCCGCCGCAGGGGACAGTGCGCAGGGTGGCATACGCCTTTCCCCGGATCTCCTTGATCCCCTGAGTGTAGTATAATAGAAAGGAAAGCTGTGAAAGGCTCATTTCCTCCTCTGAATAGACCCGGGAGCTTTTTCTTTTCAACACCACGGCGCGAAAATCTTCCTCCGCCAGAAGCCCGTCAAACTCCAAAGGCAGCTCAATAGAGGAATCCGTCATGGGCGCTTTCACCAGCGGCGGCTGCGGAAGCTTTTTGTCCTGGTCGGACTCAAAACTCAGCTCCTCCGGGCTGCCGCTGTGGGACTTCAAAAATTCCCTTCCACGGCAGGTCATTTCCAATTCTTCGTTTTTCTCCATTGTCTTCTCCCGCTTTGAAAAGTTTTCCGATACTTTGGAATGCCTTTCTCTAACAACTAATTACTAATAACTGACAACTCTTCCTCGCAGGCCGCCTTCAGTTTTTCCGCCGCCTCCGCCATGGAAAGCCCGGAGAAGGAACAACCCGCCGCCCCCGTATGACCGCCGCCGCCGAATTTCTCGCACAGCGCGGAAGCGTCCGCCGGAGGGTTTGTCCTGACAGAGACTTTGATCGTGCCGTCTTCCTTTTCCTTTACAGTAACGCCGAACAGCACTCCTTCGATCTGCCTGGGCAGCGAGGTCACGCCTTCTATGTCGCTGTCCTTCGCTCCGGTTTTTTCCAAAACGGAGCGGGGTACCCGGATCAAGGCACATTTCCCTCCGCAGAAAAATTCCAGGCTTTCCATGACAAGCTGTTCCGCTTCCAATTGGGTCCTGGTCTTCGTTTCCCACATCAGGCGGTTGATCTCCGGCCCGTTCGCCCCGGCTTCCACGGCCTCCGCCGCGATGCGGTAGGTGCGAACCGTGGTGTTGCCGTATCGCAGGCAGCCTGTGTCTGTGGAGATCCCCGTGTAAACACAGTCCGCCATGGCCTTGTCAGCCTTCACACCCATTTCTTTCAAAAGCAGCCAGATCATCTCCGCCGTGGCGGCGCTGTCCGGCTCCACCCAGCGTGTTTCCGCAAAGGGCTTGTGGGTGCCGTGGTGGTCGATGGCAAGCTCGATTTTTCCCTCGTATTCCTCCCGGAGCTTTCCCAGCAGGGAAATGTCGGCCACGTCCACGGAAACGATATGTTCCGGGGAAGCAAGGCCCAGAGAGATTCCTTCGAACAGATACTGAAACTTTTTCGGTATCTCATCGGCGCACCGAAAATCCACCTGCTTTCCCAAGGAAATAAGTCCCCTTGCCAGGGCGCAGGCGGAGCCAAGGGTATCTCCGTCCGGGGAGGCGTGGCTCAGCACCAGGATCTTGTCCCAGCCCCGCAGCAGGGAAGCCGTTTCAGCACAGCCGGTCATAGGCTTTCCTCTCCTTCATCGCTGTCGTGGGAGATCTCCAGATCGTTTAAGACCTTGGAGATATGGGCCCCGTACTCGATGGAATCCGTGGGCTTGAAGATCAGCTCCGGAACATGGCGAAGCTTCAGCCTATGGCCCAATTCCCGGCGGACAAATCCCGCCGCGGACTTGAGGCCCTGGACAGCAGTCTTCGTCCGTTCCATGCCCTCCATGGTGCTCACATACACGGTGCAGTAGGAAAGGTCGTTCGTGACCTCTACCCGCACGATGCTCAGAAAGCAGTCCTTTACCCGGGGGTCCTTCACCTCCCGCAAAACAGCGGAAAGCTCCCGCTTCACGTCCTCTGTCACCCGGTCCATTTTATAGCTTGGCATACTAGCTCCTTCTTAAATAGATATTAGATATTAGTCGTTAGTTGTTAGAAAGTACATTAAGGGCGAGATTCTTCGCATAGCAATGCTTGCATTGCTATTTCTCAGCAAATGACAGATAATAGCCCTTGCCCTTTCTCTAACGACTAATTACTATAAGCTAACAACTAATCCCGGTATTCTTCCATTTCGTAAGCTTCCAGAACGTCGCCCTGCTTGATATCGGCAAATTTCTCCAGGGTGATGCCGCAGTCGTAGCCGTCGGCCACCTCCCGCACATCGTCCTTAAATCGGCGCAGGGAAGCGATCTTGTCATCGGCCACGATGATGCCGTCCCGCACCACCCGCACCAGCGCGCTGCGGGTGATCTTTCCGGAGGTCACATGGCCGCCGATAACGATGCCCACGTTGGAGATCTTGTAGGTCTCCCGGCATTCGGCTCTGCCCAGGAACACTTCTCTGTACTTGGGAGCCAGCATGCCCTTCATGGCGGATTCTATCTCTTCAATGCAGTCGTAAATAATGCGGTACAGTCTCAGGTCCACGCCGTCCCGCTTGGCGTTTTCCTCCGCCACGGGATCGGGGCGCACATTGAAGCCCACCACAATGGCGTTGGAAGCGTTTGCCAGCATGACGTCGCTTTCATTGATGGCGCCTACGCCGCCGTGGATGATATTGACCCGCACCTCTTCATTGGTAAGCTTTTCCAAAGACTGGCGCACAGCCTCCACAGAGCCCTGCACGTCGGCCTTTACAATGATCTTCAGCTCCTTCATGTCGCCCTCCTTCATCTGCTCGAACAGATTGTCAAGGGTGACCTTTGTCTGAGAGCGGAAGACCTCTTCCTTCTGCTCGGTCAGGCGCTGCTCCACCAGCTCTCTTGCCAGGCGTTCATCGGAAACGGCATTGAAGATATCTCCGCCCACCGGCACGTCATTCAGGCCCGTGATCTCCACAGGCACGGAGGGGCCAGCTTCCTCTACTTTTCTTCCCTTGTCGTCCATCATGGAGCGCACACGTCCCACGGTGGTGCCGGCAACGATCACGTCGCCGATGTGAAGGGTGCCGTTCTGTACCAGCACCGTGGCGATGGGACCCATGCCCTTGTCAAGCCGGGCCTCGATCACCGTGCCCTTGGCGGCGCGGTCGGGGTTGGCCCTGAGCTCCATCATGTCGGCTGTGAGCGTGATCATTTCAAGCAGATCATCGATACCTTCCCTAGTATGGGCGGAAACGGGAATACAGGGAGTATCTCCGCCCCAATCCTCTGGCACCAGGCTGTGCTCCGTAAGCTGCTCCTTGACCCGCTCCGGGTTCGCGCCGGTCTTATCCATCTTGTTGATGGCCACAATGATGGAAACTCCGGCCGCCTTGGCATGGTTGATGGCCTCTACGGTCTGAGGCATGATGCCGTCGTCGGCGGCAACCACCAGCACGGCGATATCCGTCACCTGAGCGCCCCTGGCGCGCATGGTGGTAAAGGCGGCGTGGCCGGGGGTATCCAGAAAGGTCACGTCCCGGTCTCCCACCTTGACACGATAAGCGCCGATATGCTGGGTGATGCCGCCGGCTTCGCCCTCGGTGACATTCGTGTGGCGGATCACGTCGAGAATGGAGGTCTTTCCGTGGTCCACGTGGCCCATAACCACCACTACAGGCGCTCTGGGAACCAGATTTTCCTCGTTGTCCTCACTGTCGTCGATGATCCTCTCCTCGATGGTGACCACCACTTCCTTTTCCACTCTGGCGTGGAATTCGTCGGCCACCAGCACGGCAGTGTCAAAATCAATGGTATCGTTTATCGTTGCAAAAACGCCCAGAGCCATCAGCTTCTTGATCACCTCAGGCGCGGTGACCTTCAGCCGCAGGGCAAATTCGCCCACGGTGATCTCCTCGGGTACCTCGATGGTGATGTGCTTTGCCTTTCTTTCCTGGGCAATGCGGCGCAGCCGCTCGGCCTCGGTCTCCCGCTTGCCGCGGCGCTGCTGGCCCCGCTTCTGCTGGCCCCGGTTCATGAACTTCTGTTTCGTCACCACATTGTCGGTCTTTACCTTCTGATCGGCAAGGCGGTCATATTTTTCATTGTAGCGGTCGATATTGATGTTGGAGGAACGGGTGTCTATCACTCTGCGGACCGGCTGGGTGTGCTCCACCACCGGCGCGGGCTCTGCCTTCGCCTGGGCCTTGGTGGCAGCGGTGGGCTGAACGGGCTTCTTTCCCTCCGTTTTCACGCTCTTTGTCTTCTCCGGCTTTTCTTCCGTTTTCGCCTTTTTCTTCCCGGGGGCCGCTTCTTCGGCGGTCTCCTTTGCGGGGGCGGCCTCCTCCGGCTCTGCCTCCACCGTAACAGCCGCTTCCTCCGGCTTTTCCCCACGCTGGGCAAAATAGGCGTCCAGGGATTCCATGTTCCGCTTCTGGGTGAACACCTCAAACACCACGTCCAGCTCTTCTTCGGTGAGAGCGGTCATGTATTTTTTCGGCTCTTCAAAATAGTTCGCCAGGACGTCTATCACGTCCTTGTTTGGGATATCCAGATCCTTGGCGACCTCCCGAACTCTGTATTTGATCATCATAAGCTCGTTTCCTCCTTCTTCTGAGCGCTGCTTTCAATCAATTTCAGCAGGCTCCCGGCAAATCCTCTGTCAGTCACAGCCATCACTCCGGCCTTCACCCCGCAGGCCCGGCCCACCTCCTCCGCGGAAAAGGGGAGCCGCACCGCCCGGATCTCACAGCGCCCGGCTTCGTAGCTCAAATTCTTGAAGGTCTTCTCCGAAATGTCCGCTGCCGCTGTAAGCAAAAAGGCTTTTTTGGCTCTTGCCGCCGTTTGGGCCGCATCAAAGCCTGCTTCCAGCTTTCCGGCCCTTCTGGCAAGTCCCAAAAGGGACAGTATCCTGTCTGTCATTTCTGCCCGATCTCCTCCTCCATCTGTCTGTATATCTCATCGGAGATCCTGCAGGAAAAGGCCCGTTCCAAACGCCTGGCTTTTCTTGCCGCCCTGAGGCATTCGGGGTCCTTGCAGAGATACGCCCCCCGGCCAGGCTTTTTCCCGGTCAGGTCAAGGCTGATCTCAGGGGGAAGCGGCGCGCCGTTTTCATCTGTTTTTTCGGGGGCCTTTACCACCCGCACCAGCTCTTTTTTAGGCTTCATTTCCCCGCATCCGGTGCACATCCGCATGGGGATCTTTCTTGGGCGCATTGCTCTCCCTCCTTTATCGAAATACCGTTTTTCCTTATTCTTCTCCGTAGAAACCGCTTTCCGGCTTGATATCGATCTTCCAGCCGGTCAGCTTGGCGGCCAGCCTGGCGTTTTGTCCCTTATTTCCGATGGCCAGCGAAAGCTGGTTGTCGGGAACGGTCACCTTCGCGCTGCGGGAGCCGTCTTCGGCCACCTCAACGGAAAGCACCAGGGCGGGGGCAAGAGCCGCGCCGATAAACACCCGGGGGTCCTCGCTAAACTCCACAATGTCGATCTTTTCGCCGCCCAGCTCTTCCACGATCTCGGAAACTCTGGCGCCTCTGGCGCCGATACAGGCGCCCACGGCGTCAACATCCGGGTTGTGGCTCAGAACCGCCAGCTTGGTCCGGGAACCGGCCTCTCTTGCCACGGCCTTGATCTCCACTGTGCCGTCGTAGATCTCCGGCACCTCGGTTTCAAACATGCGCTTGACAAGGTCGGGGTGAGTACGGGAAATAATGGCCTTAGGGCCCTTTTCGGTTTCTCTGACGTCGACTACATAGATCTTTATGTAGTC
>CAZNZS010000100.1:0-8324 GCA_964577585.1 uncultured Acutalibacter sp.
TCAACAGCCCCGGCGGTGTGATCACTGACGGCATGGCGATCTATGACACCATGCAGTACATTAAATGCGATGTTTCCACTATTTGTATCGGTATGGCCGCCAGTATGGGTTCCTTCCTGCTGACAGCCGGAACAAAGGGCAAGCGTTTTGCCCTGCCCAACAGCGAAATCATGATCCATCAGCCCAGCGGCGGCACGCAGGGCCAGGCTACCGATATCAGCATCCACGCGGATCATATCCTGCGTGTAAAGAAAAGGCTCAACACGATCCTTTCCGAAAAAACTGGTCAGCCTTTGGAAGTGATTGAGCGGGATACCGAGCGCGATAATTTTATGACCGCTCAGGAAGCCTTGAAATATGGCCTGATCGATAAAGTAATCGACCATAGATAACTCTGAAGGAGTGTGTATAGATGCCAGGAGGCAACGATTCTGAAATTTGCTGTTCCTTTTGCGGAAAGCCGCAGTCGATGGCAGAGCGTCTGATTGCTGGTTCAGGCGTTTATATCTGTGACGCCTGCGTCAAATTGTGCATGTCTATCATTGAAGATGAAGACAGGCTGAAAAAGGGAAGAAGCGACGAAAAGGAAGTTGGAATTCAACTTCCCAAGCCTCAGGAGATCAAAAAGAAGCTCGATGAATACGTGGTTGGGCAGGACAGTGCGAAGATCGCCTTGTCCGTGGCAGTATACAATCATTATAAGCGTATTTATTTTTCCAATGACGACGTGGAGCTCTCCAAGAGCAATGTACTTTTGCTGGGGCCTACCGGCGTTGGAAAAACCTATCTGGCCCAAACGCTTGCAAAGCTGCTGGACGTTCCCTTTGCCATTGCGGACGCCACCACGCTGACTGAGGCAGGCTATGTCGGAGAAGACGTTGAGAATATCCTTCTGCGTTTGATCCAGGCCGCGGACTATGATGTGTTCAAGGCTGAACGGGGCATCATCTATGTGGATGAGATCGATAAGATCTCGAGAAAATCAGAAAATCAGTCCATTACCAGAGATGTCAGCGGTGAAGGCGTTCAGCAGGCGCTGCTGAAGATCCTGGAAGGGACCGTGGCCAGCGTTCCGCCCAAGGGAGGAAGAAAGCACCCTCAGCAGGAAGCAATCAACATTGACACGTCCAATATTTTGTTTATCTGCGGCGGCGCCTTTGACGGGCTGGAAAAGATCGTTCAAAAGCGAATGGCCTCAAATTCTCTCGGCTTCGGCGGAGAGGTACACGGCAAGGCGGAGCTGGATGCCGCCAACTGGATGAGGGAAGTAACCCCTCACGACCTTGTAAAGTACGGCCTGATCCCTGAACTGGTGGGCCGTATTCCCGTGATCACCGCTTTGGATGCCTTGGACGAAGGCTCTCTCGTAAATATTTTGCGGGATCCAAAAAATTCTCTGGTCAGCCAGTATAAGAAGCTCTTTGATCTTGACAGGGTCGATCTGGAATTCACCGATGAGGCGCTGTCGGCCATTGCCCGTAAAACCTTGGAGCGAAAAACAGGGGCGCGCGGTCTTCGTGCTGTTATGGAAGATCTGCTGATGAATGTCATGTATCAGGTCCCCAGCGATTATAAGGTGGAAAAGGTAGTCGTTACCAGGGAAATGGTAGAGTCCGGTGCTCAGCCGGAGATATCGTATAATCAGGATCGGAAACCCATGAAGATCAAAATCACGCCTCCCAAACGGCGTGACCGTAGGGATTCTGTTTCCTGAGAGGTTTTGAGCCGGCGTTCTGCCGGTGTAATATGGCAGTAAAGGCTGTTGCCGGCCTGCGTCGGCCGCAGTCTTTCTGAATTTTAGGAGTACAAATATGCAAATTTTTACAGAGGACAGCGGCAAGCTGGAAAATGAAATGATTTTGCCTGTTCTGGCGGTTCGGGGACTTGTGTTTTTCCCTGGAATGATGCTGCAATTTGATGTTGTAAGAAAGAAGTCCGTGCTTGCGGCTGCTGAAGCCATGGATAAGGACCGCTTGATTTTTCTTGTTACGCAGGTCAATCTTTCCGAGAATGAACCGGTAGGCGACGATCTTTACAAAGTCGGCGTCATTGCAAGGATCAAGCAGGTGGTACAGCGTTCGGAAGAGGGCGTAAAGCTTCATGTAGAGGGGATTTGCCGGGGGCAGATCGTTGCGCTGAACAAAGAAAATCCTTTTTTGCTGGGCACAGTCCAAAAGTGCCCGGTGATCGCCTATAAAAAATCATACCGATCCGAAGCGCTGATCAGGATCGTGCATGAGAAGTTTGATCAGTATCTGGGGCTTTTTAAGCGTGTTCCGCCGGATGTGCTGCTGGGGGTTCTGCAGGAAAAGGACTGCGGCAGGCTTGCCGATTACATTGCTTCCAATATCTCCATCGATTTTGAGCGTAAGCAATACATACTTGACGAGCTGCGGCCCCTTGCCCGGATGCAGAAGCTGATCGACATTCTCACCGAAGAAGTCCAGATCCTGAGAGTGGAAGAAGAGATCAATCAAAAAGCACAGGCACAGATCGATGAAAACCAGCGTGAATACTTCCTGAAGGAACAGCTTCGCGCTATTACAAGCGAGCTTGGGGAGGAGGACAATCCTCAACAGGAGGCGGATGAGCTGAGGGAAAAGGTGATGGCCCTTCAGCTTTCAGAGGTATGTGAAGAGAAATTACTCAAGGAATGCGATAAGCTTTTCCATATGCCCTACGGCTCTCATGAAGCCAGCGTGCTTCGCGTATATCTTGATACCTGTTTGGAACTTCCCTGGAAGAAATCCTCAAAGGAAAAGCTGGATATCGCAAGAGCCGCAAGGATCCTTGACAGAGATCACTACGGACTGGCAAAGGTCAAGGAACGCTTTCTGGAGATCCTGGCGGTAAAAGCCCTGGCGCCCAAGCAATCGGGGCAGATCATCTGCCTGGTCGGGCCTCCCGGCGTAGGAAAAACCTCTATCGCCAGGTCGATTGCGGAAGCTACAGGCCGGAAATACGTGCGCGTGTCCTTGGGCGGTGTCAGTGACGAAGCCGAGATCATGGGACACCGGCGCACCTATGTCGGCTCCATGCCGGGCCGGATCATAAACGCGATCAAGCAGGCCGGCACAAATAACCCGTTGCTGCTTTTGGATGAGATCGATAAGCTGGGGCAGAATTTCAAGGGAGATCCCGCTTCTTCTCTTCTGGAGGTCCTTGATCCGGAGCAGAACGCCGAATTCTGCGATCATTACATCGACCTTCCCTTTGATCTGAGCAACGTGCTTTTCATAACCACCGCCAACGACGCCTCCCGGATCCCGGGCCCGTTATATGACCGCATGGATATTATTGAGCTTGGAAGCTACACACAGGAGGAAAAGCTCAATATCGCCATGAAGCATCTTGTGAAAAAGCAGCTGAAAAAGCATGGGCTTTCCGCTTCTCAGCTTAAATTTACAAAGGCCGGCCTTCAGGAAATGATCGACGGGTATACCAAGGAGGCGGGCGTGAGAAATCTGGAGCGCCTTCTCGCCTCCGTTTGCCGGAAGGTCGCAAAAATGGTGGTTTCCCAAGTGAATTTTCATTCCTATACAGTAAAGCCGGAAAATCTGGAAGAGCTGCTGGGCCCGCGTAAATTCATCAAAGACGAATTGAATCGGGAAGATATGGTCGGGCTCGTAAACGGCCTTGCCTGGACCAGTGTAGGCGGAGAGCTGCTTCCCATAGAAGTGGCCGTGATGGAAGGGACAGGCAAGATCCAGCTGACGGGTTCCCTGGGAGATGTGATGAAGGAATCCGCCAATGCCGCCATCACCTGTATCCGCACCAGGGCCGGCCTCCTCGGGATCAAGCCGAATTTCTATGAGAAATGCGATATCCACATTCACGCCCCGGAGGGCGCCGTGCCGAAGGACGGTCCTTCAGCCGGCATTGCCATGGCCACCGCGATCACCTCCGCGCTGTGTGATATCCCGATCCGTAAGGATGTTGCCATGACAGGCGAGATCACCCTGCAGGGCAGAGTGCTGCCGATCGGCGGGTTGAAGGAGAAGGCCATGGCAGCATATAAGAACGGCATAAAAACTGTTTTGATCCCGGCGGACAATGTGCCGGATCTTGCAGAGGTGGATGATGTGGTTAAGGAACATGTCGCTTTCCTGCCGGTAAAGCGCATCGACACTGTTTTGGAAGCGGCTCTCATCAGAATGCCAAAGCCCGAGAAGCAGCAGGAGACCAGACTTTTGCCGGAACCTGTGAAATCTCGTGTCAGCGGGCAAAGTTTGCTGCAGTAGGAGAGAAAGCTTGTGAATTTTCAAAATGTAGAATTTCTGTTTTCCGCCGGAAATAAGCAGCAGCTTCCGGCGTCCGACTTGCCGGAGATCGTATTCTCCGGCAGATCCAATGTGGGAAAGTCTTCTTTGATCAACAAGCTGCTGAACCGAAAAGCGATCGCGCGAGTCAGCGCTACGCCCGGGAAAACAGCTACAATCAATTTTTTCAGGGTCGATACATGCCGCTTTGTCGATTTGCCCGGCTATGGGTATGCCAAGGTTTCAAAAAGCGAAAAGCAGCGGTGGGCCGATCTGGTGGAAGGGTATTTCGGGCTGGACAGAAAAATTGCTCTGGTGCTTCAGCTTGTGGATTTTCGAAGAAGTCCCACGTCGGACGATTTTGATATGATCGGTTTTTTGAAAGAAAGTGGGCTGCATTTTGCAGTCGTATGTACCAAATGCGATAAGCTCAACAAGACGGAAACCGCCGCCCGTACGGCCGAATATGCGGATCTGTTTGGTAAAGAGGGCATTCCTTTTACCCTGTTTTCAGCGGAAACCGGCATGGGTGTGGAGTCTCTGCGGCGCCGGATTGAAGAAGCAGTCGCTGAACGGAACGATCAATCGGAATAAGAAAGGGTAGATATTGATGATTTCTCCATGCCTTTCAGTAAACGGGAAGGGACATCTTTCTATAAGCGGCTGCGACACTGTTGAGCTTGCAGAGCAGTTCGGCACGCCGCTGTATGTGATGAGCGAAGACCATATCCGTAGCATTTGCAAAAGGTATGTGTCCTCCTTTGAAAAGAATTATCAAGGAAACGGAAAGCCCGTTTATGCCAGCAAGGCTTTTTGCTGCAAAGAAATCTGCCGGATCGTGGCAAGCGAAGGGCTTGACCTGGAGGTGGTATCTGGCGGAGAGCTTTACACCGCGCTGCAGGCAGGCTTCCCGGCGGAAAATATTCATTTCCAGGGAAATAACAAAACGCCGTCAGAGCTTTTGATGGCCGTTCAGGCCGGTGTAGGCGACGTGGTGGTGGACAACCTCTCTGAGCTTTACTGCCTGAAGAAAATCGCGGCGGAGCAGGGGAAAACCGTCAATATTTCACTGCGCATGAAGCCCGGTATAGACGCTCATACCCATGAATTTATCCGCACCGGCCAGATCGATTCCAAATTCGGCATTGATCTTACCGGTGGGGAAGGCATGGAGGCCGTAAAAATCGCTTCCGAAGCGGATCGTCTTTCCCTGCGGGGCCTTCATTGCCATATCGGCTCCCAGATTTTTGACAAGGAGCCTTTTGTTCACGCAGCCCGGGTCATGTTGGGCTTTTACGCCAAGGTAAAAGAAAACCTTGGAATCGAGTTTGAGTTTTTGAATCTGGGCGGCGGTTTTGGCTGTAAGTACATGGAAAACGACAGCGCGCTTCCCTACGAAGAATACATGGAGGCCGTCTCCGCCGCCGTTCATCAAGAGTGCGACAGCCGGGGAATAAAGCTTCCCCGGATATACATTGAGCCCGGTAGATCCATCGTCTGTGAATCGGGGATCACCCTTTACACTGTCGGAAGCATTCGGGAGATCCCGAATGTGAGAAATTACGTGATGATAGACGGCGGCATGTACGAAAACCCCAGATACGCGTTATATCATGCCGATTATACCTGCCTGATCGCCAATAAAGCCGGTGAGCCTGCCGGATACACGGCTACAGTCGCCGGAAAGTGCTGCGAAAGTGGGGATCTGATCCAGGAACATACCAAGCTGCAAACTCCTCAAGAGGGAGACATCCTTGCCGTGCTTTCCACAGGAGCTTATAACTATTCCATGGCGTCGAATTACAACCGTAATCCCCGGCCTGCCTGCATTATGGTAAGCGGGGGAAAAGCGCGGCTGATTATTCGCGGTGAGACATATGACGACCTGATCCGCAACGACCTGTAAGCGGTATTTACATTTCTGCTTTTCCATGCTAAAATCTCATCGAACGGATCCTTTTCAGAAAGAGGTATCATGTTATGAATCCAGATTACCGGGAAGAAACTCTTTCTTTTTTGTATGATGCCATCCTCAAGCTGGAAACGCGGGAGGAGTGCGCCAAATTTTTTGACGATCTCTGTACGAAGCCGGAGCTCATCGCCCTGTCGCAGCGTCTGGAAGTCGCTTCCCTGCTCAGAAAGAAAAATATATACAGCGATATTGTGGCGCGTACCGGCGCTTCCACGGCCACGATAAGCCGGGTGAACCGCGCGCTGCAATATGGAAACAACGGATACAACCTGGTTCTGGACCGTATGGAGAAGGAAAAATAATGGGACCTTATTCTGCTTTCGCCCAATATTACGATGCTCTGACCGAAAATGTCAATTATACAAAAAGAGCGGACTATCTGCTGGAACTTATGAAACAAGTGGGACATACGCCCCAGCTTGCTCTGGACCTTGCCTGCGGCACCGGCTCCCTGACCCTGGAGCTTTTCAAAAGGGGAATTGATGTTTACGGGATCGACGCTTCTGTCGACATGCTTTCCGTTGCCCGTGAGAAATGCGCTGATGCCGGCGCGGATATCCTTTTTCTGTGTCAGAAAATGCAGTCCCTGGATCTTTACGGAACGGTGGACACGGTCTTTTGCACCTTGGACAGCTTAAACCATCTGCCCGGTCGGGAAGCGTTACAGAAAGCTTTTTCGAAGGTTTCCTTTTTTATGGATCCCGGAGGATGGTTTTTCTTTGATATGAACACGCCCTATAAGCACGAAAAAGTTCTGGCGGACAATACCTTCGTCTATAATACTGAGTCTGTCTACTGTGTTTGGCAGAACCGCTACATACCTTTACATTGTAAGGTAGACATCCAACTCGATTTCTTTGAGCGGGAAAAGGCGCTCTATCGCCGCAGCTCCGAGCATTTTTCCGAGTATGCCTATTCGACGGAAGACGTCCTTTCCATGCTGGAAAGCTCCGGCTTCTGTGAGATACACACCTACGGCGAGTTTTCTTTTTCACCGCCGTCTCCTGAAAGTCAGCGTATTGTTTATGCGGCAAGAAAATCAGCAGAAAAGGACAGCTTTTGAATGGATAAGATCATACGTACCATTACTTCAGACGGCAGCTTGATGGCTGCGGCAATTGATTCTTCCGAGATCGTATATACCGCGCAGAAGCTCCATAAATTGAGCAAGACCTCCTGTGCCGCGCTGGGGCGGCTGCTTTCCGGCGCTTCTTTGATGGGCAGCATGCTGAAAAGCGACCGTGCCTCCCTTACGCTCAAGGTGAATGGGGGAGGCCCTTTGGGTACAGTGGTTGCCATTTCGGATTCTTCCGGCAACGTTCGCGGTTATGTGGAGCACCCGGAAATTGAGCTTCCGTTAAAAGGCAATGGGAAAATCGATGTGGGCGGCGCTGTTGGAACGGACGGCCGTCTTGCCGTAATGCGTGATTTCGGCGAGAGAGATCCTTATATCGGTCAGGTAGAGCTTTTCAGCGGAGAGATTGCAGAAGACATCACACGGTATTATGCCCAAAGCGAGCAGATCCCGACAGTCTGCGCTCTCGGCGTCCTGGTGGATAAGCAGAGCGGGGAAGCCTTGCTTGCTGGCGGCCTTTTGATCCAGGCCCTGCCCGGCGCCGGAGACTCTGCCATTCAGCGCTTGGAAGAAAACGTCCGAAAGCTGGATTCGGTAACCACGATGCTTGCGAAAGGCATCTCTCCGGAAGAAATGTGCAGAATGGCGCTTGACGGATTTTCTGTTGAGATTCTGGACGAGACAACTGTCAACTATGTCTGCAATTGCAGTAAAGCAAGATTTGCCAACGCTCTTTTGACCTTGGGAGCAAAGGAGATCAGAAGCCTGCCCCTGGAGGCAGAAGGAAAAACAGAGGCGGTTTGTCAGTATTGCGGAAAAAGATATACCTTTTCACCGGAAGAGCTGGAAGAACTGGCTTTGCGGGCCGAAAATACTTCTGAGAAAAATTAGGAAAAACACCTTGACAAATCCTTTGATATCCTGTAAAATAAATAGGCCGCTGAAATGGCGGATGAATTGTCCTTGGGGGCATAGCTCAGCTGGTTAGAGCACCTGCCTTACAAGCAGGGGGTCATAG
>CAZNZS010000101.1:0-8267 GCA_964577585.1 uncultured Acutalibacter sp.
AAAGGGGAGCCTGCCCTTGACCTTAACCTCCCCTGCTAAGGGGAGGTGGCGCGGCAAAGCCGTGACGGAGGGGTTCCAGCTCGCCACGCCCCAGTCGTCTTTCAGACGACAGCCCCCCTCCCTGTCATTTGCTGAGAAATAACAATGCAAGCATTGCTATGCGAAGAATCTCGTTTTTTTGACCTCTTCTTCAAGAATGAAGGACGAGATCCTTCGTCACTACGTTCCTCAGGATGACAAAAGGGGGCCCTTGCCCTTATTTCTACACTGTACACTATTCACTGCCCTTTTGCCCTTCTCTACCATCCAGCATCCAGCATCTAGTATCTAAAAAGGAGCGATTTGTTATGATGACAGTCGGAGCACAGCTTTTCACACTGCGGGACTACACCCAAACTGCGGCAGACCTGGATTACTCCCTGGGCCGCGTGGCGGAAATGGGATACAAAACCGTGCAGATCTCGGCCATCGGGCCCATCCCGGCGGAAAAGGTGAGGGAGCTTTGTGACAAGCACGGGTTAAAGATCGTGCTGACCCACACAGACCCCAACCGGATCCTGAACGACACGGAAAAGGTGATAGAAGAGCATAACATCATGGGCTGCGATTATATCGGCATCGGCATGATGCCCAAGAAATACTGCTCTCCCGAATGGCTCTGGCACTTTGCGGAGGATTATAAAGAGCCCGCAAAGAAGATCGCCGCCGCGGGAAAGCTCCTGATGTATCACAACCACAACATCGAATTCCAGAAATTCGGCGGCAAGCTGGTGATCGAGACTTTGATGGAAAGTTTTTCTCCAGAGGAACTGGGCTTTACCCTGGATACCTACTGGGTGCAGATGGGCGGCGCGGATGTTTGCGAATGGCTCACAAGGCTCAAGGGCCGCACACCCTGCATCCATTTGAAGGATATGGCCGTAAAGGGCTGGGAGCCCGTCATGGCTCCCGTCATGGAAGGCAACCTGAACTTCCCCAGGATCCTCCGCACCGTCGAGGAGCTGGGCGGCGTAAAGCACCTTCTGGTAGAGCAGGATATCTGCGAGGGCAGCCCCTTTGACTGCTTGGAAACGAGTTACAGCAACTTGAAGAAGATCGGATATTAATAAGAGCGGCCAATACGGCCGCTCTTTTTCTATGTTGGAAAACCAGATCAATAGCTGTATTTCTTTTTCAACCCAATGAGAAATGCGCCTGTGACAGCGGCCGCCATAAGCTCTGCCGCCACGATGGAAAGCCATACGCCGTCGATGCCCCAGAGAAGAGGCAGAAGGAGCACTGCCGCCGTCTGAAATATCAGGGTGCGCAGGAAGGAAATGAGAGCGGAAACCAGGCCGTTATTGAGGGCGGTAAAGAAGGAGGAGCCGAAAATGGCAATACCGGCGAACAGGAAGGAGAAGGAATAGATGGAAAAGCCCCGGAGGGTCAGGGAAAGCAGATTTTCATCGTAGCTGACGAAAAGCAGAGAAAGGGGCCGCGCCAGCAGCTCGGCGGCCAGAAGCATGGCGGCGGAGCAAATGCCGATGAGCACCAGGCTTTTTCTGCGCAGGCTGCGGAGCTCCCCGTGGTTTCCCGCGCCGTAATGAAAGCCGATCACAGGGGCGGTGCCCACGGAATAGCCGATAAAGGCGGAAAGGAAGATCATGTTCACGTACATCAGCACCCCGTAGGCGGCTACGCCGTTTTCTCCCGCGTACCGGATCAGCTGAATGTTATACAGCATTCCCACCAGGGACATGGAAATATTGGACATCAGCTCAGAAGAACCGTTGGTGCAGGTCTTCAGCACGGCTTTGCCGTCAAATTCCGTTTTTCCCAGCCGGAGCAGGCTGGTGTTGGGGCGGATAAAATAGACCAGCGCCACCGCGGCCCCCAGAAATTGGCTGAAGCTGGTGGCGACAGCCGCCCCCTCCAGCCCCCAGGAAAAAACCGCGACGAAGAGCCAGTCCAGTACCATGTTGGAAACGCCGGACAGCACGGTGACGAACAGACCCAGCTGAGGCTTTTCCGCGGTGACAAAAAAGCTTTGAAATTCATATTGCAGCATATAGGCGGGAGTGGCAAGGAGAATGATCCGGCCATAGGAAAGGCAGTTTTCCAGCATTTCTCCCTCCGCGCCCATGGCGGCGGCAATGGGGCGCAGCAAAAGAAAGCCCAGCAGGGTAATGACCACGCCCAGCGCCGTGGACAGGTAGATCAGCAGGGAAAAGATCCTGTTTGCCTTCCGGCGGTCCCCTTCGCCCATGGTCTTGGAAACCAGAGCGCTGCCGCCTGTGCCGAACATGAAGCCCATCCCTCCGAGGATCATCAGGAAGGGCATGATGAAGTTGACTGCCGCAAAGGGCGTTTTTCCCACATAATTGGAGACGAAAAAGCCGTCTACCACGCCGTAGATGGAGGTAAAGATCATGGTGCCGATGGAGGGCAGCGTGAACCGCAGAAGCCTCCGGTAGGTAAAATGGTCAGATAATTGTATTTTCATAAAACACTCCTTGGAATCTGTCGGAATAAATAGCCTTTGGAGCCGATATCCTGATTTCAGTGCGGGAAACTCAAAGCGAAGATGCTTTCTCCTGCAGGGCATTGATGTACATTTGGGTCAGTCTGAGATAGATCTCCTGTTCCTGCGTTGTCCAGGAATCAAAGATCTCCCTTTCAATATCCAGAACGCGCGCCACGGTAGAATCAGCCAGGGCCTTTCCCGAAGCGGTAAGGCATACCATTTTCTGCTTTCCTCCAAAAGGGCGAAGCACGATCATCCCATCGGATTCCAATTTTCGCAGGGCGGAATTTACGGTTTGCTTGCTGATCCCTGAGCATCGGATGATCTCGCCCAATGGGCATTCTTCTCCAAAATTGCAAAGAGTGTACAGCACTGTCATCACCGAGTCGGATAAGCCCAGCTTCACGGCCATCCTGTGGTAAATATAATTGATTTCCGAGCATAGAAAATTGAATTCCGCAGATGTGTTTCCTGAAAAATCTCTCATAAAAATCACCCTTCAACGCCGGATAGCAGAAGCCAGTATAGTACGATTTCGTACGATTGTCAAGCTCCTGCCCGAAAAGACATGGGGTGCGGGGGCAAAAGCCCAGTGGTTGACCCCGCCGTTCTTTCGTGATATACTGAAAAATCATGAAAAATAGGCGCGGCCTCAAAGGGCCGCTGAAACAGGAAGGACGAGAGATATGGCAGAGAAAAAGAAACCGGCTGTAGCCATCGCGACAGACAGCAACAGCGGTATCACCCAGGCCCAAGGGAAGAAGCTGGGAATAGGCGTCATTCCCATGCCCTTTCTGATTGACGGCAGAGAATATTACGAAGATGTGTCCATTTCAAGAACAGAGTTTTTCCAAAAGCTGGAATCCGGGGCCGACGTGCAGACCTCCCAGCCAAGCCCCAAGGCGGTAACAGGCCTTTGGGACCGGCTTTTGGAAGAGTATAACGAGGTGGTCTATATCCCCATGTCCGGCGGGCTCAGCAATTCCCTGCAGACGGCCCTTGTGCTGGCCCAGGACTATGACGGCAGGGTGCAGGTGGTGGATAATCACCGGATCTCCTGCACGCAGAAACAGTCCGTGCTTCAGGCCCTTCAGCTTGCCCGCGCCGGGAAGACCGCCTGTGAGATAAAGGATTTTCTGACCGAGCATGCCCTTGACGCCAGCATTTATATCGCCGTGGATACCCTCAAGTATTTAAAAAAGGGAGGCCGGGTCACCGCAGCGGGAGCCGCTTTGGGCACTCTGCTGAGCATCAAACCGGTACTGCAGATCCAGGGGGAAAAGCTGGATGCCTTTGCCAAGGTCCGCGGCATGAAGCAGGCCCAGGCCAAAATGCTGGAGGCTGTAAGAAACGACATGGAGGGGCGCTTTGCCGGCTGCGAGGTGCTGATCAAAGGCGCTTATACCTGCGATGAAAAAACCGCCGCCCAGTGGAGAAAGGCCATTTCCGCCGCTTTTCCGAAGCATAAGATATCCCTTGACCCGCTGGCCCTCAGCATCAGCTGCCACATAGGCGCCGGGGCCATGGCGATCGTCTGCATGAAGGCGGAGCCTGAGGCGGACGGGATCAGCTTTGAGCTGTAAGATAAAACAGAAAATACGAAAATCCGGCACGGCCCATTTGGGCCGCGCCGGATTTTCGTCGGGAGCGGTAATGCTTCCGGTTTGTCACTTTATCTCAGGTTCCAGATCTTCAAACAGCGGGTCATCAAAAAATTCACAAACGCTGATTGCAAGACTGTCACAAATCTTTTGAATGGAAACAATTCCCGGATTTTTGCTTTTGGTGTTCAGCATACTGTGGATCGTAGAGGGCGCAACGCCGCATTGATTGGCAAGAGCATTGATTGCGATATTCCGCTCCAGACACAGCGCATGAATGCGGCGGGCAACCGCTGTCTTTGCATTCATTGCAGCATCACTCCCTCACGATAGGATGCCCTTATTTTATCCAAAATTGCGATTTATCGTGTGGGATATATTCTAAAGCCGACAAATCTGTGCTATACTCCATTTACGATATATTGTAAATGGAGCAGAAGGGAACCTATGTCGACTTGTTTCTTTATTGGACATCGTGTATTGGACATCGTGATGCCCCGGATAATTTATATTCGGTTCTTGATGCTGAGGTAGAACGGGCGAGCTTTACGGCCCAAGAAAGGAAAAGCCGGGCAAATTCCGCAGAACGGTGAAAATGAGCGCGATGAGCAGGACAGCGCAGAGCGCATACAGGAAGGGCCTGCTTTGATACAGCGGGCGCCGGCCCTTGATATACCGCAGCGCCTCCCACAGGATATATCCCGCCAAAACCGGGAGAAAGCAAAACAAAAAAGGGTTGTGGAAAAAAGCGCCGGCGATATCGCCGCGGAGCAGGGCGTGGAGCATTCTCTGCCCGCCGCAGCCCGCGCAGGCAAAGCCGGTGAATTTCAAAATAAGGCAGGGCGGTTGCCAGAGAAAGACCACGGCGCAGAAAGCTGCCGCCAGCCCCAAAAGCGCCGCGGCAGCCTTTCCTATTCTTGCTGCTGTTTCATGCTTCATGGCAGTATCTCCCAAAAGATCTGAATCAATGGCTTCTCCGGAAATAAAAAACTGTACCCCGGCAGTATATCACTTTTTGGAAGAAAAGGCTACCGTTTTAAAATTCTTTTATGAAATATGTAAAAAGCCCTTGACTTAAACTGTGCTTTACCCGTTATAATAGTAAATAACAGAATTTTGGAAAGACCTGAAATCAAAGGAGGATCCGTATGGAGTATTTGGGACAGTCAATCAAAAAGCTGGGCTTTGGGCTCATGCGTCTGCCCATGAAGGGCGAAGAGATCGATATCGAGCAGGTAAAAAGCATGGTGGATATCTTCATGAGCAAGGGCTTCACCTATTTTGACACCGCTTATGTGTACATCGGGGGCAAGTCCGAGGTGGCCCTGAAGGAGGCCGTGGTGGACCGCTATCCGAGAGACAGCTTCCAGTGCGCGACAAAGCTTCCCCTGTGGGATCTGAAGAGTCCGGAGGAAATGGAAAAGGTCTTTGAGGAGTCCCTTTCCCGGGCAGGCCTTTCCTATTACGATTTCTATCTCCTGCACGCCATGAACAAGGACACCGCAAAGAAGGCGGAGGACCTAGGCGCCTGGGAATACATAGCAAAGCTCAAGGAGCAGGGAAGGGTAAAGCACATCGGCTTCTCCTTCCACGACAGCCCCGAGGTGCTGGACGAGATCCTCACAAAGCACCCGGAGGCGGAATTCGTGCAGCTGCAGATCAACTATGCCGACTGGGACAGCGAAAACGTTCAGTCCGGAAAGTGCTATGAAATTGCCAGAAAGCACCAGAAGCCCGTGATCATCATGGAGCCTGTAAAGGGCGGCTCTCTTGCCACCATGACCCCGGAGATCCAGAAGCTTTTCAAGGAGGCAGATCCGGAGCTTTCCATCCCCTCCTGGGCAGTGCGCTATGCCGCTTCCCTGGAAGGGCTTGTCACCGTGCTTTCCGGAATGTCCACGCTGGAGCAGCTGAAGGACAATGTTTCCTATATGGAAAACTTCCAGCCCCTGTCCGACAGCGAGCGGAAGGTGGTGGACAAGGCCGTGGAAATTTTGAAGAACACTCCCACCATTCCCTGTACCGCCTGCAAGTACTGTGTGGACGGCTGCCCTCAGAAGATCAATATTCCCGGCATTTTCTCCGCGCTCAATAACCTGACTCTTTACAATAACGAGGAGGGCGCGAAGGGACATTACAAGCATGCCACTTCCGAGGGCGGCAAGGCCTCCGACTGTATTCAGTGCGGAAACTGCGAGGCCCACTGCCCCCAGCATATCGAGATCATCGAAACGCTGAAAAAGGCCGCAAAGAGCCTGGAATAAGAGCAGAAGTTAGTGGCGAGTTGTTAGTCGTTAGAAAGAGCGTTAAGGGCATAAGGATAAGGACGAGATTCTTCGTCACAAAGGAGTTCCGCCCCTTTTTCGCTCACTCAGGATGACAGAATAGAGAACAAGGCCGGCGCTTTTCGTGCCGGCCTTGTTCTCTTTCAAAAACGCATTTGAAGCTTACCCAATGGTAAGAAGAAAAAAAGCTTGGAATCGATC
Organism: uncultured Acutalibacter sp.; assembly: GCA_964577585.1. Lineage (GTDB taxonomy): Bacteria > Bacillota > Clostridia > Oscillospirales > Acutalibacteraceae > Acutalibacter. Next base: position 6,591 of record CAZNZS010000101.1, read on the forward strand.
TGCAGAGCCTTGCTTCACTGCAAGTTCATGAAAAAAGATACCTCTATCTTCTTACTGAGCGGAACAGCATCAAGCTCAGCTCCATTTTTTGGGTTTCCCGATTTTTTTCAATACGGTATTCTGCAAATTCGTAACTGCTCTTTTCGTCATTCACATAGAACCGGAACGCCAATGCTAAATCGGGATTTTCCCAATATTTCTCAAAAAGCTCTTCTGTGTTTTCATCTGATAAAAATTCGCCCCCTCTGGTTACATCCCCCAAGACGTACCCATAGGGATTGCCAAACTGAGCCTCAAAAAGATCAAAGCAGTCCTCGGCGGATTTGCGGGCTGAAGTTTCACCATTCTCCAAGGCTATTTTAGCCGATATTGTACCTACACGGTCAAACCCCAGAGAGACACTCGTATCGGTGTTTACACCACACCACAGATGAGAAAACTGATACGTTTCCTGTGAGCCTCGGGTTTCCACTAAGTTTTCTTCTGTCAGCCCAAGCTGATCCTTTGCCTCCTGAGCAGATTTGAAAAAGGCACTGATTAGATCATCGTTGATAGCTGACTTGGCGTTCCGGATTCGATGCTCAAGACTTGCTCCTGTACCGCAGCCTTCTAAAAACAAACAAAGTGCTAGCAACCATAGTACTAGTTTTTTCATAGAGCATTTCCTCCACACACTCGAACGAATTATCACGATTTATATATTCACTATGCCTTCAAATTCCTGATAGGTACCATTAATTGTTGCACCAACTAGTAACACAAATCCCCCAAGACCCAAATACGGCTCTACCACTCGATTGGAAGGCATGGGCTGATCATGACTATACATTGTATTGAAAGCAGGATTGTACACAGTATAAGGGTTTATGTACAAATAGTTTGACTGAAGCTTCGTATAAGTATTTCCACTTTTGCTGAAAAGATCGCCCATTAGGGTTGTACTTATATAAACTTTTGTCGGTTGAGTACCATTGCTGTAATTAAAGCAGGTAAAGTATTCAGATATAGCCCGATTGTACTAACGCTTGTTATATGAATCGAATACCGTGACAGCCTTAATCCAAGTACCGTCCCACAGGGTCTCGGTTATACTGTATCCCCATTGCTTTGCAAGAGAATCTTTCCCAAATTATCAGACACGGTTTTCCCGTTTTCACCTTGAGAGAAAGAAAGCAGAGAAGTATACTCTACCTGATTTCCGTTTTGAGTTCTTATACATAATCCTGTAGCGTCTGTGCAAAAATCCTCACTGCTTTTGGCCTTAACAACCTGAATTACCGAATCCTGATTGTATGATACTTTGCACTTGTCAAGACAAGACAAAACAGCAGGAGATACATCCTCTACTGAAATCTTTTCCATAGTATCATTAGCTTTGGCTGAAGCAGGCATCGCAAAAATGGTTAACATAATTGCAGTTGACAAAATGAGTGCGATCATCTTTGTTCGTTTCATAAAATTACCTCCAACTTATTGTTTGCTATTACGAGATCTCATTTTCAGAAAGTTTTCCGTTATTTCATCATGGAAAGGAAACGTAGCATCTTTAGTTTTCCTGTTCTCTTCCACCGACTTTTTCTTAACATATCACACACCTCTCAGGTATACTGTACCTGAAATCTATAAGAAAACCGTGCGCCGGAGTTTCCGGCGGGGTGGCTGCCCATCGGTTTCTTA
>CAZNZS010000102.1:0-8217 GCA_964577585.1 uncultured Acutalibacter sp.
GTGGAGGGGAAGCTGTCCGGTGGACAGCGTTCTGACCCGACCGAACCGAAGGTGAGACGTTCAGCGCCGTTCTCGTTTTCAACTCGGTCGGTGCTAGACGTGCCCCACCGGGGCACAGCACCCGAGCCGAAGGCGAGACACAGGGGGACCGCCGAATGGCGGTGGAGGGGTTCTTATCGCAAGTTTTGGTGCAGAAAAACCCCTCCGCCATGCTATCGGCCCTCCTCCCCTTTCAGGGGTGAGCGTGTCCCAGTGGGACACAAGCTGCGAACTGACCGAGCCGAAGGCGAGAAAGGCAAGAGTTTCCGCTTTTCTGTTAGCGCTGCAAATTCCAATTTATCTGCACAACTTCCGGTCGGGACGCGCACTTACGAAAGCCACCCACTGCCTTCCCGTTCTGCCCGCGGGGGCAGCCGGTCTAACAACTAATTACTATCAACTAATTACTGATTCTCGCAGACGGCAACAGTCATGGTAGCGGAGATGCCGCTGTAGAATTTCACGTCGAAATTGTATGTTCCGAAAGCCTTGATATCGCTTTCCAGCACGATCTTTCTCTTTTCCACTTCCACGCCGAACTGCTTTTTTATCTCCTCCGAAAGCTCTTTGGCAGTGACGGAGCCGAAGATCTTCCCGCCCTGGCCGGCCTTTGCGTAGATCTTCACGGTCTTGCCGGAAAGGGCGTCGGCGCTGCTCTGGGCCTTCTCCGTCTCGGTCTTGATCTTGTATTCTTTGGCGGCCTCGGCATTTTTCAGCTCGTTCATGGCCTGGGCGTTGGCTTCCTTCGCCAGCTTTCTTGGCAGCAGGAAATTCCTCGCATACCCGTCGGAGACATTCACAAGCTCTCCCCTTTTTCCAATGGACTTTACGTCCTGCAGCAGTACAACTTTCATTCTTCCTCCATCCTTTCTTGCCGGAATTTATATTTTATAGAAATTACAGCAGCTTCATTCGTTTTCCGGTCTCCACTGCCGTGCGGAAACACAGTTCTTCCAAACCAGCGCCCTTTTCATGCAGAATGCCGTTATCCCAGCCTGCGTCGTCCACGGTGTCGGTGGCATAGAAAAACTCTGCGAAATGCACGCCCCGGAACTGGGCCACCGCCGCAAGGCCGGCACATTCCATCTCTACAGAAATACAGCCCTGCTCCTTCCGCCGGGAAGCTTTTGCCCGGGTCTCCCGGTAGAAGGCGTCGGTGGTCCAGGTTTTTCCTTCCACATAGGGAACACCCAATTCTGCCATAGCGGCACGGCAGGCGTCCACGTCCACTGGGGACAGCTCCACCTCGTCCGCCGCAGGCAGATAGTGGTAGGACAGACCCTCGTCCCGAATCGCAGCGGTGGGCAGCAGAAGCTTCCCATGGGAAACGCCTTTTACCAACACTCCTGCAGCACCGAAATACACAAAATACTTCCCGCCCTTGGGGATGCCTTCCTCCATGGTGGAAACAGCGGCCGGCCCGCCTATCATGGGTGCGTATACTGCCGCCTTAACGCCATAGGCCTCCACCTCATATATGGGAATTGTGCCGGTACAGTAATTAAAATGGCTGATTTCCGTGCCACCAAGGCTTTTCAGCACCCAGTCCAGGATCGGCCCCGAAAAAACACCGATGCAGATTTCCGGGAAGCCCTCCACCGGACGGCAGCATTTCTCCGGGTTGATGATCGCCCGGCGCTCCGGGTCGAATTCGTTGTGTATCATGTTTTATAAGCTCCTCAATTCACCGTGATCTCCTCCAGCTTCTGGTCCAGCGCCCGGATCAGCGCGCGCCGGGCGTCGCTCATACTGATATCCGAGATCTGGGCGCCCGCCTGGGTAAAGTGGCCGCCGCCGCCGAATTCCTCCAAGATCACCTGCACGTTTACATCACCGAGGCTTCTGGCGGAAATATTCACGCTGTTCCCCGTGCGGTACAGGACAAAGGAGGCACGCACTCCCTGAATGGAAAGCAGCTCGTCTGCCGCCTGGGCAGCCGCCACCCGCAGATCCTCCACATCCCAGTTAGAGGTGGCGATAGCGCAGCCCTTATATAGCTCCGCTCCGGAAACCAGCTGAGATTTCTGCTTATAGCTTTCCAGAGTATTGGAAAACAGCTTTTTCACGGCAACGGTGTCAGCGCCGCGCCTGCGCAGATAGGCGGAGGCTTCGAAGGTACGCACACCGGTTTTCAACACAAAATTTTTGGTGTCCAGCGTAATGCCCGCCATAAGCGCTTCCGCTTCCGGGCTGTCTATGGCAGATCCTTGAATGTACTGTACAAGCTCAGTCACCATTTCAGAGGCAGAGCTCGCATATGGCTCATGATAAAAGATAAGTGCGTTCTTGATATGAGAAACCATCATTCTGTGATGGTCGATCACCACCACCCGGGAAACCCGGTCCAGAAGCCCTGAATTTTCCACAAAGTTGATGGAATGAGTATCCACCACGATCAGCAGAGATCGCTCTGTAGCGCTCTGCAAAGCCTCCGTGGGGCCGATAAAGATCTCTTCCTGAGGATACGCCTGCTCGATCCTTTCCACCAAGGGCAGAGCCAGGGTCTGGCTGCGGTTCACCACGATATGGACCGGTCTTTCCAGGCCTCTGTGAACGGCGGCCCACATGCCCACGGCAGCTCCTATGCTGTCAAGATCGGAATTTTTGTGTCCCATGATGAACACTCTGTCGCTTGCCTTCACATGGTCGGACAAGGCCGCCGCGATGACCCGGGTACGCACCTTATCCCGCTTTTCCACGCCCTTTGACATGCCGCCGAAGAACTCATAGGTATCCCCCGGCTGCTTTACCGCCACCTGGTCTCCGCCGCGGCCCAAAGCCATATCAAGGGCCTGCCTTGCCCAGCTTTCGCTTTCCGTGGCGGTATCCGCCCCCCGGCCGATGCCAATGGACACTGTGGCACTCATATTGTTGTTGGCGCTCTTGATCTCACGCACCTGGTCAAGTATCTGGAAGCGCTTCTGCTTTGCCTCTTCAATATGCTTGTCGTCTGTGACGATGATGTATCTTCCCGTGCTCATCCGGCGGATAAACCCGCCCAGGCTGTCCACCACCCAGCAGCGAAGGATGCTTTCCACCTCTGCCGTTACCCGGGAATCGTCGCCTCCCACGCTGTTGCGGATCAGCTCATCCCGGTTGTCGAACACGGCCATGCAGACCACCGTTTTCTTTTCCCGGTACTCCCGGTGGATCGACTTAAAATAGGTATCGTCCACAAAGTAAAGAAGATATCCCTGCTTGACCTCCGTGCCATATACGGTGTACTCCCGCCCCTTGTGAGAGATTGAAGTTCCCTTTTCATTCATGACCTGCCGGAAGGTCTTGGGGTAGATAAAGCGCAGCACATTTTCCCCGCGGAATTCATTTCCGCTGCAGAGGGAAGCGGTAAAGGCCTCATTGCCCCAGACCACGTCTCCCGCCGGGGCGACAACGGCCACCGGCAGGGCAAAGTCCTCCAGGTTCCGTTCCTCTTGAGCCGTAAGCACCCTTTTGGCGCTTTTCACCGCGATGGAAACATTTCTCCTGTACAGCACGTCTGACACCAGAACCGCGAGAGCGCACAGACCCGCCGCCGTCAGCTCCACTGCCGCGGCGATCTTGTTGTAGTGGTATGTGATCAGCGCCATCACTATCATAGCGGCAGCCATGAGATAAAAAAGGGGCGAGACCACCCAAATTTTCTTTTTTCTGCTGTGATAACGCATACGGCCCTGCCTCCTTTCCCGATCCGGCGTCAGCCGCCGAACTATCCCCGGCCTGAATCAGATTTCCATGATAATGGGCAGTATCATGGGGTTGCGCTGAGTCTTCCTGTAAAGGAACCTGGACAGCTCCTCCTTCACATTCTGCTTCACGCCTGCCCAATCCCGTACCCTCTGATTGGCGCAGTTTTCCAAAGTGGTATAGACAAGGCGGCGCGCTTCATCCATCAGCTGTTCGGACTCTCTCACATAGACAAAGCCCCTGGAAACGATATCCGGGCCGGAAACCACATGGCCGGAATTGGAATCTATGGAGCATACAGCCACGATCAGCCCGTCTTCCGCCAGATGCTTTCTGTCACGGAGCACGATACTGCCGACATCGCCCACACCCAGGCCGTCTACCATCACGCTGCCCGCAGGCACATCACCCAATTGACGCATATGGTTTTCGTGGATCTCCAAAGCGCTTCCGATGCTGCCGATGAAAATATTCTCCTGGGGGATGCCCATGGCAAGGGCAAGCCCCGCGTGCTTTCTGAGGTGCTTCTGCTCCCCGTGAACAGGGATAAAATACCTGGGCTTTATAAGGCCCTGTATGAGCTTGAGCTCTTCCTGGCAGGCATGGCCGGAAACATGGACCTCATACATGGATTCATAAATGACGGTGCAGCCCTGCTTCAAAAGCTCATCTACAACAGCGCCTACGGTCTTCTCATTGCCCGGAATGGGCCTTGCTGACAAAATGATGAAATCGTTGGGATTGATCGTCACCTGCCGATGGTCGGAAAACGCCATGCGCGACAGGGCAGACATGGGCTCCCCCTGGCTGCCGGTGGTGATGAGAACGATCTGGCCCGGCTCATAGCGGTTGATCAGCTCCAGGTCGATCAGCATCCCATCGGGAATGTGGAGATATCCCAGCTCGCTGGCGATCCCCATGACATTTACCATGCTTCTTCCCGAAAGGGCCACCTTGCGCCCGTATTTCACGGCGCAGTTGATGATCATCTGGACACGGCTGATGGAGGACGCGAAGGTGGCAACAATAATGCGTTTCCCGTCCGCCCGCTGGAACAGGGTATCCAGAGAATTGTTCACCGTCTGCTCCGTTTGGGTATATCCGGGCCGCTCCGCGTTGGTGGAATCCGCAAGCAGCGCCAGCACGCCTTCCTTTCCCAGCTCGGCAAAACGGGCCAGGTCTATCATTCTGCCCTCCGCAGGAGTGCAGTCTATCTTAAAGTCGCCTGTATGAACGATGATGCCTGCCGGGCTGTGGATCGCCAGAGCCACGGCATCGGCGATGGAATGGTTCACGTGGATAAATTCCACGTCCATGCATCCGAGCTTGATGTGGGCCCCTGGCGGGGTCACGACCAGCTTGGCGGAGCCGGTAAGGTTATGCTCCTGCAGCTTTCCTTCTATCAGCCCTATGGTGAGAGCGGTGGCATACACGGGAACACTCAGCTTTTTCAGCAGATAAGGCACCGCGCCGATATGATCCTCGTGGCCGTGGGTTATCACAATGCCCCGCACCTTTTCCCTGTTCTTCTCCACAAAGGAAAAATCCGGTATCACCATGTCCACGCCGGGCATATCCTCGTCCGGGAAAGCCAGGCCGCAGTCGACAATGATCATATCGCCCTGACATTCATATACCGTGAAATTCTTGCCGATTTCATTCAGTCCGCCCAGGAAATAGGCGCGGATCGCCGGCTTTTCCTTTTGCCGGCCGCCCTTTCCCCTTCTCTGCGCGGGGTACGCGGCCGCTTCCGCGCCGGCGGCCTTCTTTGCCGCCTTTGCCTGCTGGGCCGCGGCGATGGGAGCCGTGCCAAGACTGCGGCGCTTTGCATCAGCCACCTGTGTTCTGGTCCCCGAAGCTGCCTGCTTTCCGGCAGCAGAAGCTGTCTTTCGGCTCTGAGAACGGGCGGGCTTTGCCGCCTCGCTCTTCTTCCCGCTGCCTGCCCGCTTTGCCTGAGACACTGCCGTTTTTGGCGCAGAGGGCTTCTTTGCCCCCGCGATCTTTCCGATCTTCGGCGCGTCAGTCACACCGCTGAGGACCTGGTCCTGCAGCTTTGCGGAATTGCCCGTCGGCGTCCGGCGGGGCCTGTTATTCTTTTTTTCTGCCAATTCGATTCCTCCTGTAAAACTTAGTGCGAAGGCGGACAGAAATTGCAGCCTTCAGAGAAGGCCTTTTATACATAAACAAAAATGCCGAAAGCGCCGGCCTGTGACGGCAGGCCGGGGCCCCTTGCAGAGAATATGCATCGGATGAAACACACCGCAAAGGCAGCAGCCGCGATGATCCGGCGCCGCCTCAGCTCTTCTTCTTTCTTCCGGCGTGTTTCTCCGGATTCTGTCCGTTCTTTCTATCAAAAGCGACACGGTCGCAAAATGATTCTTTCTCACCATACCGGCAGAGCACCTTTTTCGTGATCTCCGCCGATTCATATTGTCTTATTTTACCTTTTCTGAATGCCTCTGTCAAGTCGCTCCGCCTTTCCAGAGATTCCCTGAGTTCAGTTTTGGCACTTCTTTTCCGCGCTATGCCCCGTCCTTCCGTTTTTCGAAAAATTTTATCTTTTCCCCATAAGCTATTGAAATGTATACTAAAACGATGTATATTGAATAGTGTCCGGACGCTCCGTCTTCCGGGGCGTGTCCGGACAAGCTGCGGCAGCTTGGGATCTGCAGAAAAGTGCCGTCACTCAGAAAGGATAACGCAAATGGACAAAATTGTTTATGCCGATAACGCGGCCACCACCGCGGTCTCTCCGGAGGTGCTGGAAGCCATGCTCCCCTTTTACCGAGAGGCTTACGGCAACCCCTCCAGCCTGTACAGTCTGGGGCAGGAAGCCAAAGCAGCCCTGGAAAACGCCCGCAGACAGGTCGCAGCCTGCCTGGGCGCCGAGCCCGGCGAGATCTATTTCACCGGCTGCGGCAGTGAAAGCGACAACTGGGCCATCAAGGGCACGGCTTACGCCATGAGAAAAAAGGGAAAAGATCACATTATCACCACTTCCTTTGAGCATCACGCGGTGCTTCACACCTGCGCGGCCCTGGAAAAGGATGGCTTTTCCGTAACCTATCTCGACGTTCATCGGAACGGCATTGTCACTCCGGAGGAGGTCGAAGCCGCCATCACCGACAGGACCGCTCTTGTCACCGTGATGTACGCCAACAATGAGATCGGCACGATCCAGCCCATCCCGGAGATCGGCGCCGTCTGCAGGAAGCATGGAGTCCTGTTCCATACCGACGCGGTACAGGCGGTGGGAAACGTTCCCATACATGTGAAGGAACAGAACATCGACATGCTCTCCCTGAGCGGACACAAGCTTCACGCCCCGAAAGGCGTAGGCGCTTTGTATATCAGAAAGGGCGTTGTCCTGAAGAATTTTCTGGACGGCGGCGCTCAGGAGCGGGGCCACAGAGCCGGAACGGAAAACGTGGCCGGCATCGTCGGTCTCGGGGTCGCCATGGAAAAGGCCTGTTCCTCCATCGGTGCCCGCTCGGCCCGCCTCACCGCCCTGCGGGACAAACTCATTGAGGGGCTTTCCAAAATTCCCCGCAGCCACTTAAACGGCGACAGAGAACGCCGGCTCCCGGGAAACGTGAGCTTCTGCTTTGAGGGTGTGGAAGGAGAATCCCTGCTCCTGATGCTGGACATGAAGGGGATCTGCGCTTCTTCAGGCTCCGCGTGCACCAGCGGTTCGCTGGATCCCAGCCATGTGCTGCTTGCCATCGGGCTTCCCCACGAAGTGGCTCATGGCTCGGTACGGCTTTCTCTCGGCGACTGCAATACGGAGGAAGACGTAGACCGTATTCTGGAAGTCCTGCCTCAGATCGTGGAGCGCCTGCGCTCCATTTCCCCGCTGTGGGAAGCCATCGAGCAGGGCAGGGTAAAATACGATTGTTAGTTGTTAGATGTGAGTAGTTAGTTGTTAGAGAAAAAGGCAAGGGCGTAAGGCTGGTAAATTGGAATTTAGCACTCACCCCTTGGCTCCCCTGAAAGGGGAGCTGGCATGGCGGTGAGCACGTGCCGGTGGCACGTTGACGCGAACTGACCGAGGTCATGATTGCCGGTGGCAATCGTCTATGACCGACCGAATCGAAGATGAGAACGAAGGCGAGACTCGGTGGAGGGGTTTTTCTGCCGCAATTGCCGAACCCCTCAGTCATGGCTTCGCCGTGACAGCAAAGGTGCTCGAAGAGCAGCTTTTCCCCTTCTCAGGGGAGCCAAGGGTAGGCGCTAAATTCCAATTTATCGCTTTCTTTCGGTCGGGCCGCGCAGGAACAAAACACCTGCCGCTGCCTTCACGAGTGGGTGCAGCGGCACGCTGCAAATTCCGATTTATCCATGTAGCCTCCGGTCGGGATTTTTACTGTAGACCAGTACAAGCTGCCTCCTCGACTTGCCTCTGGCGCAGCCGGCAGATTCCGATTCATCATTCCCACCATCCCCCTGTCCGGGATATCACTGCCCTACAGTTTCTCTATAATATAAAGCAAAAGC
>CAZNZS010000103.1:0-8129 GCA_964577585.1 uncultured Acutalibacter sp.
TTTTGCAGCTATTTCCGGGCATTTCCGGCACTTTCCGTTCGGAATCAGGTGGTCTGTAGCAATCTTATTTCCATTAAATTTTTCTACTCGCTTCCCCGTGTGGGTCAGGTTGTGGGTCAAAGAAGAAACAGGGTAAAAGAAAAAGCAAGCCGCCTATTGCTCCGCAGGGATATGGAAAAATATTCCGGAGTGGAGAGCCACTTCGGAATATTGGGTCAAAATTTGGGATACAGGAAACAAAGAAAGCGATATCTTTCCGCCGTAATTAATGCTCCTTTATTCTCTCTTCCAAGTTCTCCGCCCAGAAGCAGCGGTACTTCCCATCAATCATTTCATCGTTTTGTACGCAAAAGCTTCCCTGCAGGCGAATGTCTTCTGAGGAGCTTCCGATCTGCACGTCAAATACGCCCTTTTCGATTTTCCAGCGCATGGATCCGTCCAGAAAGGCAGTTTGGCTGGGATGAACAGTAAAAACCACTTTTTTCCTCTCCCCCGGCAGAAGGCGTACTCGCCGAAATCCCTGCAGTTCCTTGACGGGCCGCACCATGCCTGCGGTTTTGTCGGACAGGTACAACTGCACAATCTCCGTTCCCTCCTGCTTACCGATATTTTGAAGATGAAAGCTAATCTCCACCTTCTCACAGGGCTCAACTTTACCCGGCGCAACGCAGAGCTCAGAGTAGTCAAATTCCGTGTAAGACAGCCCGTGGCCGAAAAAGTATCTCGGCGTATGAGGGAGATCCACATAATCGGAAAACCCGATGCTTCCCCCCTGATGCCAGGCAGAACCAAAGGGGTGATTGTAATAAATGGGGAGCTGACATGAGCACCGGGCAACAGTCACCGGAAGCCTGCCATCGGGATTATAGTCCCCCAACAAGACTTCCGTGATGGCCTGCGCCCCTGCCTCTGCCGGGCTCCAAGCCTCCAGAATGGCATTTAGGCATTGGTCAGCAGCATCACTGGAAATAGGTCTTCCATCCAAATGCACACCGATCAGCGGTTTCCCGCATTTCTTCGCCGCCAGAATGAAATCGTCCTGACAGGTCGGAAGGTTGATGCTGCTTGCATCAACGCCTTCCCCCATGGATGCGATAGAACAGGTCCCATAATTTCCTCCCAGGGTCAACACAGCGGCGTCCGCTGACTGAACGGCCTTCAGGGCCTCGGCAAAGCCTCTCTCAAAACTGCCTGCAATCTCGTACCCTCTGGCATAAATGATCTCCGTACCAGGCAGCGCTTTTTGAAGATACTCCAGCAAGGAAGGACAGCTTGGCTGCTGGCGCTCCAATACTTTTTGAAATTCCTCTGTTTCGTCCGATTGTATTTCCGTTCCTGGGATAAACGTAATTTTTTCCTGTTTGCCTTCGATTTCCTCTATTCCGGCAATGGAGTTTTGGGCAGCAAATACGCTTTGCGCCATGCTCACATTGGTGTATCCTCCGAAAAATTTTCCGGCATCAACGGCATGGGGACCGATAACTGCCAACCGTTTGATTTCCTTTGAAATCGGCAATGCTCCATCGTTTTTCAGCAGCACCATGGATTCCCGGGCAGAGCGAAGGGAAAGCTCCTTTGCCCCGGTTTGGAAAAAGACGGTCTTCAACTCTTCCCCTTGCAGGGCAAAGGGTGCTTCAAAAAGGCCCATACGGAATTTTGCCGTTAGTATCCGTAAAACGGCGGTATCCAGAATTTTTATATCCGCTTCTCCCGAGGCAAACTTTTCTTTGAGCTTTTCGGAAAATCCGATTGCACTGGGAAGTTCGATATCGATTCCCGCCGCCATGCAGCGTAGAGCGGCTTCCTCCAAAGCTTCGCCGATATGCTGCACTGTGTGGACATTACTCACAGCACCGTAATCGCTGATCACTACGCCGTCAAACCCCATTTCTTCCCGCAGAAGCCCCTGCAGAAGGGCGTGAGAAGCCGTCGCCGGTTCTCCGTCAATGGAGCAGTAGCAGGGCATAACTCCCCGAAGCCTGCTTTCCGTAATCGCCGCCTGAAAAGGCTTTGCAAAAAGCTCTCGCAACGCACGTTGCGGTATGTCCGCATGGACGCCATGAATCCCGCCCTGGGAAGCATGGAATCCCAAAAAGTGCTTGGCGGCGCTTTCCGGCCTTCTTCCAGCCGTTTCCGCTTTCTGGATTCCTCTCACATAAGCCGCCCCCATTGCTGCTGCAAGCACAGGATCTTCGCTGTAGCTTTCCCCATGCCGGCCCATGCGGGGATCGCGGGCTATGTCCAATACCGGAGCAAGAATTTGCGTGATTCCACAGGCGGCTTCCTGACTGCTGACAATCTCCGCTATTTTTTGTTCCAGCTCCGGGTCAAAGGAGGATCCTCTGGCAATCCCGGACGGAAAGCTGGCAGCACCCTGAACAAACGCCCCGCACAACCCTTCCATGTGAAACACGGCGGGAATGTGGTGGGGGCTGTTTTCCATGATAATTCTCTGTACAGTTCTCTGCCAGGCGCAGGTCTCTTCCAGCGTCTCCATGCGCCGCATTTCCAGCGTGCTTACCTGACCGATGCCTTGCTCTGTCTGATTTTTGATCGCCTCAAAGTCTCGGCAGTCTTCCCCGAAGGGAAAGATACAGCTGGTCTGCGCCATTTTTTCATCCAGGCTCAATTCCGAAAGCAGCGCCTGCGCTCGCTCCTCCGGCGGAAACTTTTGATTTTCGTATGGCTTCATAAAACCACTTCCTCCTGAAAGCTGTGTTCTCCGGAAGACACTTCGTGCGTTTTCCCGCTGGGCAGCACCACTGTGCAGTGCGTACCGGCGGGAACCTGAACAGTCAGGTTAAAATAACCGTCCGCTTTCTCCCAGTACACCTCGATTTCCCCATAGGTGCAAACGTGAGTTACCCTGACCCAGGTCAGTTTTTCGCCGGGTACGGGTCTTACCAAAAAGGTTTTATATCCGCCGGAGGTTGGCTCCAGCCCGGCTACCCGCTGGTAAAGGAAGCTCCCAACCGCACCATAGGCATAATGATTGAAGGACACTCCGCTATCCGATTCACCGCTGACAGCGTTCTTCGGTGAAACAGCGTCCCATTCTTCCCAGAAGGTGGTGGCGCCCGCCTTGACACCATAAAGCCAGGAGGGGCAGGTATCCTGAAACAGAAGCCGGTAAGCGTCTTCAGGATAGCCGTTATCTGCCAGGGCAAATAACAAAAAGGGAGTACCCGTAAAGCCTGTGCTTAAATGATACCCGTTTTCCCTTACCAGTTTTACAAGATTTTTTGCCATGTTTTCCCGATTTTTTCCTTCCACCATTTGAAAGGCAAGGGGCAGTACATAGCCCGTCTGGAATTCGTCTAAAAGCGTTCCGTTTCCATCTGTGAACACATGAAGGTACGCTGTGTTGATCTCTTTTTGAAGCTTTCGGTACCTCGCTTCGTCCCTGGGCTGATTCAAAAGATGGGCGATCTGCGCCATAACATCGCAGGAGCGTGAAAAATAGGCGGTAGCCACCCATTTCCCACGGCTCATGCATTGCCGGGGAGTCAGCCCCGGGGCACACCAGTCCCCAAACTGGAACAGCAGCTTCCAGATGCGCCGCTGATCCCGGCGGACACTGAACAGAGACGCCCAGCGCTTTACCGCTTTCAGATACCGCTTCATGGTGGGATAATTTTCCCGTAAAGAAGAGAGGTCTCCGGTCGAGAGATACAACGACCAGGGCACCAGAATACAACTATCCCCCCAGCAGGCGGTGGGCACGGTGGGGTAATTGGTTCCATGCTTCGGCACAATAAAAGGAATACCGCCGCCAAAGCCTTGTTCAAGCCTTACATCTGTAAGCCATTTTTTCAGAAAACGGCCCAGGTCAAAATTGAAGCAGGCAGTGGAAGAAAACACGCAGAGATCCCCCGTCCAGCCCAGCCGCTCGTCCCTCTGCGGGCAGTCGGTAGGAATATCCACAAAATTGGATTTTCCGCTCCAGACGATGTTTTCCTGCAGGCGGTTCAAAAGCGGGTCTGAGCATACAAAGCTGCCAACGGTGCTTATATCTGAATACAGGGAAAAAGCACTTACCTCTATGTCTTCCGGCCCGACGCCGGAAATACCGGCGTATCGAAACCCCATATAGGTAAGCCGGGGGGAATATTCCTGCACGCCGTCCCGGCAAAGATAGGTCACTTCTCCCTTGGCAGTGCGCAGGGAATTTGTGCTGAGATTACCCTGAAACAGCACTTCGCTGTGGCGCACAGTGATCTTCTGCCCCTTCTTCCCACAGAGCTTCAGGCATATCACTCCCGCAAAGTTCTGTCCAAAGTCATACACAGTTTCTCGACCGTTTGCTGAGGGAAAGACCCGTTGTGGTTCCATCTTCTCATGAGCGATTACCGGTGCGCCATATTCCGGCAGCAGTTTTGGATTTCCCGCAGGCTTGGTACAGGATACCTTGTGCCATTTGGCAGCGTTCAGGTCAACGGCAGCGTCATAAACCTCGCCGTCATAAAAATCTCCAAAGCGGTAGTTTCCCTGCTGTGTCACCTCCCAGCTTTCGTCTGTATGCAGCAGAACAGCTTTATTTTCGTCCTGTACTTCCAGCAGAAGCGCAGGACGTTTTGCCGTAATATGCGCTCTGCTGAGATAAGTGAACCGTCCCGCTGCCCATCCCGGACCGACCACGGCAATCAGTTCATTTTCCGGTTTCAACAGGCGGCTGACTTCATATTCCTGCACCTGTATCACATGGCGGTAAGAGGTAAATCCCGGCGCAAAATACCGCTCCGTTATCCGGATGCCGTTAAGATATAAATCGTATATTCCCAGAGCGGTGGCTTTAACGACCGCTGTTTTCGGTAATTCCCGCAGCGGGAACCGTTTCCGAAAAGTCAGAGGCAGAGGGGACTTTCCCTTTTCCACCGGCAGGGTTCTATCAGTGATCCATTTCCCCGTAAGCATGGGCTATTCCTCCATCTTCAGCAGGAAATGCACAGCGGGGAGTTCTCCCGTAAGCGCAAACTGTACGCCGTTTTCCGTGGCCGCCCCGGGAATTTCCTTTATGGGATTGCCGTAAACGTCCAGCGCTTCCAGCCTTGCCGCTTTTGCCCTGACTGTAAGCACCCCCTCCACCGTGTCCGCGTAAAGCTTTCCCCGCATGGAAACGGCGGTGAAAGGAATACCGGGGAGAAATTCCACCGGGGCGCAGGTGGTTTCGCTCATGCCGGTTTCTCCCAAGGCGGTGAGGAGATACTCCGTTTCACTTTTGGGAAGCAGAGCGAGAGAAATCCTTTCATTTCTGACAGCTACGGAGATCTGATCCGAAAGGGCGGTGCTCTTTTCGGGCTTTCCGCTGAAATAGGCGCAGTTTTCATTTTTGATGGAAAAAGAGGAGTTTTGGGGATCAAAGACCAGCTCTCCCGTTTCGGAAATGAGCTTCCCGTCCACATACCCCGTGCCCTGGGGCAAAACCTTCCACTCCTGCATGGCATTTGTCAAAAGTTCGGCAAACCGCCTGTAGTCGCCTGTGCCGGAAATTGCGGTGATATTGTCGAGGACCAGCGCCTGTTCGCTCCTGTGTACTCCGAGTTCGGTTTCATCGGCGTTTTCCGCGGCGGCCTTTAAGCGCAGAGTGTCCCGCGATCTGCGCATGGCGTCCCGATAAGGGGACCAGGCGTAATAGACGGCGTGCTTTGCTTCCCGCAGGCTTCCGCTGTTGACAAACCCGGCGTTAAGTGCCACATCGGCGTCTCCATGATATGCGTCGCCGCCGTCCAAAAAGACGTTCCGCATGGCGGTGAGGTAGGGCAGAATGGTATTGGGCATACTGTGGAAGGGCGGCAGGGTCATCAAATCGTTCCAGGTATAGACCACCTCCGCCCTGTGCCCTGCGGAGGAAACCAGCCCCTTCAGGAACAGCGTTGCCAGGAAACCCCACTGGCAGATCACGGCGGGGTCGTTGTAGGCGTCGAAAATATTCCGAATCTCGTCGGCAGGCTGGTCGTTCCAGCTTTCGGAGGTGTGGTGGCAGTACAGGATCAGGCCGTCCCAGTCGTTCAGGCAGGCATAGGCCGCCGTCTGTACAAAGGCGGTGGAATGGAAGGGGTGCTCGCCGTATTCGTTCCATTCGCTCAGGACGAAGGGCTTGCCTTCTACCGCGGCGACGGAAGCGAGACTTATCAGGCTGGTGCGGGCTGCGCCAAAGCCTATCTGCATGGTAAGGGGGTCCATGCTGACGTACTCCTGCAAGCCTCCCACAATATAGTTATTGTCCTGCACGGGAAGGATGGGGTGGTTAAAGTAGCTGTTGTTTTCCATCAGATCGCCGTCGATATGGCCGTACACGTCCGCTGCGCCGCCCAGAAGATTGCTGGTGACGATGGGAGCCTTCACCCCCAGCCCGCAGAGAAAATCCTTCATCTCCCGGTAAAACCTGCGGTTTGTCTCAATGCCGAATTCCATATAATCGGCGTATCTTGCCGGGCTGTTTTCACTGCCCCAGTCTCCCAGGGGATCGTTGACAGGCTGCACAAAGCTGCCTTCCACAATGCGCACGGTGCCTTCTGCCGGGTCCTCGTCCTCACCCAAAGCGCACACGCCCTCAAAGCTCCAGGCGCTTTTCAGGGCTTCCCGGCTGCCGTATTTGGAGAGCAGGAATTGACCGAACTTCTTTTGCAGCTCCGTACGGTAAGGCTTGACGTCAGGCAGGTCCTTGATTTCCGCCGTGCCCTTGATGGCAGAATCTTCGTTGTTGATCTGCACCGTCATCACGGCAGGGTCGTCGATCAGCCGCAGCCCGGTATAGGGGTTCACATGGCAGAGCAGCGCTTCGGCATACTCCTTCTGCAGCTCTACCATGCGCCGATTGATCATGGTATAGCATTTCAGGCAGGAGCCGGGCTCTTCCGGGTAGTCCAAACCGTCCCCCTGCAAAAACGCCCTTGCCACGATGAGGTCGATATGCAGATAAATGCCTTTTTCCTTGAGCTTGCCCACAAAATAGTCAAAGCGGTCAAGGCCCTCCGGGTGGAAGCTCCGGGTAGAGCCGCTTTCATAGTCCAGCAAAGGCGCTTCCCGGCAGGAGGACCAGCTCCCGGGTTCGTCGCCGATGGGGGCGTCCGCTGCGTGAAGGCGGATCACGTTTACGCCCATGCTGGCAAAGCGCTCCGCCAGCTTCTCCGCCGTTTCGTGGTCCGGCGTGTTGGAGCGGGCGGGAAGGTTGAACCCGATAAACCGAATCCTTTCCCCGTCCTCAAAATAAAAGTGTCCGTTTTTTACGGTGACGAAGCCGTGTCTGCCCGCCGGGGCGTCCAGCAGATGAGAAAAGTCCAGTGCCCCGGTGTTGGGGATCGCCTTGTGAATGGAAATGTTCTGTTTCATCGGGGTTCTCCTTCCTTTTTGGCGGCCTTTGCCGCAGCTTTTGCTTGCTTTCTGGCGGCTTTCACAAGATATTTCTGGTTTTCCGTTTCAAAATCCAATCCCTTTTTCGCACATTTTGCCTTCAGGTCGGCAAGGCGGTTTTCCTCCCGTTCCTGCTCCTGCTGCGCTCTTCCCCAGCGTTCCAGCTCTTCGGGATCGATCCATTCTCCACCTTTTGCCAGCACCGCCTGCTTTTTGCGCTCCAACAGGTCGGCGTTGATTTTCGGCAGCCTTTTTTCCAGGTCGATAAAGGGCAGCACGCAGACATTGATCCCGGAGCAAACCAGCTCGACTCCATAAAAAGCCACTCCCAGTATTGTGAGGGCCATGGCAGGCTGGGAGCCGGTGCTGTTGGCGTTGAAGCCCACCATAGTGAGGAGCTTTTCGTACAGCCCGGCCACAGGGGCGTACAGCACGTTTTGCAGGGTGCCGATGATCCCTACCGCCAGCAGCCCCTCCAGACGATAGCCGGAGCTGTGCTCGACGCTGTCAAAGCAGGACACCGTCAGCGCCCCCAGCATATAGGCGGCGGGAATATATCCCACCTGTTTTAAGAACCCGGCCACATAGGCCACGGTCACGTTTGTGGGGAAGATCAGCCCTAACACACTGGCGGCGAACACGATGCTGTATCCGGCCAGGGTCGTGTTGCGAATGCCGAACCGCTTTGTGATGGGATAGATCACGATGGCGCCCAGCCCCAGCGGCACGCCGGTCAAAATGGTGTAAACCATGAACAGGGACGGATCGTGGATCCC
>CAZNZS010000104.1:0-8075 GCA_964577585.1 uncultured Acutalibacter sp.
TGCCCGCGGCGGCATACTTGTCCGTCTCGTCGGCCATCACGGAAGACGGCGTGATGGGGTAGATAGCAGCAACATCGGTAAACGCATAGGAAACATGCGCGGCAGCGTTGTTGCCATCCATGGTTTTCATTTTTCTTGCCATAGAACTATTTCCTCCTTTTAGGATAGTCTGATCTGATGGACGGGCAAGCCACATACCCGTTCCGTTTTATTTTACCATTCTTCTCCCGGTCTGTAAAGGAAAAAAACGGCTTTTTCGGATTTTTTCAGCCGGACATAATCCGGGAGGGAAATTTGACAAGTAACAGCCTACCCGGTATAATAGAAACCATTATATCAAAGAAAGGGAACGACCTTTGGGCCGTTTCCAAAAATTCAAAATCCGAAAGGAGTTACCTTTCCATGCCTCCCGAACCTGACGGTTCCTCCGTCTTATGTATCGTCATTTCACTTTTCCTGTTGCTGCTTTCAGGAATGTACGCGGCAGCGCAGTCAGCTCTGGACTCTCTTTCCCCTTCCGCCGTGAAGAAGGACGCGGAAGCGGGCGAAAAGAGCGCCAGGAAGCTGAAAAAAGCTCTGGCTGCTCAAATCGGGGTGGTCTCTCCTCTGCAGGCGGGCCTGCTGATCTTCGGCCTTCTGGGAATTTCTTTCTGGACCTATGGGTTCGTATCCCTCACGGGCAAAGCCTTTGAGGGCATTACTTCCGTAATCCTGCGGACCTTTATCGCCTGTGTGCTGGCGGCGCTTCTTTATGAACTGATCTTCGTAATATTCGCCGATCTTCTCCCCAAGAAGGGAGTTCGTCGCGACCCAGCCCGATATGCCTCCCGCCACGCCGGGATGATCCTCGGTCTTTCCCGGGTTTCCCGGCCCATGCTTTCTCTCTGCGCCCATATCGTCAACGGAATCCTCCGCCTGTGCAGGATCGATCCCAAAGCTCTTGACGATGCCGTCACCGAGGAAGAGATCCTGCAAATGGTAGGAGAAGGAGAAGAAAAGGGCGTCATTGAAGAAACCGAAAAGGATATGATCGCCAATATCCTGGATTTTAACGATACCACTGCCGGCGAGACTATGACACACCGCACAGACGTTATCGCCGTGGAAGACACCTCCTCTATTTCCCAGGTGGTAGAGGCCGCCGTGGAGAATGGCTGTTCCCGCGTACCTGTGTATCATGAAGATATCGACTCCGTGATAGGCATCTGCTATGTAAAGGACCTTCTTCCCTACGTGGGAAAAGACCTGCCCGATTTTGTAAAGCTTACGGATATGATGCGCCCCGCCTATTTTATTCCCGAAACGAAAAAGTGCAGTCAGCTTTTCCGGGAAATGACAGAGCGCAAGGTACAGATTGCCATCGTCGTCGACGAATACGGCGGCACTGCCGGTCTTATCACCCTGGAGGACCTGATGGAATCCATCGTCGGTAATATTCAGGATGAGTACGACAATGAAGAGGAAGAGATCCACCGGGTCAGCGAGACTGAATTCACGGTGGACGGCGCTACCTCCATCGATGAGATCTCCGATCTTACCGGTGTGGAGCTTCCCGAAGGTGATTACGACACCATCGCGGGCCTCGTCACAGAGCGTTTGGGCCGCATCCCCAAGGAAGATGAGCACCCGGTCGTGGAGGTAAACGGTCTTTCCATCACTGTGCTCGCCGTAGAGGATCAGCGGCTTTCCAGGCTTTTTATCGTCAAAATACCCCTGGAGGAAACAGAAGAAAGGAAAGAGGAAGAATAAAGCATGAGCGCAAATACCAAAGAAAAGGGAACCCGGGATTTGGGCCGGGACCCTGTTGGAAAGCTTTTGTTTTCTCTGGCGCTGCCTGCCATTACGGCGCAGCTTGTAAATATGCTTTACAATATTGTGGACCGCATTTACATCGGCCACATACCTGAAACAGGCACCGCAGCACTTACCGGGGTCGGGATCACTTTCCCGGTAATAATCCTCATCATGGCGTTCAGCTCTCTTATAGCAATGGGCGGCGCTCCCCGGGCGGCCATTGCAATGGGCGAGCAAAAGGCCGAGCAGGCACAAAAGATCCTGGGAAACTGCTTTACTGCGCTGCTCATTATAGGCGCGGCTCTTACGGCGGTATTTCTGATCTTCTCAAAGCCTATTCTCATGGCCTTCGGCGCCAGCGAAAACACGATCAGCTATGCGCAAAGCTATATGCAGATCTATGTCTGCGGCACTATTTTTGTTCAAATCTCGTTGGGAATGAATATGTTTATCACTACCCAGGGGTTTGCCAAAACAAGCATGCTGACAGTGGTTATCGGGGCGGTGCTGAATATCGTATTGGACCCCGTATTCATTTTCGGATTTGACATGGGTGTGCGCGGCGCGGCCCTTGCCACCATTCTTTCACAGGGGGTATCCGCCCTGTGGGTACTGCGCTTTCTCACCGGCAAAAAGACGGTTTTGAAAATTCAGAAAAGATACATGCGCTTAGAGCCAAAGATTTTGCTGCCCGTACTGGCTTTGGGCGTTTCCCCTTTTATCATGCAGAGCACGGAAAGCCTTTTGAGCATTGTTCTGAACACCTCTCTGCTGAAATACGGCGGAGATATCGCCGTAGGGGCTTACACGGTACTTGCAAGCGTTCTTCAGATCGTAAACCTGCCTCTGCAGGGCCTTACCCAGGGCGCACAGCCCATTACCAGCTTCAATTACGGGGCGAAGAATTACGACCGGGTAAGAAAATCCGTACGGCTGCTGTTTATCTGCTCCATGATCTACTGCACCTCCTTCTGGCTGTTGTTGGAACTTGTACCCCAAGTGTTCATAAGCATTTTCAGCAGCGACCCGGCTTTGACCGAAACAGCGGTGTGGGCCACTCGCATTTTCCTGTTCGGGACCTTTGCCTTTGGAGCGCAAATGAGCTTTCAGCAGTCTTTTCTGGCATTGGGGCAGGCAAAAGCTTCTTTGCTTCTTGCCCTGCTCAGAAAAATCGTACTGCTTATTCCCCTGATTTACATTCTGCCCCTCTTCTTTGCAGACAAGCTCTTCGGCGTATTCGTGGCAGAGCCGATCGCCGACATTTTGGCCGCTACTGTCACAACGACCTCGTTTTTGATATGGATAAAACGGAATTTGAAAGACAAGAAGGATAATGCCAAAAATGGCGCAGTTTCCGGGAAGGAGGAACTATGAGCCGTTTCGGATTCGAAGAAATGCAGGTGATCCAGAAAGAACTTCAGGAGCATTATAAAGATCTGTGGGGCGGTCTTTCCGCCCAAAAAGGAAGAGACACGCTGCTGTGGGCTATCATTGAGGCCGGAGAAATGGCGGACATCATTAAAAAGCAGGGCGATGACGCCATTATGGAAGACAAGGAAACGCGCCGTCATTTTATTGAAGAATTCTGCGATACGCAGATGTATTTGAACGACCTTCTCCTCTGCTACTCCATCACTCCGGAGGATGTGGAACAGGTCTATCTGGAAAAACATCACCGAAACATGAAGCGCTGGTAAGCTTACAGTAGTTTGGCCGGCTCTTTCACCACTTTCAAGCAGAAAGATTCCTCGGCTCCCCTTGCTCCGCAAGGGGAAGGGGATTGCCTCTTGCCCTTATTTCATCATTGTCCTCTCCCTTCTCCCCTCAAAAACCAAACCGCAAAAAAGGCGGGCCGCTTCTAAGTAAAGAAGCGACCCGTTTTTGTTCTTTCAGTCTTTGTCATGCTCCAAAACGTTCCTGCAATAGGCTTCAAGCTGTTCTCTTGTCGTCATAACAGCCCCGCTTTGGATCAATTGCTCCTGCAGCAAAACAGGAAGAGAATCAAAGTATTCTCTGGCACTTTGCTCCATGTTTTCAAGCTCTTTTTTCCGCATATCTGCCCTATCCTTTCAGAAAAGAAATGATAAAAGCAGTATTCCAAGGAAAGCTGCAAACTATACCCTGAAAACTTTTTCTCAGCCCATAACTTTTTCGGCAAAGCTTCTGCCGAATTCTCTGCACTGCTCCAGTTCTTCCTCGCTGGGCTTAAAGCGCAGGCGCAGTCCGTCTGACACCTTCATTTTGAGCTGCTGAAGGCGCTGGGTCAGATTTGGTACAGCCTCCCCTGTCCAGCCATAAGAACCAAAGGCCGCCGCCTGCTTTCCGCCGTGGATCGTAGGCAGCATGGTAGCGGAAAGATCGTAGATGGGCTTCAGCGCGTCTCCCAGGATCGTTGGGGAACCAAGAAGAATGCCGTCCGCGTAAAGCAGGTCCTGGGAAAGCCCGGAGCAGTCAGAGGTTACAAGATCGTAGGTATGCACGTCTATTCCCTGCTCCCGAATGGTGTCGCCGATAGCCCTTGCCATTTCTCCGGTGTATCCGTAAGCGCTGACATAGGCAATTACGACCGTTTTCCTGCTGTTGGGATTTTCCACCCTGCTCCATGCTCTGTAGGTGTCCATCAAATCCTGAAGGCCGGTATCGTGAACCGGGCCGTGGCCGGGACAGATCATGTTGACATCAAGCTGCTCCACACGGTCCAGAGCCTTGTTCATAAAGCTCTTGAAAGGACCCAGAATATTGTCAAAATAATATTTGGAAGCTCTCTGATATCCCGTCTCGTTTTCCACGCGGCTGCGGAGAACGCCCTCGCAGCAATAGTGAGAGCCGAAGGAATCGCAGGTAAATAATGTCTTGTCCTCCGGAATATAGGTGTACATGGTGTCCGGCCAGTGAAGGTTCGGCACCAGCATGAATTTCAGCGTCTTATCGCCCAGGGAGATCTCTTCCCCATCCTTTACCGCGTGAGACTTAAAGGGCTTGTTCATGATCTGTGAAAGGAAGTTGATGGCACCCGCGGTACCGATCACCTCAATAGAAGGGTTAAGCTCTAAAAGTTTCGCGGCGCTTCCCGCGTGATCCGGTTCCGTATGATCCACAACGAGATAATCCACCTCGGAAAGCTTTGTCACGTTCTGCAGCTTTTCCAGGTACTCATCGCAGAATCTAGCCTTGGCGGTTTCAATCAAAGCGGTTTTCTCGGACCCCTTCACCACATAAGAATTGTAGGTGGTGCCGAATTCCGTTTCCATAATGATATCGAATACCCGCAGGTTCCTGTCCAGAATCCCTGTCCAGTATATTCCTTTTTTCAGTTCCATAAGCTTTTCCTTTCCTTTGCCGAAGGGCGCAATTTTTGCGAAAAGCGGCGCCGCCTTTCGCAGGTTCTATTTTATATCATTTCCCGCCTGATGTCCAGTATGAAGTTTCCGAAAAATCCGCGCGGCGATCCGTATCACCAAGGCTCTTGCGACGTTTTCTGTCGAATATCTTACAAATAGAGCCTTTGTCTTGTTCCCATAAAAGCCGCCTGTTATAATAAACTCCATATTGCGGGAAAATCATGTTCTTCACTTTTCCGAGGAATGAGGGGTAATGACATGCTTTCTATCAGTGGAGTTACAAAGAGATACGGAAAAACCCTGGCAAATGACAACATCAGCTTTGCTGTGGGAGACGGGCAGATCGGCATTTTGCTGGGGCCAAACGGCGCGGGGAAATCCACGATCATCAAATGTATTACCGGGCTTTTGCGATTTGCCGGCCGCATTGAGATCAACGGCTGCGAAAACACCACCGTAGAGGCAAAGCGCCAGCTTGGCTACATTCCGGAAATGCCCGCTGTTTACGATCTTCTCACTGTTTCCGAGCATATGGAATTTATCCGCCGGGCCTACCGCGTGGAAGACGAAGCCTATACCGAACAGCTTCTGGAACGGCTGGAGCTTGCGGACAAAAAGAATAAACTGGGAAAAGAACTGTCAAAGGGTATGCAGCAGAAGCTTTCCATCTGCTGCGCCCTTTGCCACAAGCCCAGCGTCATCGTGTTTGACGAGCCCCTGGTGGGGCTTGATCCCCACGCCATAAAGGAGCTCAAGAACATTTTCCGCGAGCTCAAGGCTGGCGGCGCTTCCGTTTTGATCAGCACCCATATGATCGACAGTGTAGAGGATTACTGGGACGTTGCGAACATCATGATGAACGGCCGCTTTGCAGCCACCAAGATAAACGGACAGGATGACGGCAAAAGCCTGGAGGAGCTGTTCTTTGAGATTACCGAAGGCACCCGGGAAGGGGGCAGTGAGTAGTGAAAAGCCCCCTGGTATACCTTACAGTCACAAAATTTAAAAATCAGATAAAGGGCGTTCTGAAATCGCCCTCAAAGCTTATCTACGGTATTTTTCTGATCGTCATGCTCGTCTTCGTGGCCTTTGCGGGCAGCGGGGGCGAAGAGTCGGGAGAGTTGCTGCGGGACCTTTCCGAGCTTACGGCCATTCTTACGGTCTTTTACTCCCTTATGTTCCTGACGATCTTCTTAAACGGCAGTTCGGCCAACACTCCCATGTTCACCCTTTCTGATGTAACGCTGCTGTTCCCCTCCCCCCTTTCTCCCAACCGGGTTCTGTTTTACGGGTTGTTCCGCAAGCTCGGAGCCTCCCTTGTGCTGGGCTTCTTTCTGCTGTTCCAATATTCCTGGCTCAACACCTTATACGGCATCACCTACGGCGGCCTGCTTCTCATCGTCGCGGGATATGCCCTCACTCTGTTTCTTGCACAGCTCTGCGCCATGGCGGTATACAACCGGACCAGCGGCAACGAAAAGGCCGCTCGCACCGTTCATCTCTGCGTATATGGCGCGGTGGCCCTGTATATCCTGTCTGCGGTGTTTTCCTGCAGCGAGGCTCTGCTTCCCCTGCTTCAGGGCGGAAAAGAATACGGGGCGGCCATAGGCGCTGTTGCGAACTTCTTCTCCACCCTGCCCGGTCTGCTGTTCCCGGTTTCCGGCTGGACGGCAGGCATGGTTGGCGGACTGCTGACTGGAAATATTCTTTCCTGCCTTTTGCTGCTGCTCCTTGTCCTGGTCTTCACCGCCGCCATGGTGCTGCTCATCCTAAAAAGCAAAAACAATTATTATGAAGACGTGCTGCAAACCGCTGAGCTGGCTCAGAATGCCATTACCGCCCAAAGGGAGGGCCAGCTCGCGGAAGCCACGCCGAAAAACGTAAAGGTCGGAAAAACGGGGCTGAAAAAGGGCTGGGGCGCAAACGCGGTTTACTACAAACATATGGTGGAAAATCGGCGTTCCGGTCTGCTTTTTCTTTCCCGCATGTCTCTGATTTTTATTCTTTGCCTTTATGTCATGGCTGTTTTCATGCGTGATATGGAGGAAGGAAGCCTGGTAGCGGTTTTTTCCGCAGCCACCTATATGCAGCTTTTCTCCGAAGCCCTCGGCCGCTTTAACCGGGAACTGACAAAGCCCTATCTGTACCTGATCCCGGAACCGCCTCTCAAAAAGCTTTTGTACGCGGTAAAGGAAAATCTGGTTTCAGACTGTTGGGAAGCTCTCATTCTCTGGATCCCTATCGGCTTTATTTTACAGGTGCCTCCTCTGTCGATCGCCCTCTGTATTCTTGCCCGGATCTCCTTTGCCCTGCTGTTTATCGCAGGCAATATCCTGGTGGAACGTGTTTTCGGCATGGTGCAGTCAAAAGCCCTTATCATGTTTTTCTACTTTTTTGCCCTGCTGCTCCTGGCCGTGCCCGGTATTATCGCAGGCATAGCGCTCACGGTTGTGCTTCCCCTGCCGGGCATGGTGTCGTTCTTCCTTGGCATGACGGTCATCAACATTTTCGCTGCCATTCTCACCATGTTCCTTTGCAGGAACCTTCTGCAGTATGCCGAGCTTTCGGGAAAGTAGTTTTTAGTTGTTGGTAATTAGTTGTTAGAGTCCCTTTGCTTAGGCTCCTCTTGCCTCAAGGGAAGCCTAAGGGCACCGCTAAATTATTGTTTGACGCACTAACAGAAAAGCAGAAACTCTTGCCTCCCCTGAAAGGGGAGGTGTCACGGTGCAACCGTGACGGAGGGGTTCGCAGCAAGATTTCTCTCTAGTTTTAGAACCCCTCAGTCAGCCTATCGGCTGCCAGCTCCCCTTTCAGGGGCGCCAAGGGGTGGGAGCAAAATTCCAATTTAGCGCTTTCTTTCGGTCGGGCCGCGCTGGAAAGAACACCTGTCGCTGCGTTCACGAGAGGGTTCTGAGGCACGCTGCAAATTAGAATTTACCG
>CAZNZS010000105.1:0-7955 GCA_964577585.1 uncultured Acutalibacter sp.
TGACACCTCCCCTTGCAAAGCAAGGGGAGGCTAAGGGAAAGTAAACTACAATTTAGCGGTGCCCTTCTCTAACAACTAACGACTAACCACTAACTACTTATGTTCCAAATTCCACCGCCGCTTCGGTCTTCAGGGCCAGCAGCTTGGAAATGCCCTCATCCTGCATGGTCACGCCGTAAAGCATATCGCTGCCCTCCATGGTGCCCCGGCGGTGAGTGATCGCCACAAACTGGGTCTCAGCGCTCATTCTCCGCAGATACTGTGCGCAACGCGCCACATTCACATCGTCCAGGGCCGCCTCGACCTCGTCCAAAATGCAGAAGGGCGGAGGGTTTACCCGCATAATCGCAAAGTATATTGATATTGCCACCAGGGCCTTTTCCCCGCCGGAAAGGGACTCGATATGGGTGACGATCTTACCCGGAGGGCTTACCTTTATTTCAATGCCGGAATCCAGCACATTGTCGGGATCGGTAAAGGAAAGCTCCGCCGCGCCGCCGCCGAACAGCTCCCTGAAGATGGAACCGAAATTCCTGTTGATCTCCGTGAACCGCTGGGTAAACTGCTCCTTCATGTGGGCGGTGAGATCGTCTATCAGAGAAAGCAACTCGGCCTTGGATTTTTCCACGTCTCCGATCTGCGTCTTTAAAAACTCGTAACGCTCTGAAACCTCTTTGTATTCCACCACGGCGCCCACATTGACAACGCCCAAAGCCCGTATCTTGTTTTTGAGTTCCGTCAGACGTTTCTGGGCGGCGGGAAGGTCCTCGATCTTCGTCCCCACGTCCTCGGCCTCCCGGCGCGTCAGTTCGTATTCCTCCCAAAGTCTGGAGACAATGGTGTCATATTCCTTCTGCAGGTTGTCGGAGCGTTCCTGCAGCCTTGCAAGCTCGTGGCCGATGTTTTCCCGCTCCAGGGTAACGTCCCGCTCTTCCGTTCGAAGCTCTCCCGCCTCTTTTTCCAGAGCGGCGCGCTTTTCGGAAATGCTTTTCACACCCTTCCGCTTTTCCTCTGCCTGGTTTCTCAGATCCGCCGCACGTTCACGGCATTCCTCTATTTTCTGCTGAAGCCCCGCTTCCTTTTCGGCAAGCTCTTTCTGCTCGGAAGCAATGCGTTCCGCCGCTCCCGCGGAATCGAGCTTTCTCGCTTCCAGCTCCCGCACGGCGGCTTCCAGCGTTTCCCGGTCCTTTTGGGCAGAGAATCTGTTTAACCGGATCTCCTGAATGGTGCGGGAAATATCGTCGCACCGGGCCATCTGCTCTTCCCGGCTGCCGGAAAGCTGTTTGCTTTCTTCCTCCGCCCTGGCAACCTCAGATTCCAGTTCTCCGATTTTCTTTTGGGCGTCGGCTGCCGACACTTCCAGCTCCTTTAAGCGGCTGCCGGAATCGGTTCGTTCCTTTTCGATATTTTGAAGCTCCTGCTTGAGGTTTTCAAGCTCCCGGCTGACTCTGGCGCACTCAGCCTGGATCTTAATGCGCTCTTCGCCCAAGGAGACCAATTCTCCCTTTGCAGCTTCCAGTTCCGCTTCTCCCGCGGAAAGCTCCACCTGCCGTTCTTTCCAGGCAGCCTGAGCCTCGTCCGCCTTTTTCTGTAAGGCGGCGGCCTTTTCCCGAATTCTCTGTATTTCGGAAGCACGGCTCAAAAGTCCGGAATTTTTGGCCCGGGAACCGCCGGTAAGAGAACCGCCGGCATTTACCACCTGCCCGTCAAGGCTCACGATGCGGAACCGGTATTTGGTGCGCTTGGCAATAGCCACGGCACTGTCCAGATCCTCCGCCACGGCGACCCTGCCCAACAGGAAATCCCGGATCCCCTCATATTTCTTTTCACAGGAGCAAAGCTCCGAGGCCACACCTACAAAGCCGGGAAGCTCTTCCATTTCCCGCTTGTCCAGCATACTTCCATGAATGGTGGTAACGGGCAAGAAGGTTGCCCGTCCCAAGTCTTTATTTTTCAAAAGGCCGATGGCGTTTTTCGCGTCCTGCTCAGTTTCCACCACAACGTTCTGCATGGCGGCGCCCAAGGCCGTCTCCAGCGCCACAGCATATTCGCCGGGCGTTTTCAAAATGCGGGAAACAGGGCCGCAGATGCCGGAAAGCATTCCCCGTTCCGCTTCTTTCATTACGGATTTCACGCTTTGGGTAAAACCCTCCAGATTCCGTTCCAGGTCTTCCAATATTTTTGCCCTGCGAAGCTGTTCGTTGGCGTCCAAAGTCAGCTTATCAAGAGCGGCCTTGGCTTCCTCTGCCTTTTTCCGCCTTGTTTCAAGCCGCAGTTCATAGCCCTTTGCAGTATTTTCCCCGGCTGAAATGGCCTTTTCGGTGTCTTCCAGCATCTGCCCAAGCTCCCGGGCCTCTTTTTCGGATTCCGCCTGCCGCTGGGAAGTCTGCTGCAAAGCCTCTTCCACCGCGCCTGCCCGAAGCTTGATCTCCGCCATGGAAGACTGGGCTGAGGAAAGGCGGATCCTTTCTTCGGAAAGGGAAGCCGTGCGCTGGGCCTGCTCCACCGCTGCCTGCTCGATCTTCTGAGTGGCCTCGTCCGCGCCCCGGCGCAATTCTTCCAGCCGTTCCGTATAGGAATCGAGCTTCTCCTGGCTCTCTTCTGTCTGGCGTGTCTTTTCCTCGATCTCTTCCTTCTTTTTCGCGATTTCGGCGTCCACCGCCTCATCGGACTGTTTCATCGACTGCAGCTGTTCCTGAAGCCGTTCCGCGTCGCGCTTGCTATGTTCGATCTCGTTTTTCAGCACATCGATCTCGCCGTCGGCACGCACTGCCTGCTCATCCAGGGCGGCAGCCTCGCTTCTCGCCTGCTCCATTTCCCCGGTACAGGCGTTGGTGGCTCTGAAATTTTCCTCGATTTTTACGGCAATGGCCTGTAAGCGCTCTTCGCTGTCCTGATGGTGGGCCCGGGCCGTCTGTATCTTTTCCTCATGCTCCCTGAGCACCTTGCCGGACTGATCCAGCGTTTCCAGCCAGATGCCAATCTCAAGGCCCTTCTTCTCTTCGTCGTAGGCAATGAATTTTTCCGCCTTTTCGGCCTGGATACGCAAAGGACCTACCCGGTCCTCCAGCTCTCCTAAAATGTCACGAAGCCGCACAAGGTTTTCCTCCGCCTTCTGCAGCCTGCGCTCAGATTCCTCCTTGCGGTAGCGGTACCGGGAAATGCCCGCCGCTTCCTCAAAGATCTCCCGCCTGTCCTCGGAACGGGCGGCAACGATGCTGTCGATCTTGCCCTGTCCGATGATGGAATAGCCGTCCCGTCCAAGGCCCGTATCCATGAAAAGCTCGTTGATGTCCTTTAACCGGACCGTGTTTTTATTGATCAGGTATTCGCTTTCCCCGGAACGGTAATACCGCCGGGTAACGGCCACTTCGTCATTGTCAAAGGGCAGCCTGCGATCCGAATTATCTATGGAAAGAGTAGCTTCCGCATACCCCATTGCCTTTCGCTGGGGTGTGCCTCCGAATATCACGTCTTCCATTTTTGAGCAGCGCAGGGTCCGGAGAGACTGTTCCCCCAGCACCCAGCGAACGGCATCGCTGATATTGCTTTTCCCGCTGCCGTTGGGCCCAACGACAGAGGTCACCCCCTGCTCAAAGGTAAGGGTCGTTTTATCCGGAAATGTTTTAAACCCCTGCAGTTCCAAAGATTTCAGTATCATGTTTTTCTCCTTTTCGGGGATTTAGAAATCAGGTATCCGCTTTCGATCCCGGATGTTGGATGAAGGAAAGGTGAATTGTATGTAGCGTGCCGCTGCACCCACTCGTGAAGGTAGCGACAGGTGTTTTATTCCTGCGCGGCCCGACCGGAGGCTACATAATAGATAAATTGGAGTTTAGTACTCACCCCTTGCCCCCTGAGAAGGAGAAAAGCTGCTCTTCGAGCACCTTTGCTGTCAGCCGAAGGCTGACTGAGGTGTTCTGCAGTTGCATCAGTAAAACCCCTCCGCCATGCTGTCGCATGGCCCTCCTCCCCTTTCAGGGGAGGCAAGGGATGCTTTTAGGGGGCCTTGCCCTTTCTAAACAACTAACAACTAATATCCCATCAGCTTCAGCGCTTCCCGGGCGGCCTGCTGCTCCGCTTCCTTTTTGCTGCGGCCGCCGCCTTTTCCCAGCACGTTGCTGTTCAGGTGGACCTCCGTGACAAAATGCTTGTCGTGATCGGGGCCGCTTTCTCCCACAAGAACATATTTCAGCTGCTCGCCGGGATTCTGCTGTACGATCTCCTGAAGGGTCGTTTTATAATCCTTCATGGGCCGAACCGCCTGCTCCCCGGCGGCGGGGGCGATAAAGCGAAGGATAAAGCGCTTTGCCTCATCCAGGTCTCCGCTGTCCCGATAAATGGCGGCGGTGGTGGATTCAAACACATCGGCCAGAATGCTGTCCTTTTCCATACCTCCGGCATGGATCTCGCCGTGGCTCAAGCGAAGGAAGCTTCCCACCTGCAGCTCCCTTGAAAACCTGCACAGAGACCTTTCACAAACAAGGGCGGCCCTGTTTTTTGTGAGCTGTCCTTCGGGCAAATTGGAAAAATGGGAAAAAAGGTATTCAGCCGTCACAAAGCCCAAAACGGAATCCCCCAGAAATTCCAGCCTTTCATAGCTCTGGCATTTGTGCTCGTTGGCATAGGAAGAATGGGTAAGCGCCGTTTCCAGCAGCCGCTTATCCCGAAATTCATATCCGATAAGCTTTTCATATTCAGATAATGGCCTCATTGCCTTTCCCCCTTGCTTGCCTTCTTTACTTTCCTTTTATAAGAGACGCGATCTCATCCGTAAAACCGGAGCTTACATATTCCTTTGTCAGCCTCAAAGCGTTTTTGACCGTAGAGGCCTTTGCGCTGCCGTGGATCTTGAACACAGGCTTTTCCGCGCCCATGATAGGCGCGCCGCCGTATTCATTGTAATCGATCTGCTTTTTCAGCGCCTTCATATCGCCGTATACCATGCCTGCGGCCATTTTGTTTTTTAAGTTCTTCTGGAAAACGCCCTTTACAAGGCTCATCACTGTAAGAGCCACGCCTTCGTACATCTTCAAAAGCATATTGCCGGTAAAACCGTCGGTAACCACCACGTCGCAGGCGTCCTGCGGGATGTCCCTCGCCTCCACATTTCCGACAAAATTGACGGACCCGCAGTTGGAAAGCAGAGCATATGCCGCCTTTCTCAGGTCATCTCCCTTGTGGGATTCCTGGCCCACATTGGCAAGCCCCACTCTGGGATCCTTTACCCCCATCACCTTTTCCATATACCGGGAGCCCAAAATACCGAACTGCAGCAGCATTTCAGGGCGGCAGTCCACGTTGGCGCCGCCATCGCTGAGCATGAAGAAGCCCTGCTTCTTCGGAAGAACAGGTGCAAAGGAAACTCGCTTTACACCCCGGATCCGTTTCACGATCATGGTGGATCCCACCACCAGCGCGCCGCTGTTCCCCGCGCTGGCAAAGGCGTCTCCCTTCCCTTCCGCCAGAGCCCGCAGTCCCACAGCCATGGAGCTGTCGGTCTTTTCCTTCACCACACTGACAGGGTCGTCCTCCATGGTAAGCACATCCCCACAGTCGAGGATCTCCATGGTAGAAAGATCCAGCTCCCTTTCTTTCGCGGCAGCCTCGATCCGGGCCTTATCGCCCGTAAGCAGGATATCGATGCCCAGCTCCCTTCTTGCTTCCTCACAGCCTGCAATGATCTCTCCGGGGGCGTTATCCCCGCCAAAGGCGTCTACAATGATCTTCATACTACAGCGCTTCCTTTCTCTGTGGCTTTTGCCTCTCCCAATGCGGCCAATGCCCGCTGGGAAAAGGCCATGTATCGCTCCCGCTTGTCCCTGATCTTTTCAGGCAGGGGCGGAAGCACGCCGAAATTCGCCCCCATAGGCTGGAAATCCTTTCCTTCATATCCGGCAATATAATGGCTCAATGCGCCCATCATCGTGATCTCCGGCAGGATAAACGGTTTTTCACCCTTCAGCGTCCGCACAGCGTTGATACCGGCCAGAATGCCGGAAGCGGCGGACTCCATATACCCCTCCACGCCGGTGATCTGTCCGGCAAAGAAAAGCCCTTTCCGCTCCTTCACGGAAAAATCCGGCCCCAGCACCTTGGGGGAATTCAAAAAGGTATTCCGGTGCATCACTCCAAAGCGCGCAAACTCGGCATGAGCAAGGCCCGGTATCATGCCGAACACCCTTTTCTGCTCTCCGAATTTCAAATTTGTTTGAAAGCCCACGAGATTATATAAGGTGTTCTCCCTGTTTTCCGTGCGAAGCTGCAGCACCGCCCAGGGCCGATGCCCCGTTCGCGGATCAATAAGCCCCACGGGCTTCATGGGGCCGAACCGGATGGCGTCGTGTCCCCGGGAGGCCAGCACCTCGATGGGCATACACCCCTCGTATACCTTCGGGCCGGATCTGTCAAAGCTGTGCGTCGGGGCGCGCTCAGCCGCCGTCAGTTCCTCCACGAACCGGTCGTATTCTTCCCTGTTCATGGGGCAGTTGATATAATCGTTCCCGCTCTTTTCATAGCGGGAAGCAAAGAAGCCGTGCTCCATTTCCAGACTCTCCGCCGTGACGATGGGCGCAGCGGCGTCAAAAAAGCTGAGCCCGCCTCCGCATACAGCCTGGATTTTTTCTGAAAGCGCTTCCGAGGTCAGCGGTCCGGTAGCCACCACTGCAACGCCCTCCGGAAGCTCTGTGACCTCTTCCCGGCGTATCTCAATCAGCGGATGTTCCTCTATGGCTTTCGTGGCAAGCCTTGAAAACTCGTCTCTGTCCACCGCCAGCGCCCCACCCGCAGGAACGCTTGTCCTTTCGGCGCAATCGGTAAGCAGAGAACCCAGCCGCCGCATCTCTTCCTTCAGGAGCCCCGCAGCACTGTCTATGCGGGAAGCCTTCAGAGAATTGGAGCAGATCAGCTCGGCGAAGCCGGCGCTTTTGTGGGCGGGTGAAAACCTTTTGGGCTTCATCTCATATAAAATCACGGGAACTCCTCTGCCCGCGATCTGCCAGGCGGCTTCACAGCCGGCCAGACCGGCTCCCAGCACCGTGATCCGTTCCTCCATTTTTCTCCCGCCTTTCTGCCCCGTCAATTCATGGGCGTGACAATGGGGTTCCCGTTAGGGTCCAGCAGCGGGGTAAGTCCGCCGGAATAGCCGTCCTGATGATAGAGGTAATTTACTCCCGTCATTCTGTCCACCCAAATCTCCATGACAGAGAACGTCCCCTGCTTGTAGATGCGTATAAAGCGATCGGTAGGATTCATGCTCCGTTCTCCTTATTCCCCGGCGTCCTCCGGTTTTTTCCCGGCAAAGGTACAACCTTCGGTCACACAGTAAAGCAGCTTATCCTTTGTCTTTTTCTGCAGCAGGGTCTTGCCGCAGACAGGGCATTTTTCCTTTGACGGCGGATCCCAGGAAACAAAATCGCATTTGGGATACTCGCTGCAGCCGTAAAACACCCGGCCTCTTTTTGACTTGCGCTCAATGATCTTCCCGCCGCATTTGGGGCACTGGGCCCCTGTGTCGTTGATGATCTTTTTTACGTTTTTGCATTCCGGATATCCGGAGCAGGCCATGAACTTTCCGTACCGACCCACCTTGATCACCATGGGTCTGCCGCAGAGCTCGCAGACTTCGTCGGTCTCGTCGGCCTTCAGGTGGATCTTGACGCCGGCCATTTCCGTCTTTGCCTTCTGTACGCTCTTATCAAAGTCAGCATAAAACCTGTTCAGGGTATCGACCCATTCCTCTTCGCCGCGCTGAATGCCGTCCAGTTCGTCTTCCA
Source organism: uncultured Acutalibacter sp. (assembly GCA_964577585.1). Classification (GTDB taxonomy): domain Bacteria; phylum Bacillota; class Clostridia; order Oscillospirales; family Acutalibacteraceae; genus Acutalibacter. The sequence continues at coordinate 7,776 of CAZNZS010000105.1, forward strand.
CCTCGGCGGTAAACTTCACATTTACAATATCGGGGAAATGCTCCTTCATCAGCTTGGTGATCACTTCGCCCAGCTCTGTAGGCTTAAAGGTCTTCCCTTCTCTGACAACGTATTCCCTGCCGGTTATGGTGGAGATCGTGGCGGCATAGGTGGAGGGGCGGCCGATGCCGTTTTCCTCCA